>NZ_JABEPJ010000058.1:0-535 GCF_013002825.1 Pseudoalteromonas sp. NEC-BIFX-2020_002
TGCTCTGCAATATGTTGCAAGCACGTTGAGATGTAGTCATGCACTACAAGATCATTTGCCTTTGCGGTTTCAACAAGGCTATAGAGTATGGCGCTGGCATGCGCGCCATTGCAGGTATTTGAGAACAACCAGTTTTTACGCCCTATTACGAACGGTTTTATGGCTCGCTCTGCTCGGTTATTATCAATACTGAGCCTGCCATCTTCGAGGTAACGCCTGAATTTCTCAAACTGGTTTATCGCATAGGTAATTGCTTTCCCTAGCGCCATTTGGGGAGGGATTTTATCTTTGTGCTTGAGTAACCATTGATACAATTCATCAACGATTGGTTTGGCTTTTTGCTGCCTAACGGTGAATTTTTCACTGACCGATTTACCTTTGATGGCTTGCTCAATACCATAGAGTTTACGAATAAGGTTAAGTGCTACATCCGCTTTAACGGTTTTTTTATTATTACCTTTGGCCTCGATGAACTTACGGCGTATATGGGCTAGACATGCAACCAGTGTTGCCTTCGTTTGCTCGTATGCTTTGT
>NZ_JABEPJ010000010.1:0-203311 GCF_013002825.1 Pseudoalteromonas sp. NEC-BIFX-2020_002
CGTTGATGAATTGTATCAATGGTTACTCAAACACAAAGATAAAATCCCTCCCCAAATGGCGCTAGGTAAAGCAATTACCTATGCGATAAATCAGTTTGAGAAATTCAGGCGTTACCTCGATGATGGCCGGCTCAGTATTGATAATAACCGAGCAGAGCGAGCCATAAAACCGTTCGTAATAGGGCGTAAAAACTGGCTGTTCTCAAATACCTGCAATGGCGCGCATGCCAGCGCCATACTCTATAGCCTTGTTGAAACCGCAAAGGCAAATGATCTTGTAGTGCATGACTACATCTCAACGTGCTTGCAACATATTGCAGAGCAGCCAAGTAACCTTGAGCCACTGCTACCTTGGAATATTAAGCAAGGCTTGGTGTCGTTAGCTATGCTATACGCTTACGAAAAAATAAAATCATATAGGAAAACAAACAAGACACTCATTCTAATTTAAGAAGCGAAACCTGAATTCGGGTTCTGTAAAAGAATAAAAACCACCTGAAAATTTGACTCAGGCGGAGTGACCATATATGTCTAGTTTATTCAGGATTGTTAAATCAAGCTCTGCGTTGCATGTAAAGCTTGCTAATAACGACAATGGAATTAGGCATTTATTCATAATATATCCTTAAAATATTACAAATTAAAAGAGCTTATAAAGTTTGGTAAATTACTCGCGTTGATAATTACTATCACGATAAATAAGCCGACCATCAAGCCAACGTGCTGCTTAAATGGGTAAACAATTTCGCTTGTTCTATCTAATGAAACTGGGTATTGGTGTTTTAGTAACGAATATACGAGGGCTTCACTATCAACACTCCAGTGAGAAAGTGCTATGCTCTGCCCTTTTGTGGTTTTAAAAACAAGCGATATTAAGTGTGACCTTTTTGTAGTTCTGCCAATAGAGTCATCAATTGTGTCGTAATTGTAATTCCATTTAGCCTCGATGCTGACAATATCCTGTTTAGTTAATGTGCGCGGTTTTTTGTCGGTAAATAGTAACGCCGGCAGATAAAGCTCATCGCTATTTATTTTAATATCAATAAAAGGAGATGTTTTTACTAAATAATAGTTATGGCAAACAAATGCTCGTGCAAGCCAATAACTAAAATACGTTATCACCAAAAAAGCCATTGCAGGCTTCCAGTTTTGTGACGAAAAGGCAATAAATACGGTAAGCAAAGTAAAGCAAGCTACGGTGAGATAGACCGATTTTTTCTTACTCTCAGGAAGTGGCAGCGCACACCTTAGAATAGAAATATTATTTTTAGCTTCAGCATTACCTAAAATAGTATTTTGCGGGAATATTTTTGAAAACTTGTTTACTGTTGCTGAGTTTGTTTTTTCAGCCTCGGCCTCTTCGCGTTTAGCTGTATAAACGCGCTCAACGGTTGACAGCTTACTCACCACTAACTGCGCTTGTTTGGCTTGCTTAAAACACCTAAACGTGTAAGTGCTCAATTTACCTTCTGCTGAAGTGTAATTAATATCAATCACGCTAATGGCTTTATTATCTTGGCATGAAATTGTTTTAATCGTGCTAGTATCAATGGTGTGGTGACTATACGTGAAGATTTCTTTCTTAAAAAAATAAGCCCCCAACTTTACATCTATTTGATTATTGTGCTCATCAAATTTTAATCGATGTTGAAACATCAAAAGTGCAATAATTAATAAAACATCAAGCCCATCACCTGTATCAACAATCAAGCCTTGACTTAAAACACCTAGCACAAGCCCTGCTACCGTTAGCCAAATGAAAAGCCATTTAATCGTTTCTAATAGTGATTTTAATATAATTGAATTAGCCAAAATTCCCTCTTTAAACAAAAAGAGTATGCTTAGTTACATACTCTAATAACATATAAATACTTAAAGTAGTCAAAAGCTAATTAACTAGACGCAATAATGATTATCCAACCATCTTCTTTGGTAAGTTCAAATACACAGCCGTCAGACACGAATTTTTTTTCACCATACTGGGCTCTTATATCAACCTGTGCATAATTAGATTTCGATTCAGTTGATAATTTTTGAGATAAAACCTCGAATTCAGGGCTTGTTACATACTTTTGAAACTTTTCTGCCTTTTTACTCAAGTATGCGATAGCGCGTTTTTTTTCGTCCTCAGTATCTTTGAAATGCTTTGGTACAAAAGACATCAAGGTATCAATGTCTTTATCAGCTTTTGCTTTTCTAAACTCTTCGCACTTCTTTATAAATAATGGATCTTGATTATCCTTAGCAGGAAAATTCACATTTGATTCATCTGCAAAAGCTGATGTGCTTAAAAACATAATGCTAGAAAAGGCTATTAATTGTGATTTCATTTTAAATCCTTTGTGAACGGAACAAATAAGGGGGACGTTGTGTAAACATTAAGCTTTTCCTCATCTACACTGATTGCTGTGGCATCCATAGTAAAATTAAAACCACCATCAGCCTCTTCCCAGGTAAAGCTACTAACGTCAGGTGCTTGAGCAAATAACTTTCGTTCATTATTAAAACAAGAAACTCCCTGTAGCATTTTTTGTTGATCTTCTACATTCCAAAAGTCATTATCTGGTTTAGAAAGGTATAGATAGCAACCACGCTCTAGACCTTCAACACTCACTTTATAATTCAACAGTCCAATATCGGGCTTTAGTTCGACAGAACCTTCAATAACACCATTAACTGAGTGTGAGTCTACACACCCTTGCAAAACTAATGAACCGAGCAATACACATATTGTTTTTTTTAACATAGCGTTCCTTTTTATAGTAGAGCCTTTGGTAAAGGCTCTACATAATCTACTTAATCAATTGTTAACGTGGAATTAACACCAACAGAGTTATCAAAAAACTTACACCCTACAGGGTTGGAGGTTGGTGTATTGTTCACCTTTATTTTTAAGTTTTTAGAGAATTGGGTACCTACAGCAAAATCAACTTTGCCATTAGTTTGACCAGATATCACATCAACGTTGTTTGAAAAGCAAATGTAATAAGTTGCTCGTTGGTCTGGAACCGTTATACCTGTAATAATAATATCATGCTCACCTTGCTCAGTTGTTAATGTATTTGTTTTCTTTCTTTCTCCTGGAGTCGTTTCATCAATTATTTCACCGTCTATGCTTACCTGGAAACTATCATCAATTACATTACCATTATCACCAAAAGTAAAGGTAATTGTAGATTCTGATATTACTATAGAACTTGAATCTTCATCATTACCCACTTTAACAGTAACAGGCCCTGTTACAGCGCCGTTAGGTACTTTTACTTTAATCTGAGTGTTATCGCCAGATAGAACATCACTTTTTAAAAGTTCACCATTTTCTGATGTGAAATACACCTCATTGTTTGTTAATTCAGTAGTATCAAACCCTACTCCCGTTATTGTAACAAGCTGTTCAGTAAATGCTGGATCTGGATTGATTTTGTCAATTTTTAAACCATCTGCAAATGTTAAGTATTTAGGTGAGCTATTTTGCTGGGCTGAATTAGCTATATTATCGTCAAAAACAACCTCTACCTCAATCTTAGAGTCTAAGGTAGCCTGAGCAATTATTTCTTGCGGGATATATACAGTTACTTCATTGCATGCTGCATTAGGCGTATAAGAATTATCTAATGATCCTCTATTTCTAATAATTACCTCTTCTACTTTACCTGTCGTAGTATCTTTGTAGTTTATTACTGGGTATATCGGAGAATTAAAAGCAGATGTTTGCGGGCATAAGCCAATACCGGTAATGGTTAAAGCCGGCATAAAGTTATCTTTAGATAACACGCCTGGGCTTAGTTTTAAAATTTTCAACCCCCATTCAATCTTAAATTCATAACGCATCTCCATAGTATAAAAATCATACCAGGCTTCGGCTAAATTTGATGAATCACTTACTACAGATAAAACATCTAAAGCCGCTTTTATTTGACCGTAAACGGGAATAAATTTTTCGGCAATTTTCTCAGCAATCTCATTTCTTACACTTGAAAGCCAATCTGACAGCCCAAAACCGTAGTATTCAGCTATTGATGAAAGTATCGGCCCTGGCTTTAAATTGCGTAAGGCTTTTTCTTCGTTTGACATCACCTTTTCTACTTCAGCAACAATATCCGCCTGTTCATCTTTGGTAACCCTTCCATCCAAAAAAGCATCATCTATCGCATCGATAACACCCGGCATCGCTTTCCAAACAACCTCAAGAAGTAACTTTGCAGGTTTACCACGGCCTTCTTCTGGTATGACATAGCCCCTTGGATCAATTGGGTTCCTTTCACCTTTTTCATCTGCTGCCATATTGAGAACAGAGTCAAATGTTGGCAATATAAGGGCATCAACTAAGTTTTTTATAAAAAGGTATTTTGAAACTTTCAACTTTTCAACTTTTCAACGTCGTCAACAGGGTTGTTTTTTATTCCTGGAGTAAGAACTTCAATTAAACAGTTTTGATATTGACAAGCTTTTAAGTAAGCATCTTTAGACCAAAGCGAAATAGCAAAAACACGGTATTCTGACGGGGCTATCATGTCACGATCTATAAATGATGTAATATGCGAATATGTTTTTGGTTTTTTACCGTCTTTATCCGATGGGTCTATGCCAATAGCAGGCTCCGATGAAGCGACAAGTTCATTATTAATTTTATATACCGCTGCACTCAAGTACATTGGTGAGCTATTTTGAAGTTCTGAAAAGCCATCATAATCGAATAAGTCAAACAACCCTTTTTGAGTCGCCTCTATTCTTATTCCTGCTTGCCTTTGGTCTGGCGAATATGTAGGTCTTTGACTTTCTTCCGTCGCTTCTGACTCACTTTGACTGAAAGCTATTTTTGCAAGGCCTCTGTTAGAACTTTCCTTTATTAATTTGGAAGTATTAGTATTATTTTTTTTTAATAATTCATTAGCAATTTTAGTTGCTTTACCTATGATATTATAAGACTCATCTAGTAAAAAGACATCTAACGGCTCTGTTTGTAATGAGTCGATGTACCATGCTTTAAATTCTACATAAGAATCTAACTCCACCATTGTATCAACTAATTGCTGTGGATTTTGTATTTTCTCATTGTACTCATAAGCCCGAAGAACGAGAGATTGCAAAGTGCTATCAATGCTTAACTGCACTGAGTTATCATTTAAAATATAACCTTGCAAAAAACGTATACCATTTTTCCAAAATAAAGTTATATATTCCGATTTATCAGTTATATTGACCTCTGAATTATTAAAATCATTAGTTTTAGAAAACGTTATATTTGCACCATTTAGAGAGAAATCCCCTTCAACATTTAAGTAATCCGGAACACTAATAGTTACTAATAAATCATTGGTTTTACTAATGCTTGAATAATTACTTTCACCAAATACATTTTGTAAGCTAAACGAGCCGGTTCCAATATTTTCAGGCACAATAAAACTAGCACTTGTATCATCTATGTAATCTAACTGGATTGTCGGCCCATCTGCAAAGACTAATGAAGTACCACTCTCTAAGTTTTCACCGATTATTAAAGCCTCGTCACCTTCGGCTACATTTCTATTCGGGATGTCTGTAATAATTGGTGTTTTTGGATGCAGTAATGTGGCATCAATACTATTGGTTTTATAGCCGTCTATAGCTAGAAAAAATGTAATTGGTTCACCACCTAGCGCCACCTTTGGGTAGTTAGGTATAACAAATTCAATTTTATTTTCTGAGGTAATCGTCACTGGTAAATTAACGACGGGCTGTTTGTCATCCCCTTTTAACATTACTAAATGTGCTGCATTACCTTTAAGGTTTTCTGCATTTAAATTAGCAGGATAAAAAGGCCTAACTTTGTTAATAAATACTGCTTGGTCACTATGAGAATATGTTGCAGAACTTATGACTGGGGTATTTGATGGGTATAAGTTATTTATATCAAATAGTTTTTCTAGTGGCTTCGGATCGTTTACATCAAACAAAAAGTCGCCATCGTCGTCAGTATCTAAAAAATTAGGTAAGCCATCACCATCAAGGTCATAACGGATAAACTCAACTAAGTTTAATTCATCTGAATCTTGAACTGCATTATTGTCACTATCTAAGTCTACAAAGGCTGGTTTTTTATCGCCATCTAAATCGTAGGTTAATTCTATATCATCAGTAATACCATCATCATCGCTGTCTAAATCAAGCCAATTTGGAATCCCATCACCATCTACATCATGACCGAAGCTGAAATTAGATGAATAAATATGGTACTCATTACCATCAGGAATTTTATCACTATCGGTATGCTGACCGAGGTAATTCATTCCTAAGGCCTGCTCTTTATTGTTAGGAACCCCATCTTTATCAATATCAATAAAGGCATGTACTGAATATGTAAAGCTATCTGTACCTAAGGTATTTCTATCAGTAATACTTAAATTATATTCACCTGCTTGCTTAGGCGAGAAAGTAATAGCTTGACCCACTTTACCAACGTGCTCAATGTTAGTTGGTATAGTAGAAATAACATCGCCATTATTATTAATAATCGTTAAAGACGGTGTGAAACGCTTAGCATCTTTAAAAAGAACAAACGTCACTGAAAAGTCTTCAACTAGCATTGAGCTGGGGATATTAAATTTAAAATCATCAATATCTACATTTTCAGAAATACCGCCTGTAGCTTTAAAAGGTATACTCCCAACTGGGTTTGCTTCGGCAACGTTATTATTAAACTCTTCTTCTTGAACAACCGTAATTGTGGTTTTATCCGCATCAAACGGATAATCATCCTGCTCATCAGGCACACCATCACCGTCTTCATCTTTATTTTGCCACGTACCTACTTTTGTAGACGACAGTGTTGTGTTTGCATGAGCATATGCTGTATACGTTAGCGAGCTAAATGCGCTGCATACGCCCAATAGTGAGAGATAAAATAGAGGTGATTTCAAGAATCCGTCCTTGTTTGATGAACCGTATTTTTATAATTTATTACTAATAATTAAGCCCTACAGCATAGCTAATATAAGACTAGCATTCAAATAATGTATTTAAATTGAGCTTATTTTTTTAAACCTTTGTGGTATGATTTTATCTATTAAAATAAGTATTTATCAAGGACGACAATGTGAAATATCTATTTATTCCTCTTTTGGTATTGGGTGGCAATGCATTTGCTAAGGACTGCCCTTTAGAACTATCAACTAATTTACCTGAAACTATTTACTCTAATGGTGCAGAGTATGATATTTATTCAAGTAAAACAAAAATTAAGCAAGCCAAAAGTAAAATTTGTATTGAGAAAACTAACATCGGGCTTGCCGCTCATAAGTTTGAGTCAACTGGTGTATCGGTGATGATTAAAGGGTCTTTACTTGGTACTGAGTTATACAGCGCTTGGATACATAACCCAACTGAAAAGATTAAAGTAAACGCAGTAACCCATATCGCAAAGGCACTATGCCCAAATTTTTGTGGTTATTATGAATATCAAGCGTTAATAAATAATCCAAAGGTAATTGCAGCGGCAAAAGAATATGATAAAGCAATGCTGTCAAAGCCTGAAATAGTCCGAGACAGGGACGCATACTTTGCTATAAAAAGTAAGATCTTAGATCCTATCCGAGATCTTGAGCTCGATATAAAAAAATTAGATAAGCCATCGCCTGATTTTGCAGAGCTAGGTATTGACGACTTTATAGACCCTTATTCAGGTGCTGCAAATTACTTCTACTCAGAACGCTATTATAGTACGTTATTCAGAGAGAGGTTCTTTGAACTTAGAGACCAATCCGAAGTCATTTCAGCACTTTCAAACAAAGAAAGCAGAGCATTACTTAAGCCACTAGAAAAAGAAGCAAAGGCTATACTCTACCCTGAAAAGTGGCAGGATTTACCTAAACAAATTTCAGCAATCAATAATAAATTAGAACAAACAGGTAAAGAAGCTGCTATTGAAATAGCGAAAATTTTTAATCAAGCCTATACAGAAATCAATAAAAATTACAGTGCGTTTTACAATAACAAAACCACACAGTTTAGCCCCTTGACTGACCCTAAACTAAATTTCGAAGATATTGTAGCTAATTGGTCTCGCTATGGTTATTACTATGCAAAAAAACCTGAAAAATTTAGTCAATTATTTAGCGAAAACTATAAACGTATTCATGCAAGAAACCTTCATCAAGATAGGCAAAGAGACAGATCATTAACTGGATTAATTGCACTAGCTGATAGAGTTGGAATAATGGACCCAGAGACGGGATATAATAAAGTAAAATATGAATACAGTTTAGTAAACGCACATAAAGAGGGCAGTACATATACTTTTGAAGATGCCTTTGAACGTATAATTTTTGTGTTTGAGAAAGGTACTTGGCGACTGGATGATGTTATAAAAGCAACTACTCAAGGTGCAAAGTTACCCAAATAAAACGTTTAACCTAACGAGAGTTTTGACTCTACAATTTGAATAATCGCTGAAAGCCTATGTCACTTTTTATGACATAGGCTTTTAATTGATTTCTAAACAATTATTTGCAATAACATTCAGGTTGTTCTTTTAATAGGCGTATTCAAACTCAAGAGGTTTTACTGTTTGTGTTTCGTAATACCTATCTTCAGACGAGACCATAAGCTTGGCTTTTACACTTAAAACGGCTTTATTACCCTCTAAAAACTTGAGTTTTACATATTCGTACTCAGAGTCGACTCTATCACCTACTCCACTTATGCCATCATAGTCACACGTTACACTCAAAGTGGGCACTATTCCGCTTTCATCTATGGTTTGTTTGTTCTTAAGTACGTCGATAGGAAAGTCCACTTCGCAGATTTCATCTTCTTCGCCACCTTCTATTTCTAGAAATAACCGCGGTGGTGTTGTATATCCTTCATATAATTCTTTAGGGGCTTCGAATTTTTGTACACCAACAATATTTATAGTGCCATTGCCACACCCTGCTAATAATAAAAGTGATGCGCCAAGTAGATTTATATTCTTCATTTATACTCCCACTACTTTATATCTAAATTGAAAATTTAACTAAGTTAAAAACAACTGGTATAAGCGTATTGCCATCACAGTCGCTACAATAAGTAACAGTGTGTTAGCAAACCAAACAGGCACTTTTTTTATTAATGATGTTTTAAAAGTAACCTCGACACCTTTAGTTGACTCAAGCCAAACTACTAACTCTGGTAACTGAAGTACTGATAACCGGTTAAACTGTTGTTTGGTATTATCATCATATTCAACTTGTAAACCTGTAAAAATATGAAACTTACCTTGTTCAACCTGACTTTTGGGAAACACTTTTACAGTTGCTTTAATTGGTTTTATACCACTGACAGGAGTGATGCAGCCACTGGTTTTATTTACTTCAATAGGCTGGGCTTTTCGTTTATTATCATGAACCCATAGCGCTAGCCTAAAGCCACTTATCAGCACCATATTAATCGGTGCTGACACCAACACCTGCGTTTGCAAGTGAAATGCTTGATGTGTAGGTTGCGGGAAAAAATCAATACCCAGCAACCCAAGTAACACAGACACTATTAAGTTAACCAAATAAAACATTGTCCACTGGCCGCTGGTTTTTTGCGGCCAGTAGCCTGTATTTTTTAAGGTGTAGTTGCCGCCCTCTGCAAAAGGCGGCATATTTTCTACATTATTTGTAATTAGTTTTGATAACGAGTCTTCCATTAGTTAACCAAGTACCACTTTCCATCTTCCTTGACATAATCTAAAAAAATTGATGCTCCATGTTTATATCTTTTTAGATCATAATAAACTATGAAGTGTGTATTGAGGTTAGGAAAAAAACGTTTTTGCATTCGAGAATCAAACTTTTAGTAACCAGACCTTTCTGTATCAAGTTCAATACTGTCCCATTTATGTTCATGTATATCGCCTCTTTTATGTTCAAATAAACGTTCAACTTTACCTTTTGAGTACTCTTCCATTGCTTTGCCCAACCTTGGGTGGTATTGGGCTAAAAACTCACTGCTATCGTTTACTAGGTAACTATCGACAATTGCCTTACTCATTTTTTTAAGCTCGTCGGGTACTTCATCAGCAAATACTGAGAACGAACATGCTAAAAATATAAAACTACTTAATATTTTGGTTATTCTTCCCATAATAATTCTACCTTTCTTTTATTATTTAGTTGCGATGTATTATAAATACAAGAATTAACAGCTTTTGGGTCACCACTATTACCACTATTATCTTCCATATTTTTTACTGATTCAGGTAATAAATAAAAAACAGTACGGGATCATTTTTTAAATAACTGTTTACCATATAATCTTTACATACTGATTTTAAATTTTCATCTGAACCATCTTCAACTCCATGAAAACGCTCCATTGCTACAGTTGATGCACTAAATAAGCACCCTACTATGGCCGTTATTAATGTTTTATTTTTCACATTTATTCCTTGTGTTTCGTTATTTTTAACCGCTACGCCAATTTAACAAAGTTAAAATATCAATTAACAGCTATCAAATTAAGTATGTTTGTACAATAACAATACTTGTAAGTACAGTTACAAAAAGTGCTGCAAACATAATTGATATGGCCTTTATCACCGGTGGGAACACATAAGACACTTCTACACTCGCTCTTTTAGTCATTACTTCTACCATTTCAGGTAGCATAAAAAGATTTATACGATTAACAGTCAGCGTGTCTTTATTAGTAAATACAAATTCCGCATGAGTAAAAAATGGCAGTTTAATATTTTCATGGCGTCTAACCGTTCCGCGAATACGCTTAACTATAGTGTAATCAAACTTGCCCGCGGTTATTTCTTCAATATCACGATAGTAAAATTTTTTATTTACACTGCCAGCACCTTTTAATTCAAAATAGTCATGATAGAGGGTAATTGATTGTTTGTTACCGCGTTTAAAAAACAGAAACGCGATTAAAACAGCAAAGTAAAAGCCGGTAAAATAAAGTACAACATATTCAGGCCTAATATAAGTATCAAACACCCTACCTTCGCTTATAAAAAAACAGGTTAATAAAAGCCCAACAATATAAGCTATTACACTGTGTAGATAGAGTTGCTTTTTAGTAAAATTTTTTAATAAAGGATATGTTGTTAAATCGGCTTGACACTCTTTCTCAAGGCGTTTATCCGCGCTATACGAATTAGTAAAGTGCCTAAATTTCTTACACAAAAAGTCCATAAAGCCTCTTTTTATAAATCGAATATTCCCTTCAAAGGGTTAGATAAAAAATAACAAAATCATTAAGCAAAAAATGATTAACAATAAAAAATAAAGCGGGAACTTTGTAATTAATGATGTTTTGAATTCAATACTTACATCATGCTTTTCTTTTAACCAGTCTATAAATTCAGGAAGCTGTAATATTGATAAGCGATTAAAATACTGCTTTTTATTATTCTGGTACTCAATTACCGCACCGGTAAAAATTTTAAATTGAGTACTTTTAGTCGGAAATACTTTTAGCGTTACTTTAACCGGCTTAGTTGATTCAATGGGTTCTACACAGCCTGTATATTTATCTACGGTTAAATCTGTCGCGTTTTTAGTACTGTGGTTTACCCATATAACAAAGCGGATTGTGTTTATGAGTAATAAATTTAAAACAATTGCTTGAATAACTTGTGGGGATGAATAAGTGGGATACTTGTTTGGCACAAAGTCTATGCCAAATAGGCCAAAGCCAATAGCAACAAGTGTATTTATTACAAAAAACATCAGCCACTGTTTAGTCGTTTTTTGTGGCCATCGCCCCGTGTTTTTTAATTTATAATTATCATTATGCGCAAAAACAAGCATGTTTTTTACATTGTTAGAAATATAGTGCGAGAGTGAGTCTTTCACGTTTTAAAGGTTCCTTCTTCTAGCGTATTGCGCTGCAATAAAAACTATTTAGTTAATCAATTTACAATGAGTATTCAAACTCTACAGGCCCAACAGTTCTCGCTTCATAACTTACACCATGATCCGCCACTAACTCACCATTGGTGCAACCCGTTAATAAAACTAAGCTGACGGCAATTACTGTAATCACTATATTGCGCATACTGCTCCTTTTAAAATTAAAACTTGTACCAATTAAAAAGCACCTCATTTATTAAGCTTTCAGTAAATAAGGTGCTTAATGACTACTGCTATTAAATGTTCGTTTTATACCACTTTTTTGTATCTTCATCCAAACCAAACTCACAAAGAAAATGAGAACTGCCGGTTTTTATATTTAAAAAGCCAATTCCCACTTGAACTTTTTTTTCTATATCAAACAAAAAGTTATTTTCTTTTTCATTTATAATTATGAATTCTTCATTTTTATAATCTGCTGTTTTAATAGACTCATCATACTTAGCCGCTTTTTTTAAAAACATTTTATTTAGATACTTTTTAGATTTCTCTGTTGCTTTGGCATTAGGGTGAAAGTCATTTATATATGAATCAAAGTCCTGATTCATAATTTTTATGGCATTGTCGTAACACTTTTGAACAAAAAAATCTTTATCGGGTACCGCACTCGCGGAGTAAGAAAAAAATAAAAACAATGGTAATAATTTATAGAGTTTCATAAGATTTCCTAATCTATGTTATTAAGTATACGAGCTTTGTTTATACTGTTTGCTTGAATGGCACTTTGAGAACATTTGCTGATGGTTTTTCCGGTAGCTTGCCCTACTTTAATATTCCACGATACCGTATCGCCAGCCTTTGCCAGAACAGTTTTTGCTGTTACAGGGCTACTGCCTGACAATACGGTTATGTTATCAGAAAAACAAACATAATATGTACCACGACCATCAGGAATATCATTTGCGGTTAATATTACCTTATAGTCTCCTGGAGTTAACGATGTAAAAATTTCTTCTTTACGTTGACCTAACGAAATTTGTTTACTGGCCTCATTAAAAGTTAAGGTGAATATATCATCTTTTAGGTTTCCGTTATCGCCAAACCTGACTGTTGCGCCGCTTTCTCTGTTAGTAAAAAGTAACGCATTTTTTGCTTGAACAGATTTAACCTTTACATTTACATCACCTGTTTTAACATCTTGAGGTACTTTTACCACAAGCTTATTCGAACTGCTTGAGACAACTGTTGCCTGAATTCGACCGGTTTTACCGAGGAAGGTAACCGTATTTTCGATATTTTTAGTTGAAAAACCCGCGCCATTAATTTCTATTTCAGTACCACTAAATGCTGTATCTGGTTTAAGTGAAGTCAGTGATAAACCATCACTAAAAGTGATATCAATGTTAGGCTTAGCGTCCGAAACCTCTACATACACTTTTAAAGGGCCTATTGCATTTTTCACTTTTTCTTTATCAATCAAAAGAAAATCTATAGCACTTCCTTCAGAGTTAAGATGAAGGTGTGTGGTTTCTTTTGCTTCATAAACTTCTGTATCGTCGTCGGTGGAAGTTGTGCCTTTTGTGTCGAACACAGATACTTCTGGGAAAGTTTTAAAACCCAAAAAAGTATGAGGAAAAAACCCCTTACCCTCTAAAATTAAAGTAACATCGTTTTCAAGTTCGTCTTTAATAATAGATTCTGGTACTACTGTGTCGATAACCACCGGCCATTCAACTTCAAAACCTACCTTTGATGGCACATCAATTAAGTCGAGTGTTACATTTGCTAATTTATTGGCCAAGTTAGCTCCTTTAAGGGCTTCATTTATTGCATTTGCTATTGCAACAGCCTCACCTATAACAGGCACAACCAAAGGAGCTAATATTTTTGTAACTTTTTTTATAATCACTTTACCAATTTGGGTAGTTCCAGCTTTTTGTAAAATAACGGCACCAAGGCTTGTTATTGGTCCTTCAGTGATTAAATCTTCGTAAACAATTTCAAAGAACTTTTTCATCAGCTCAGTAGAATTTTTGCTTTGTTCAAGTTCAACCGCTTTGAGAAATAACGGGTAACTTTCAACAACTAAGTTTTTTACCCATTCGCGATCTTGGTATAAGTTATTCTTGTCAACCGCGTAACCAATAAATGGAACTATCACTTGATCGACCGCGGTACGAAAAATCAAAATATTGCGAGCAGTTTCCCCTGCTTCTGTGGTTGGGTAAGGAGATTTTATACCAGGAGTTACTACCTCTACATAACAATCTCTATAGTTACAATGATCAAAGTCCTTTTCAACTGATAGATTTAGAATCCCCCAGGTTTGAGGACCAAGCATGTTTCCATCAATGGTATTTATAACGTGAGGTTGCAGTATTTGATCGAGGTATTCATCACCCAGATTTCTTAACTGTGCGCTTAAAAATAATCCTGTATCATTATCTACGGCAACATTACCATTAAATATACGATCACCAAAGTTATCCCAAACTTTAACCCCATTCACCTCTATATCACCCGCTGAACCTGCCCAGTCTGAAGTGACTATTGGTTTATATTCTGCTTCCTCATTACTTGCAACACTGCTTTCCGTAATGGTATTAGATGATATATAACTGGAAGTATTAATATTTTTTTGTAGAGATTGCGTTGTATATTTTGGGCTTATTTTAGAGTTATTTACAATAAGGTTTTCTACGACTTCTCGAGAACTCAATATTGCTTTATTTAACAGAGATTGGTACTCGGCTGAATTATCATCAATAAAACGAGGATTACTTAAGTTTGCTTCAATAAAGTCTGCAAGTATCTTCACATCTTCGTTCAAACTAATCGTATCAAATCCTTCTCTCCAACTACTTTGTTCTATATTGTTACCAAAGGCACCGCTATACCATACTGAAGAAGATGCTATATGATTTGGCGTGACAGTAATACTTTCATCCGATTGAAAAACCACTGTATTAATAAACTCATAAGGCTCGCCATTTTCATCAATATAAAGCGCCATAACAACATCACTGACACCGCCAAAAATATAATCTACACTTAAATCATCACCAATAAGTTCCTCTTGACTTGTCGGCGTTTTTAAGGAGGCAACTAATAATGATGCTAATGTATCATTAGGCATATTTAATTGGCTGTAATCTAACAGTACTTCATCACCAATTTTAATTGCAACTGTATTACTTGTTCCATAGGTTGTTCTGACGGTTATTTTAGCTTCTGAGCTAACACTATCCGGTACAACAAAACTCAGCCTTTCTTCATTGGTAATTGATGGTTTAACCTCTATTTCATCGATAAATACTAGCGTATCTTCAAAGAAGTTTTGCCCGGTTAAATTTACAGTGTTACCAACTGAATAGTAATCAACTTCGGGTTTTAATACTAAGGGTAGATTAGGATTTGATATATCTACGTTTACTAGGTTTGAACGTTTACCGTTAGCAAAGAAATATATTGATTCTGTTTTCTCTGGCAGGACAAAAGTAATTTCTTGGTTTGGTGATACCCTTTCATTAATGGGTGGTAAGTTATCAGCTCGTTTGAACACGAGTATACCTGGGCTATTCAAGCCCGTACCAGTAGCAGTATGAGTACCGTTACCTACAAAAATACCATTAAATGATTGGCCAGAAAAAATGTAACTAACAGCACTAATCTCTTTATAATCAGCTTCGCCAGGGAATGTAGAGTCGACTATTTTTGTTGGATTAGTGTCATTTAAATCAAGTAAACCGTCATTGTCATCATCAACATCTGCATAATCAGATATTCCATCACCATCAGAATCAGCTGGTAGCTGAGAGCTAATATCAGTCACTTCACTTGCATCAGCGTTTCCATTGCCATCAGAGTCAAGGTCAACAAAATTAGCAAAGCCATCTTGATCTTGATCCGATACGCTTTCTATTTTATCGGGTATACCATCTGCATCACTGTCATCATCTAACCAATTAGGAATGCCATCAGAGTCAACATCATGCAAATATTTATTACCAAACTCATAAACATAGAACTCTGTTCCGTCAAAAACTCTGTCATTGTCTGAATCTATATCCCCGACTACTAGACCAAAAGCAGGCTCTAACCCATCATCTATGTAATCTATATCTATATCGAAAAACAATTTTGCTTTATATGTGAAGTCTGAATTTCCTCGGGCATCAACATCTGAAATACCTAAATAATAGGTACCTGCAGAAGGAAGAGTGAAGTTTGATGCTGCCCCGATACTTCCAATTGCTGTAAAGTTAGAGCTAATCTTCTCTACCGAAGCGCCATTTGAATCTAGTATAGTAATATTTGGTCTAAAGTCTGAGCTGTTAGTATTAAGTACGACTGAAACACGTTCTGCCATGTTCGTTGTAAATTTAAATAAATCTAAATCTTGTGTTTGCTGAACTACGCCTGAGACAAAATAAGGTATTTCTGTATCCAAGTTTTCAGCTTCTGCTAAATTATCGTTTAATTCAGACTCTTGAAAATACGCGGATGTAGATACATTAGCATCAAACGGATAATCATCCTGTTCATCAGGCACACCGTCGCCGTCTTCGTCTTTGTTTTCCCAGGTTCCTACGTTTTCAGTCGGTTCGCCGCCGTCACCTGAACCGTCGTCTCCACCATCACCTGAACCGTCATCTCCACCATCGCCTGAGCCGTCGTCTCCGCCATCACCTGAGCCATCATCACCATTATCTGGCTCGACTGGGTTTTCGGTTGTGTTGTCTTCTAGTGGCTCGTTACACCCTACGAGCGTTAAGCTTAATGTGCCTGTTAGAAGCAGTATTAATAGTTGTTTTGCTTTCATATCCTTTTCCTTTAACTAAGTTCTATCCTTTACATCCGATATGGAGTTTGCATTCGGATTAATGCATAAGATTTGATGGTAATATAATAACCGCTGTAACGTGCTTCACCGGCCGTTGATGTTGCCGCACCCAAAGCTGAACAAGTCAATTGTTCCTCATTTGGCACAAAATATACGAATTTATCTGATAATGGATCTGGGTCTACATCTGTTAATGTTAAAATTTTACCTATTAACCAATTGGCTAATGGTACTTCAAGACGCTTGCACCAATCGACTTCAATTTGCAGTAAATTTGCGTCTTGTATATTCAGCTTTTTATCACTTGATATAATTTTAAGTGAAGGATTTCTATACATTAAATTGTCGTTCGGTATTTCAAAAACAGTAGTGCCACCTTTATAACGTCTGCGTTGTTTAAATTTATTAAACACATCACTAGTTGGATTTAATACCGTTATTTTTGAAGCTATAGCTGTATATGCTTTAGACTTTGCATACGCTGATGCCACATCTAGTGCGTTGGGATCGCTTCCTGAGTCAACCATAAATAATGGCATCATGCCTTGCGCTAACGCATTTTCCATCTTAGATTTGCTGCCATGATTTAACGCACCAGCACGCACCGCATCAAATGTAGCTGCGTTAAGGGTTATTTTATCTTTGTAAATAAATACCCACTGGATAAGCAACATTATAAGCACTAAAACCAACGGCGCTAAAAAAGGTAAAGTTATCGAAAACTCAACCATAGATTGCCCTTGCTGCTTTTTTAAACTAACTCTTTGCTTATTCACGTTGACCCTTCCTTAGTCTTTTTTACCTGTTTGTAAGCGCATTAGTTGAATAAAAAGCTCATCCATTTGTGCTTTCCCAGCAGAATTTTCATCTAGGTGTTTTTGAGCTTCTATCAATACTTCTGTGGCTTGCCGCATTCTTGCTATAGCAAGGTTGTACCACGCTTTATCATGCTCTACATCTAATTGAATACAGCGTTGATATGCGCTAATTGCAGCATCTAAACGATTTGTTCGAGTATAAATATTACCTAATCTAAACCACGCTGGCGGGTAGCTATCCTTTAACTTAATTAATTGCCTATAAAGGCCTTCAGCCATATCTAAGTGTCCTGCTAAGTAAGCAGCTTCGGCTCTATTTTCTATTTCGACTAGGTTTACTTTTGGCTCGGTTTGCTGTAAATGAGAGCTACTACAGCCAGAAAAAAGTAAGACCAGTAATCCAATATATATATATTTCATAAACTTCCCAGTTATTCTATCGTTAAGTTGTCGCCAACTTTTAGTATTTTTGTGTTTGTATTTTTTGTTGATAACTCAATTACTTTGCATGCATTACGACAGGTACTAACTTGCCAAGGGCGTAAGTTTTTCACAATTTTTATAATCGTATTTTGTTTATTTAAATAAACAACATCTATTGCATAACGCATACCGATCATATGCACTGAATTACACGGTACGATAAGTAACCCATCGTTTTCATTTAGAGTTCGTCCGAGTAATCCTCTAAGCCTTAACCACCAAGTATTTGCAATAAGTACATTACCAATGAGTACACCTGCGCCAGCTGTTACCTTGTTTTTATATAAACTACAGGTCATACATAAACTTCATAACTATTGGAAAAAATAAAATCATAAAAGTAACAGGGAAAATAAACATAATTAGTGGAAAAACGAGTTTAACGGGGGCCTCCAATGCCTTTTTTTCTGCTCGTTGAAAGCGCTCAACACGACGTTGATCTGATTGTATTCTTAACGTTGATCCTAAACTTGCTCCTGTTTTTTCTGCTTGAGCTAAAGCACTCACAAGATTGTTTACTTCCGATGTTTGCACACGCTCTGCCATTGCTCTAAAAGCGTCAACTTTATTTACACCCGCTCTTAAATCCCTTAAAGCTTTACCAAACTCAACCTTTAAAGGCCCTTCTGGTCCTTTATCTACAGCTTGGCTAAGTCCACCTGTTAAGTTAAGGCCCGCCTCAACAGACATTGTAATAAAATCCAGGTAAACGGGTAGCGACTTTACAATGGCTAATTGACGTTTCTTTTTTAGATCATTTAGCGTTAAAAGCGGCAAAAAGAAACCAAATATAGCTCCATAGACTAAAGTCATGAAAGATACTGCATCAAGCATTGCCGACACAAAAAATGTAAACCCAGTACAGCAGAATGCTGAAACAACCCTTATACCAAAATACTCTTCAGCAGTTAATACATATGAAAGCCCTGAAATTTGCAACTTTTTACCCGATTTTTCTAAATAATCGACTGGGAGACGATCCCCGATATAATATGCAGCTAAACGGACAAATGGCCATATTAGCTTTAAAGATGGTGGCATTGGATCCATAAAATCACGACGATCTTCAGGCAACTCTTGTTTAATTTTATAGCAACTATACAAAAGTAAAAAAAGTGAAATACCCGCTGTTATTAATATTAAAAGCATATGTAACCTACACGTCTATGTTTACGATTTTACGGATAAATATATAGCCAACATAAAGCATGATTGCAGTAACTGCACATACAGCCCACCCCATTGGCTCTGTAAAAAGCCTCATCATGTGTACAGGCTCCATATGATACAAAATAAATCCTATAAATATGGGTAAGGCGGTCATAACGATGCCTTGCATTTTACCTTGTCCGGTTAGTGCATCAATTTTACCCTCCATTTCTAACTTTCGTCTGAGTGTATCTGCTAACCGCTCTAGAGTTTCAGCAAGGTTTCCACCTATTTCTTTGGATATTTGCATTCCTGAAACAACTAATTTGAAGTCAAGTTCTGGAATTCGTTCTAACATATTATTTAAGCCATCATTAAAATCTACACCAAGTCGTTGCTCTCTCAAAAATAAAGAAAACTCCTGGCTAATTGGTGCTGCTTGTTCTTGCGCCATTAC
The DNA here is from genome assembly GCF_013002825.1 of Pseudoalteromonas sp. NEC-BIFX-2020_002. Classification (NCBI taxonomy): domain Bacteria; kingdom Pseudomonadati; phylum Pseudomonadota; class Gammaproteobacteria; order Alteromonadales; family Pseudoalteromonadaceae; genus Pseudoalteromonas; species Pseudoalteromonas sp. NEC-BIFX-2020_002. The sequence goes on from NZ_JABEPJ010000010.1 coordinate 19,561, forward strand.
CTCTAATGCATTCGTTAGACTTGAACCTGAACGCATTGATGCACAAACCATGTTTAATGCGTCTGGTAATTGTTTTATAAACAGTTTACGCCTACGATTTTGTAGATATTTATAAAAATACGGTGGTAAAAAGGCCACTATACTTACTAAAATTAACGCGAGTATAATTGCACCTGAATAAGTCCAAATAACTAAGAAAAAGACAAACATACCTGCCATGTTAAATATGAATAGTTTCTGTGGCTCTATAAATAAGAACATGTCAGATAAGTTTACTTTCGCTGCATGAGTGAATGTTTCTCGATATTTTTTTGCAAGTTCTCGAAATACAAAGTTACCACCATAGATAAGTAGAGTAATAGTTATCCCAACTAACGACATTATAACCAGACTATTCATCATCCTGACCTATTTTAAAAATACCAAGATCAACATCAACGCCTCTTTCACGTAGTTTTTCGTAAAACTCTGGGATCATACCTGTTGGTAAATACTCACCTTGAACTTTTCCATTAGTGTCGTAACCCGTTTGCTTAAATTTAAATATCTCAGAAAGCTGAAGTACATTCCCTTCGACACCTGTTACTTCACAAATTGACTTAACACGCCTAGACCCATCACTAAAACGTGATTGTTGAACAATCATATTGACAGCTGAACCAATTTGTTCACGTATGGCTTGGATAGGTAAGTCCATGCCGGCCATCATTACCATAACTTCTAAACGGGATATACAGTCTCTGGGGGTATTCGCATGCGCTGTTGTTAATGAGCCGTCATGCCCTGTATTCATTGCTTGGAGCATATCAAGTGCTTCACCACCACGACACTCCCCTACCACAATTCGGTCAGGGCGCATACGTAAACAGTTTTTTACCAAATCGCGAATTTCAACTGCTCCCTTTCCTTCTTGGTTAGGTGGCCTTGCTTCAAGAGATACAAGGTTAGGTTGGTACAGCTTTAATTCAGCCGCATCCTCGACTGTAATAATACGTTCATCGTCTGGTATAAAGTTTGACAAAACATTAAGCAAAGTAGTTTTACCTGAACCGGTTCCACCTGAAATAACAATATTACGCTTATTGACAACTGTCATTTTCAAAAATTTGACCATGGCTGTAGACATCGAACCAAAATTTACTAAATCTTCGGCTTCAAGCTTTTTAGCCATAAATTTACGAATAGTTATACAAGGGCCTTTTAAAGCCAAAGGTGGAATAATTGCGTTAACACGAGAGCCGTCTTTTAAGCGTGCATCAACCATTGGTTGGCTTTCATCTATTCGACGTCCCAACGGGGTGACAATGCGTTCTATAGCACTTAGTACAGCTTGATCATCTGTGAAAGCAATATCTGATAAAAATAGTTTCCCCCCTTTTTCATAAAAGATTTCATCGTGGGAATTAACCATTATCTCTGAAACATCGGGATCGCTAATTATATTTTCCAATGGACCAAGCCCGATAGTTTCATCTAAAACCTCTTTGCAAAGCTCATCAAAATCTACATTAACAGGGATTTGTAGTTTAAAAATAATTGACTCAATAAGCCCTTTACTTTGCGATCTAAGCTCTTCGTCAGACATCTCTGATACATTGACTCGCCGAAGGTCAATTTGTTTAATTAATTCTTTATGAACTTCCTTTCTCAATTCATTACGTTTTTTTATTCTTTTTCGGGTTTTTATTTCATCTTCACTTACTTCGCTATGTACCTCTACAGGTTTTTTGTTTACTGCAACAAAGTCGTCAAATGTTTTTTCTGTATTTACTTTTGGTTGACTAGTTTTAAGCTCTTTTTTCTTTAATGAATCAAAATTCTCATTTAGCTCGACTCTTATATGATAACCGCCGATTTCAATCAAATCTGTAGAAAATAAAGGACCAGCGGACTCTACTTTAGTGCCATTGACTTGTGTGCCAGTTCGACTAGCTCGGTCCTCTAAGAATATCCCCTCATCATTAAGGTAAAGCTTTGCATGTTCTTTGGATACCTTAAAACCATGTAAGCTCACTTTATGTTGTTTATCTTTACCAATAACACACGTTTTTTCACTGCATTTAATTCTATCTACCGGTGTGCCTTTAGCTGTACTAACTATGATATCAAACATCACACTATCCTTAGTCTAATATGTAGAATGCTTCTAACTTATCAGCAGTATCTATCATTTCTTGGGCACGTTTGAGGCGACTTTCATGGCTTTCACTTTGTAATGATACAATGTGAGGGGTAACAAGAATAACCAGCTCAGTTTTATTATCAGCAAAGTCTCTAGACTTAAATAATTCGCCTAAAATCGGAATTGATCCCAAAAGAGGCACCTTACCTACTGCTTTTGACATTTCACTTGAAACTAAACCTGAAATGACAATAGTATCTCCGTCTTTGACGCTAACAACAGACTCTGTTTCACGGGTTTTAAACCCCGGAATTCCCAAAACCTGAACAGACGGATCAACAGAGCTGACTTCGGCACTAACGTAAGAAACTATATTACCGTGCGAATCTGAAACCGGTTCTATTTCAAGTTTAATCCCATACTCTTTAAATTCGACACTAGGTGCGCCATCAGCAGAAAGCAACGGTATTGGTATTTCACCACCGGCTAAGAATCTTGCTTTCTCACCACTGCGAGTACTTAAAGTTGGCTGAGCCAACATTCGAGCATCCCCTTGCTCTGACAAAAGCTGTATTTGTGATGTAAGACCAGTAACTATTCCAAAATGAGAAAAACTATTTGAACCTATCAGAACACCCCCTATTTGATCTACAATAGAATCTGATATTGTGCTTGGTGAGTAAGCAGAAAAAAGATCATTGCTTGTCCAGTTACTAATAGCACCAAATGCAGGACCAGAAGCGGAGGTCCCCCATTTAACACCTATATTTTTAAGTGTTTTTTTACCTATTTCGACTATTTTTACATCCATGCGAATCATTTGCCTGATCTCAAGTTCATTAATAGTAACTAATGATGTTAAATTAGGTATTAACTTGGCTATACTCGCGACTTTATCTGATGTTGCTTTATCTACCTTGCCTTCTAAAACAACTAAATCGCCCACTTCTCTTATAGAAACGCCTTGCAAATTACTAATCAGCTCTTTAACTCTATCAATTAAAGCTGAGTTATCTATAAGGTTGACTTTGATATTTAGCTTGGCTTTTTCGTCATTTTTGTTCCAAACTTGGATTTGTGTTTCGCCTGCGGCTTCCGCAATAAGTAATAAGCTATTATTATCAATTACTTTTGCACTTACTACTCCAGGGCTGGCTACGGCAATTCTTTTAATATCCTCAATTGGTAATAAATTTAAAGTACCAACTTTCATATTAATATTTGTAGGCGTTGCCCCAAATAAAGGAGGCGAACAAAGTACCAAGATAATGGTGAAAAGTTGAACAATACGGCGCATAAATGTATTCCTTTACTACTTTTTTATAATTTGTTATTTAATTCTGAAACAAGTTCAGCTGTATTTGGTTGAGCTACATATGTTTTTATAGTGTGAGCGACTCCACCTGAGCCACCAAATATCATTTCAACTTCATCTTCATTTGCCGAAGATTTGAAAAGCGATGATGAATCTACAAGTCGATCTCTAACTATTAATTCATCTACTCTATTACGTAACAACGCTACAAATTTCCCATGCTCTTTAGCAAGACTTACACGGGCAGCATTTAAAACGGATACATCAAGAGTAATCGTGCTGTAATTGGTTGGATCTTTATATACTTCATCTATTACATCTCTATTTTTATCGACTGTAATTTGTCCTGTAGCAAGTACATTTACTCTTTCTATTAATAATTCTAATTGAGGGTTATCTTCCTTTTTTTCAGACAGTAAATATAAGTCAACTTTGTCACCTGCAACCAATAATCCAGCAGTAGAATTGGTCACATCAATCTGTATTGTGACAGCCCTATGCCCATCCGTTAGAATATCCGAAAACTGTTGCAATCCTTTACCTGGTAAGTATGCTCTCAATAGCGGTTGACCAATAGATAAACCTTCAAGCAACATCTGACCATCAACCTCTGCAAATTCACTAGGGTGCAAGGTTCCAGCTGGGAGATAGCTTGTTGGAATTTCTCGGACTGCGACTGATGATTGATTAATAATTGTTCCTTTAGTTAGGGCCCTTGTAACGACAATAACAGGTACCTTTACAACATCACTTTTTGAATAGTGTGTTCTTAGCTCATCCTCTTTTGATTGTATATATTGCCCAACAGACCATGCAGCAATACCACCAAGCAGAATAGATATTAATAACAAAATCCAGTTTTTATCTAACAAATTTCTTAATTTCACTTTTTCATCCTTGCCTTATAAACTTTCAAAAATCATCAGGTAATGGTGGTAGAGCTTTAGCATAACTGTAATTGTTGTACGCTCTTTTGAATTTGTCTCCCAAAATCTCTATAACATTTTTACCTTGATACTGTGTTAACCAATTACTACTTGTTAACTCATTGTCTGGGACAGGCATCAGTAATGAAAAAACCAATGCCGCCGTAATTACTAAATACTCGACAGATGACTGACCTTTATCAGACTTACTTAACATCTTCTCTAACCACTGTTATAAAGGTTCTACCCTTTTTACGCATAAAGGTAATATTGACATTATTTGGGCCGTTTCTTGTCATAAATACTCCATTATCTAGTTGCTCTGTGTAAGCTGCTTTATCAATTGCCCAATTATATTTGGTGTAATATTTTTTATAAAAACTTAAATTACTTTTTACCGAAAAATTATTATCTAGAATCATAGTGCTCGATATTTTTCCGCCGTCTTCAGATTTAATTTCTCGTATTACGGTTGTCCCACTAGGCATGGGGAAACCCTGCAAAGTATTATCAATTAATTGCAACCTATTATCTGGCTCTTTAGAAGTAGCGATATAACCAGATGTATAACTATTTCCAACTTTCCTTAATTTTGCGGTATAAATAACATCACCAATTACTGCATTTAAAACTTCCCACTCATTTAACTGTTTATGTGTAAAAACATCACTTTTTGGTTGCCATTTTTTTGTAAAAAAATCAACATTTTCACTTAAGCTATTTTTACTTTTAAATTCCCATGCTTTCATTTGTAAACCATCAACAAGCATTCCATCAGATACAACGACAATGGTTGCATTATCAGGAAAAGATATATTTGCAGATACTTTAAAATTTGTAAGTAAAAATAATATTAGTAAGTAAAGAGATTTTCTCATTGTGTGTTCCCTTGAGTATTAGTATTTCCTTTGCGAGAATTTGGTAGTTCATCAATTTTTATATAACCAAATTTTAAATAATTAGATTTTAACCTCTTAGCGATTGGCACTTGAGATAACCCGTCACGTAAAGTATTTATAATCCCTGCATCTAAAAGACTTGAGGGAACAAGGCTTCTCACTCTTTTCTCATTATGTCTTTGTCCTCCGGCATTCCAACCTGATGCAATCAAATACGTTTTTGATTCAATAGGAAGTTCAAACTGATGAGGTCGTTTATTTTCTACTTCAGCATTTGCGTTAGGCGGGTTTTCTTGGTCATCTTCATTTATAAACTCTAGCAATTTATGACTGGTTATTTGTATTTTATGGTTTGCTTCATAATAACCCTTTTTTTCCACACTAAAGTTACCAATACTTAAAACCGATAACGCAGCAGATATTAATGATGCTGCTGCACCTGGAACACTTTTGTTACTTGATTTTGGATCAAAGTAAACGTGGTTATTAGTGTCATCTTCTTCTGGGTTAAACTCAGCAAGTAAAAACTCTTCACTTGTTTGAGATCCTTGATTAAATTTTAAATACACTGCCGCATCATCTTTTTTCCATTCTTGATCTGCAGTATCTGAAAATATGTTTGAGTTATGGCCTTTGAGTATTCGCCATGGAACCTCTTTGTGAACTTTCACTGAGTTTTTTATAGCTAATGTAGCTCTATTTCCACTCCAATTACCAGGTGTTCGTTCAAGCCAAGCGGTTCTTTCCCAAGCAATATATCTTGACGACATATCAGAGTAATGTTTTGCCTCAATAATTTTACTAAAATATGGTAATAACAACATTAATGGCGCGATAATAAAGGTAATAAATATACTTAATTCAACTATGGATTGGCCTTTTTGATATTTCATATCACCTCACAAAGCCAGTGCAAGAGCTGTTAATAAGGCTCTTTCACTATCAGTTGTTTCATTCAAAGTTGCTTGCCAATATGGATTATAAAGATTGCCATATTCCCATTTAGAGTCAGCACGTCTCCATAGAGACTGGTCACGAAAATAATAAATTTTTGCTTTACTCAATACTGTAATTTTATCTCTTGGTAATTTGGTGTTTTCTTCAATATTAATATCTATTAATCGCGTTGAATTTTGATTTTCCTTACCAATATTTAATGAGCTGGAAGTGGTAATATCAGATTTATTTTTAGAGACAACTAAAGTCAACATTGGGGCAACGTTTTTTTGCTCTGTATCAGTAATATCATAGAAACTTTGTAACCCTGAATACGAGGAATTTATATCTTCTTCGTTTCTATATGCAAAGCGAGATGCAGTTCCGTTAATTCCTCGAGAGCGGCCATAATAATTTCGGCTTCTATAATTAGTTGTGTTCTTGTCACTACCTGCATGACTAGCTCCCCAACCTGCAGGTACCTCACCTCCGCGCCACTTACACCCGCTGGTAAACTTGCAACTAAAAAAGTATACATGGAAACCTAATGTATCCATTGCACTCCAAACTTCAGCATCACTACCGTTTTTAAAAAGCTCAGTGCCGCCAGTTTGTCTAGTATTGACTTTATTTGGAAAGATCGTTTGTGTAAAAGGGAACCCCCAACCAAAGCTACGGTTTTTGGTAAAAGGATCTACTGAATTGGTTATTAAGTCAAAATGCTCTTGATAACGGCCAGTATCATCGTTCCTATCAAAGCTTCCTTGAAAATTTACCCAGTCATGTAGAAGGAATTCACCAACGCCTACTGCTGATGCAATATCTACATAAGCCTCGTTATCGTTAGCTTCTAAAACATCGTTCGATGTCTCAACAACGGCAAGCATTGTTGCTGAATTCATTAAATCTTGTGATATTGAAAGACCTGTATTTACAATATCTGTAGCTAGTACGGCCCCGTTCATCGCAGGCTGTAGCACTTGATTTATTGCTCTCAAAACGCCTTCTACTGCAGATGTTATTTGTCCTACTAAAGGGATCCAGGACGTTACATTAGCTAGATTTTCACCTGCCTTTTCAGACATATTACCCCAAGAAGATAAGCCAACGTATTGAGCAATTGCAACATGATTAGCAACCATAGCTCTGTTTGTATAGGCTTTAAAATTTAAATCTCTTGAAAGTAAATGCGCAGCACTTATAACAGTTGCATCTGCGCTATTCTGTAGCTTTGTTTTGTTTAAGTTTTGCTGAGATACATTAAAAAGGTAAAGAATTGACATAACGATTGTCGCTAAAAAAACACTACCTAATACTAATGATTGTCCACGTTCCTTGTGCATAATACACCTTTAAATAGGCCATAATTGAAACTCAATTATGGCCTTACTTCTAATCTATAGTGCCTGAACCATCACCGGAATCACCACCAGAAGTGCTACCACCTTGAGCAGCACCTTCATTGAAGTTCCCAAGATTATAGTCTTTATTAGCATTCACTGTTGCGGCTTGCGATGAAACTTGCGCTGCGTCAATATTACCCTTTGAATCTTTACCTGAAACTTCAGATGATAACGCCGCTACTTGATTGCGCACAGTTTTACCAAAATAACTATATACTCCAATTGCAGCAACAGCTATCAAAGCAACGATAATAATGTACTCTGTCATACCCTGACCTTTTTGACGAGTAAACATTAGAACCTCCTAAATCAATTAGTTACTACCTGAACCACCACCCGATGCATTTTGTGCAGCACCTTCATTAAAGTTTCCAAGGTTATAATCTTTATTAGCATTGGTCGTCGCTGCCTCAGAGGCTTTTTTTGCTGCATCTATGTTAAGTTTAGAATCCTTACCGGAAACCTCAGATGCAAGTGCAGATACTTGGTTACGTATTGTTTTACCAAAAAAGCTGTATACACCAATTGCAGAAACAGCAATTAACGCCACAATAATAATATACTCCGTCATACCTTGTCCTAACTGTTGCTTTTTCATATCCATATCTCCTTTTAAATTATGGTTTGAATATTCTATTAGACCAAAGCATAAAAAAAAACCCTCCTAACGGAGGGTATTAAACTTTTAATTTATTAACCAATGCAGTCCTATTTCTAGCGTCTGCTTTTCGTAAAATATTTTTTAAATGAGACTTTACTGTCGTCTCTGAAATCCATCTCATATTTGCAATCTCTTTATTAGAAAAACCTAATACGACTAGATCAGCAATATCAACTTCTCTTTTTGTGAGCGGAATTTTAGTAATGGATAGTAAAGGCATTTTACTATCCGTAATCTTTAATATTTCTTTTGATAAGGAAAGCCTATCAAACCAAAGGCCGCCACTTTTTATTGTTGTGATCACATCCTCAATATCAACTTCTCTTTCTAATAACCAAATAACACCTTTGGAACCATGATTTAATATTTTTCTTTCAAATTCTAAATTTTTATAGGAGTTTATAACTAATAATATATTTTTAACATCAAGGTCTTTACATGCGTTGCAGCAATCAAAAAAATTAAAATCAACCTTACTTTTCAAAAGCTTCTTTTCAAAATCCATTTTTTTCAAAACCATAGTTCCATAGTCCATTTGAAATTCAGTATACTAATTGTACATATCGTAAATCATAACAACAACAACTTGCAACACCTATGTAACACATAAAGGTACTGTTGCATTTTCTATTTTGTGGCGTTAAACTCTCAAAAAATGGATTTTTGGATAGTACAAAGTGATTCGTAACATAACTCTTGCAGGAATTTTGGTTTCTTTATTAAATACGACTAATGTGTATGCACATATAAAAATGAAAAATACCCATTCTCAGTTGGATTCAATATTGCATTCAAAAGGAATAATTATTAACAATGGATTCCAAGAAAATTTTAAACATAAAGTTTTAAATGATAGACAATCTACTATAGATACCTCATCAAGATATACCAACATTGAATTTGAAGTTTATAGTGATGCCATGAATACAATTGATAGTTTTCTTTATTTTTTTAAAGACAATAATTTTAAGGTTTTATCACATTGCATTGGATTTTCTTGCGGTAATTCCATGGCGTTAGCTTCAAAGATTCAATCTGATAATTTTTTAAGTGATAAACAAAAACAGCAATATATTCTTTTCTATAATGACTATAATTGGTTTTCTTTACATCTAAGCTCATATGAAAATAAGACATTCATATTTTATCGTAGTGTTTTTGATAAAAAATTAAAAAATAGCTTGGAACTTCTATTTATTAATAAAAACAATTTTGAGCTTTCTAAAGAGGTTATTGCTAAACTAGATAACTATATAATGCTAATTAATACAAACTCTAAGTCATACACTGTTATTGGTCACACGGATAGTTCAGGCCAAATAAGTCACAATCAAGTTCTTTCTCAGAAAAGAGCAATGCGAGTGTATGATTACCTTATTTCAAATGGAGTTAATAAAGATAGGCTAAACGTTGTTTATGCAGGTGAAAGTACGCCGTTACATTCTAATAAAACTATTACAGGCCGAGAGCTAAATAGAAGAGTAGAACTTAGAGAATCGAAAAACCTCTAAGCTCTACATGGTTATTTTTATCTAAAAAGTACTTTTTCTTTTTTAAACCAATTAATACAAAATACAAGTGAAACGGCCGCAATAAAAACAGTTGATACTATGATTGTATAAACAAAATTATAATCAACTGTCCCTTTTAATAACTCTTGAATTGCTAAAGAAATATTTACTATTGGTATTAATGATGTTTTGAATGTTAACTCCATATTCGGCATCATTGAGATAGCCAACGGTACGAATATAACTATTGATAAAGGTCCCATGTAATTCTGAGCTTCTTTAAATGAGCGAGAATAAATTGATATTGCAAGTACAACACTTGAAAATATGCAAGCCAGCGGCAATAACAATAGTAGAATTAAAAATAAATCATACGCTCCTATTATTACGATTACATCGGTTATTGCCTCTGCCGAGAATATACTTTTAGCTATAAAAATCCATATTCCTAAGCTAAGGACTGTAAATAATGATGTCGCTATTGATGCACTAAATATTGTTAGGAATTTACCTGCTACTATTTGAGTTCGCGTTATAGGCGTAAGTAGAAGAGTTTCTAGTGTGCCACGCTCTTTTTCACCAGCTCCTAAGTCAATGGCGGGGTAACTTGCTCCAGTTAAAACAAGTGGAATGAGTAAATATGGCAACAACATCCCAAGCTTTTCCCCGATACTTTCACGGGCATTCGCTGTATCCGTTTCTTTGAGCTTAACTGGTTCAAGCACAATCTCTTTAACAGCCTCATCCGAAATGCCGTATAAACTGAGCATTTTGAGTTGCTTTACATGTTTATATTCAGAGAATATTTCTGTCAGTTTTTCAGAAATATAATTTATTCTACTAGCCTTATTAAATATTATTTCGATCTCGATTGCGTCATTACCACCATCCCCAATAATTGGTTTCATAACATAAATGCCGATATCTATACTTTCATCTTTAACTGCTTGAATTAATTCATACCGCTCAGAGTATTTTGAGTCTACGAATATAAAGTTTTTATGATAAAACACTTTATCACTAAAATCTTTAATGTCTTGCTTTGCTACTATTGAATATTTGTGCACTTCTTGATCAGCTTCTATCTGAGCTTGAACCATAAAATAACCTAGCACACCAAAAATCAATGGAAAAATCAGTAATGGCAATGCAATAATAAACATAAGGGTTTTTTTGTCGCGAAGGAGCTCTTTCAATTCCTTTTTATATACTTCAAACATTATGCTTCTCCGTTAATATGTTCATAAACGCTTGGTTTAGCTCTTCACTGTTACCTGCCTTTTTAAATTCTTCAACAGTACCATCAAAGCAGCTGATCCCTTCGTTGATCACTGCAACTCGATCGCACAGTAACGCAACTTCATCTAAATGATGGGTTGAGAATATAACCGGTGTGCCTTGTGCTTTGAGCCCTTTGATAAATTCGATCACTGTTTGTGTGGTCATAATATCTAACCCCGTTGTCGGCTCATCGAGCACCACAACCGCTGGCTGATGAACGACTGCACGGGCAATATTTGCTTTTTGTTTCATACCTGTTGATAGGTTTTCTGCGCGTTTATCAATAAAGCTATGCATATCAAGTAGGTCGAATAATTCATCGCAGCGCGTTTTAATCGCGGCTTTATTCATACCATGTAGTTTTGCAAAGTATTCTATATTCTCTTTTACCGTTAAGCGTCCATATAAACCTGTACTACCCGATAGGAACCCAATGGATTTACGCCCAAATAAAGGCTTTTTAACAATATCTTCGCCAGCGATGTAAATGGTGCCTTCATCTGGTTTTAATGCTGTCGAAATCATGCGTAATGTAGTTGTTTTTCCCGCACCATTGGGGCCCAGTAAACCAAGCACTTCACCTTTAGCGCACTGAAAACTGACATCACGAACTGAATGAAAATAATCTTTATCTTCACGCGGATCTACTTTTTCTAATTTATTTTTTTTATGATCTTTCGTCAGCTTAAATTTCTTTTTAAGCCCAGTTACTTCTATCATATTCGTGTCCTTCGTTTAGGTCTAAAGTAATCCGTATTACTATAAAATTCTGAGTTATTATTATCATACCAACTAGGCACCCCTAACAGAGGCAATGGCGATAGCAGGCTGTTGTCCCTTAAACAGTTGTCAACACTAATCATCTCATAAAGCATTTGATCTATAAACTGATACTGCTGTGCTAAATCTTTACAAAATATGTCAGCTGGTACTTTTACAAATAACGCTTTACCCGTTAAGCCAATATAGGGTTTTGTGAACATTTCATAATTAGCGTGCCCAAAAATATAGGGGGAAATTGTTTTTCCCCATAGCTCGCGTTGCTCAAAAAATGCCGTAGTCCATTGATGATTTTTGAGTAATTTAGGCCACGAATCATCACTTACAGCGAGTACAACGCCACACTCATCAAATAGAGTTAACGCGTTGCGATGCTTAGTTCGCTGCTTTGTACCGTGTTGAGTTATTTCTTCAATATGACGCTGGTTGATCAGTGACTTAGTTTTAGGAAATAAGCACCATATTAGCCCGCCAAATAAATCATGCCAGTTTTGTTGTCGTGTAGGTACTTGCCCTGTATCGAAGATTATTTGTTCGTAATAACGTTCTTCTTCACTAAAACATGCATCATCAACAAAGGTAATTGCTTGTTGATTGGCATTTTTAGCATCAAGAAACGATGTAAACCACGTACATTGAGGCCAGTCAGGTAAATTACTTACAGCAAATAATGTATTTAGATGATTAAATGCTCCACTTTCAAGACTTGCACTATGCCATTGTTCATAAGGGGTAAATCGTTTCATGAGTACCTTTAGCTTTACAGTTATTATGAGGTGAGTTTACCGCAAAAACTGGTTCTCTTTAACAGAAGTTCTTATACTAGACTCACTTAAAACAAAAAAAGAGCGACTATGAAACGTTATTTTTCTCTTACACTTCTAGCAACTGCTGTACTTGCAGGATGTGCAACAACAAGTCTTACCTCTGATGATGTTACTAAAGGCTATAACTCGATTAATGATGTGCAATTAGCCGAGCATATTAAAGTATTAGCATCTGATGAGTTTGGTGGGCGCGCTCCATCATCAAAAGGTGAAGAGCTAACGCTTGCATACCTCACGGAACAATTTACAAAGTTGGGTTATAAGCCGGGTAACGGTAATAGCTTTTTACAAGAAGTGCCTTTAGTCTCTCTTGAAGCTGACTCAAACATGGTTTTAAGTATTGGCGGTAAAGACTATCAATATAAAAAAGACATGGTAATGGGCAGTAGCCGCATTAGTCAAAGCCAAGCTATTAAAGATTCCGAACTTGTGTTTGTGGGTTATGGTGTAAATGCGCCTGAATACAACTGGAATGATTACGCGGGCATTGATGTTAAAGGTAAGACCGTGGTTATGCTAGTAAACGATCCGGGCTTTGCGACTAAAGATCCTGCTCTTTTTACTGGCGATGCAATGACCTACTATGGCCGTTGGACTTACAAATACGAAGAAGCGAGTCGCCAAGGGGCCGCTGGTGCAATCATTATCCATGAAACAGCGCCAGCTTCATACCCGTGGTCTGTTGTTGAAAACTCTTGGAGTGGCGAGCAGTTTGGTTTTCAAAAAGAAAACAACAATATGGACAGAGTTGCTGTAGAAGGCTGGGTGACAACTGATGTTGCTAAAGAGCTATTTAATAAAGCGGGTCTAGACTTTAACACTGTCAAAAGCAATGCAGCTAAAGGTGCTTACAACGTAGATATGGGTGATTTAACCGCTTCGGTTGCGATTAAAAACACGATTAAAAAATCTATTTCGTATAACTTTATTGCGACGTTACCTGGCAGTGAACTGGCGGATGAACATATTATTTATTCAGCGCATTGGGATCACTTAGGCACAGATAAAAACCGTAAAGGCGATCAAATATATAACGGTGCTCACGATAATGCCACGGGTACTGGTGGTATGATTGAAGTAGCAGAAGCATTTGCAACTTTACCTGTTAACCCTAAGCGCTCTATGACCTTTTTAGCGGTTACAGCAGAAGAGCAAGGCCTACTTGGTTCAAAATACTATGCAGCAAACCCAGTTATCCCTGCAGATAAAACAGTTGCAAATATCAACATGGATAGCCTAAATTTACTTGGTAAAGTAAAAGATATCAGCGTGGTTGGTATTGGTAAGTCGCAAATGGACACGTTGCTTGCTACAGCTGCTAAAGCACAAAATAGAACCGTATCTGGTGATCCTAAACCGTCATCAGGTGGTTACTATCGCTCTGATCATTTTGCTTTTGCTAATATGGGTGTACCTGCAATGTATGCCGGTGGCGGAAGCGAAGCATTTGATGAAGAAACGGCTAATTATCGCAAGCGTATGAGCTTAGTACTAAGAGGTTGCTACCATCAACCTTGCGACAGATACCGTGATGAGTGGAATTTATCTGGCGCAGTGCAAGACTTACAGTTATTTTATCAAGTAGGTTTTGATATTTCACAGCAAAGCGAATGGCCAACATGGAATGAAAATTCAGAATTTCAAAGAAAATAATGTAAATGATATTGATTTTCATTTGATTTAAATCTAAAGTGCAACCTATACAGTTTTTAGGTTGCACTTATGTTCTCTCACACACTACCAAAAATCGCTCTGCCCGCGACACTTTTTGTTAATAACAAACGTTTATTATTGCCGTTTTTATTATTATGTTGCTTAGCTTATCCCCCTATTAGAGATATTACATTAGCCTCAATGAGCGATGCTTTTTTTCAGGTTAGTGTATTTGTTGCCGCCACATTATTTATTTACTATTACGCCATTGATCGGCTTCCACAGTTAGAGTTGGGCTATTTGAGCCAAAAATCTCCTTTACTCGAGGTAAGCTTTGCATCATTTTTAGGAGCCTTACCCGGCTGCGGTGGGGCCATTATTGTTGTAACGCAATTCACTAAAGGGCAAGCCAGCTTTGGCTCTGTTGTGGCAGTGCTCACCGCAACCATGGGTGACGCTGCGTTTTTACTCTTAGCAACAAAACCCATCGAAGGTCTACTTATTATGGCTATCGGCCTTAGCGTTGGCGTTATTAGTGGGTCTTTAGTGAATGCTTTTCATGACAAAGATTATCTTCGTCCAGAAAAAAATGACTTTTGCGATGACTGCTTAAACAGTCCTAGTAGAGCAATTATTTTCAGTAAGTCGGTATGGCAAATAATTCTTATACCCAGCGTGATCATTGCTGTATTAATAGCGTTAAATACAGACTTTAACGCTATTAATAACACCCTTGCAGATTCAATCACTGTATTTGGTGCTGTAATGGCGTTACTTGCTGTTACTACTTGGGCATTATCTTCAAAAGGGCAAAGCTATCAAGAGATCACGTCTGAGGAGGAAACAATCAACCCGCCGTCTAAATTATATAAAGTGCTCCAAGATACCCACTTTGTAACAGCTTGGGTTGTCGCATCATTTATGCTATTTGAACTTTTAGTGACCTTTGCAGGGGTTGATCTTAAAGCATGGTTTACCCACTATGCTTACTTAGCTCCTTTAATAGCTGTAGCAATTGGCTTTTTACCAGGCTGTGGGCCACAAATCGTGGTAACGACACTTTATATACAAGGTATTATTCCTTTTAGTGCGTTAGCGGCTAATGCAATCTCTAATGACGGTGATGCCCTATTCCCTGCAATAGCGATGGCACCGCGTGCGGCATTAGTTGCAACAGCTTATTCAGCAATACCAGCGATGTTTGTTGGGTATGGCCTATATTTTTATGGGGTTTAATTGTGACTATAAAAAAGCTCAGCGATAGCTGAGCTTGAGATTTAACTTAATTATTTTTAAGTACTTTTAAGCGCTTTGCAGATCAGCTTCTTTTGGGTTAGCACCGAAATCATTCTCGCCATCTTGCGAATCTTGTACGCAAAATACGATTAACACAATCGCGCCTATAAGTGGTATAAACGAGATTAGTTGCCACCAACCTGAGCGGTTCGTATCGTGCAGGCGCCTTGCCCCTGCACTAATACAAGGTACAATCATTGCTAAACTGAAGATTGTGGTAATCCACATAGTACCTAGTACACCGTCGATAACTGCACACACGATATAAAATATAAGATAAAAAAGTGCAAACATCCAATATGCCTTGCGACGAATTCGGCCGTCAAAATCAGCGTAACGACGCATCGCTTCCATAAAGTATTCCATAATAATTCCTTAGTGTATTTTTAAATTCCCTTACGGGTGTCGCTTTTTAGAGACAGCTATATAATAAATAAAAAGCAACAACATTAAAACAAAAAACCAGCATTAAGCTGGTTTTAAAATAGGTAACGTTTAAACTTAACTCATTGCCATCATCATTTTAGCTGGGCTTTCTAAATATGATTTCCATAGGTTATTAAATCGTGCGATTGTCCCGCCATCAATTACTCTATGATCGCCAGACCAGCTTACTTGCATGATTGCTGCGGATATCACCTGCCCTTGTCCATCAAAACGTGGTAAGTGCTGTAATTTACCTAATGCAACAATGGCGACTTCTGGTTTATTAATAATCGGTGTAGCAATTGTGCCCCCAAGCGCACCAATATTAGAAATGCTAATCGTGCCACCTTTGAGATCAACCGGACTAACACGCCCTTCTCGGGCTGAATCTGTTAAGCGAGACACCTCATTAGCAACCTCAACAATACTTTTACTTTGGCATTGTTTAATATTTGGTACCAGTAAACCAATTTTTGAGTCCACAGCCATACCAATATTGTGATCGTCAAAATAGGTGAGTTCAGTGCAATCATCATTTACTTTAGAGTTTAAAACCGGAAACTCTTTCATTGCCAATGATAAAGCTTTAATGAAAAACGGCATCATAGTCAGCTTAACGCCTTGCTGCTTATACTGCTCTTTGAGATCGCTGCGCAGTGCGATTAAATTTGTTAAGTCAATTTCATCGCAAAAAGTAAAGTGTGGGATAGTTGTAACAGAGGCAACCATCTGCTTCGCCATTGCCGCTTTAATGCCTTTAATTGGTTCAACGCGAGAACCACCAGTGCCATTAGCTGAGTTTTTACTCGTACTCTTATCAGCTGCGGGTTGTAACGGTGACGTATCAATACTATTTGGTACTTCACTTTTGATAAATTGCGCTATATCTTCTTTATAAATACGGCCATTTTTACCGCTGCCTGGCACTGTTGTTAAGTCAACATCAAGTTCACGAGCTTTACGACGCACTGCTGGAGAAGCCACCGCTTTTTTATTAATTACTGGTGCAGAAACTGCTTTATTTTCTGATTCAATCGGCTTTTGTTCAACGGCTTTTGTTTGTGCTTTTACTAAAGCGTCATTTATATCAACAACGTTTGCTTGCGTACCTGCAATCGACATTTGAAATAACGGGCTGTGCACTTGTGCCACATCACCTTTGGCATAAAATAATTTAACAACGGTACCTGTGTATTTAGCCGGAATTTGGACTAATGCTTTATCTGTCATTACATCACACACAGCCTGATCTTCTTCTATCTTATCCCCTTCACTTACCAACCATTCAACAATTTCACATTCAACAATACCTTCACCAATATCGGGGAGAATAAAGTCTTCAAGTTGTTCATCGCTTGTAACGGCAGGTGTGTCGGCTTCAACATTAACGGCTGATTCAACCACCGGTAAAGGAATATCACCCGCCACATCCATCGCAAAAAGTGGCGCATGCACAAGTGCAATATCGCCTTTGGCGTAATATAGTTTGCTGATCACACCATCATGAACCGCTGGAATTTGAACTAATGCTTTATCAGTCATCACATCACAGATTGGTTGATCTTCAGCCACAGTGTCACCTTCAGCAACAAGCCATTCAACCACTTCACATTCAACTATGCCTTCACCGATATCCGGTAAAATAAAATCTTTTGCCATGATAACTCCTAAAATTCGACCGATTGCTTGATTGCAGCAAGTACTTTCAACGCATCCGGCACATACTCTTTTTCAAGCGCTAATGGATACGGTGTATCTAAGCCGCACACACGTAAGATGGGTGATTCTAAATGTAAGAAACATTCTTGCTGAATTGTTGCCGCTATTTCAGCACCAAAGCCATTCGTGATTGGCGCTTCATGGCTGACCACTAAGCGGCCTGTTTTAGTTACAGACTCAGCAATCGTTTCCATATCCCACGGCAAAATACTACGTAAATCAATCACCTCACAGCTGATCCCTTGTTCACTTGCTCGTTTAGCTGCATCTTCGATGATTTCCATCTGTGCACCCCAAGCAAGCAGTGTTACATCGGTACCTTGCGTGACCACTTCTGCTTTACCCAGTTCAATGCTGTAATCTTCTTCTGGCACCTCACCCGTTGACGCCCGATATAAACGCTTAGGCTCAAAGAAAATAACCGGGTTATCATCTTTAATCGATGCTCGTAGTAACCCTTTGGCTTGATAAGGGTTACGAGGAACCACTATTTTAAGGCCTGGCGTGTGTGCAAAATACGCCTCTGGTGATTGTGAATGATATAACCCTCCCGCAATACCACCGCCGTAAGGAGTACGAATCGTTAAGTTACCAACGTCGAATTCATTACCACTGCGATAACGAAACTTTGCGGATTCATTTACAATTTGGTCAAACGCAGGAAAGATATAATCTGCAAACTGAATTTCGGCCAGTGCTGGTGCACCAAATGCAGCGAGACCATTGGCAAACCCCATGATCCCCTGCTCTGTTAGTGGTGTGTTGAAGACTCGGTGTGAACCATATTTTTCTTGTAATCCCGAGGTCGCACGAAACACACCGCCAAAATACCCTACATCTTCACCAAAAATACATGCTTGAGGATGTTCGGCCATTGTAATATCAAGGGCTGAATTAATTGCATGTAACATATTCATTTTAGGCATTATTTAATTCTCCCTGCAGTGACTGGGTAGGCATCTGGGTGTTGCTTAATATGCGTTTTCAATTGTTCATACTGGCGTTGTAACGAAGGAATTGGCGTATCATATACATCTGAGACAAGCTCTTCTAAAGCGGGTTTAGCAACCACTTCAGCACGCTTTAATGCCGCAAGAATATCTTCTCGTATTTGCTCTTTGGCTTTGGTGTCTTCCTCATCATTAAGCCAATTTTTCTTAATGAGCCATTTACGAAAGCGCTCAATTGGGCAAGATTGAAAGTTTGCTTCTTCATCTTTAGAGCGATAACCACTAGGATCATCTGATGTAGAGTGCGCACCTAAGCGATAAGCAATTGATTCTATCAATACAGGCTCACCTGTTTTAGTGGCAATTTCGCGTGCTTTTTTGGTTGCCGCATAAACAGCTAAAGCATCAGCGCCATCAACACGAATGGTCTTAATACCGTAACCTACACCGCGAGATGCAATACCATCACCTTTAAATTGTTCATCCGCAGGCGTCGAAATCGCATAGCCGTTATTTCGAGCAAAAAATATCACAGGAGATTTATGTACTGCAGCCATATTTAAGCCGGCATGAAAATCACCTTCGGATGCAGCACCTTCACCAAAATAGCAGATAGTGACATTATCAATTGTGCTATTTAACTCACCCGTTTTTGCATCGATATGTTTGATTTTTTGTCCGTATGCATAACCCGTTGCTTGCGGTATTTGGGTACCCAACGGTGATGAGATAGTCATATAATTGAGGGCGCTTGAACCATAGTGGATAGGCATTTGACGTCCTTTACCTAAATCCAATTCATTTGAAAACATTTGATTCATAAACTGGTCAAGTGTAAAACCACGATAATGCAATGCCGCTTGTTCACGGTATTGCGCCATGATCATATCGTCTTGGTCCAGTGCCGCCGCCGATGCAGTGACGGCTGCTTCTTCACCCAAGCATTGCATATAAAAACTAACGCGGCCTTGACGTTGAGCTGCTTGCATTCGTTCATCTAATGCACGAATAAAACGCATCGTTTCATATAATCGCAGCGCCGTACTTTCATCAATATCAGGTGCGGTAGCCCCTGTGTGAATATCGCCGTCCTCATTTAAGATGCTTACGGTCGGAATATTCAGCGCATGACCATCAATAAATGCAAGATCATGACTAATATTCACCGATACGTTATTTGGATTACTCATAACCTACCTTCTTTTGTTGTCGAAAACAGTGCAAGTCACTTGTTATTATTGGATGTGACCTACAGGATAAACTTTGCAGAAACTGCACTGTATTTAAATTAAAGCTGCCGACACCTTACGTTAACGTAAAGCGTTATTCAACTAATCATAGACGAAACAAAGTTAATTGGCGAGAGTTGGGCTGGAAAGTTAACTATACATTCAAATTAAACACTTAAAATCATATAGTTAACTCTTTATTTTGGTTGGTTAATACAATTTATTAAATAATATTATCTGTGTTTTTTAATGGTATTACGGTTAACAATGCACGCTGACCAAGGGCTACATCAGCATTTGGAAATATAATTGCCTCACCATCGACTTCAGCGTAATAACAGGTCTGACCATCGGTTGCGAGTAATTCACCTTTAGCAAAACCAGTAAAATTCTCGGCGTCATCGGAAAATGGAAACGAAAATACGTGTTCGGTCCGATTAATTGAACGATGAACTGAAAACAGTTCAAAATCACTTGCATCAAATTCTTTATAAATCACTTCTTTTTGGCTAATTAATGCAGTGAGTGTTTGCTTTGTTTTTTCAAAGCGACTCATATCATTTTCGCCAAAAGGCTTGACCTGCCCAAGTTCAACTGTAAACGAATCAGCGCCATGCACAAAAGATGAATAATAGCTAAAGGTCGTCGCGGATGATTTCATCATAAGGACTGTATTTACACCGCAGCTAAGCAAAAATTGTAATTGCGCTTTCTTCCATGGTTTGCCATGTAAAAAAGGATAGACTGCAAACTTATCGTTTTTTGAGCCACGTATTGCCGTGTGTAAGTCATAATGGCATCGCTGACTTACTTGCGAGCCACGATAATAAAAATCACTGACGTATTGTTCGAGTTTCGCAGCTCTGACGCGCTCATTATTCATTGGTACACCTTCAACTGTATGGTGACCATTAAATAAACGGTTAAGGTTTTCATCTATAAAGCGTTTGCCAATATTGATTGATTGCGGGTTACCAAAAATAAACAAAGCGCGTTGTGCTAATTGCAAATCGCCGCTAATGATCCGCTTAATTAATTCATCGCAGATTTCAATTGGCGCGGTTTCGTTGCCATGGATTGCACTCGAAAGTACCACATCTTTCGTAGTGATGCCTTTTGGTTGGAACTCTATAACCCCCGTATCATGCACCGTTACTGCTGTACCGTTATCCAACGTAAAAGTACTGGCATCTAAGTGCCATTCATTGTTACGACTGAGCGTTAAAAAATCACCATTTTGTTTTAATTCATTTAAGTAACTTAAATTGGCTGACATACTTCTAAAGCCTTTATTTTATTGTGTGAATGAGAAACAAAAACGGCTGATTAAATCAGCCGTTTTAATAATGTATTATACCCAAGCCACCTCAATATATGAGGTTCAGTTGGACGTTTCACAGACGTTCCTTTCATTGTTGTTACTTATCAAAAGGGACAGCCATTATTGCAAAGTAACGTATTGATAATAAACGCCTGTGAAAACGCCAAGCTCTGCATCTTGAGACGGTTTGGGTATATCAGTTAGCTAATCACTGAATCAACCAACTTTTTAGCTTCCTTTTCAAGTAATGCTAAATGCTCTTCACCCTTGAATGATTCAAGGTAGATTTTATAAATATCTTCCGTGCCTGACGGTCGAGCAGCAAACCAACCATTTTCTGTCACCACTTTTAAACCACCAATTGCGGCATTGTTACCTGGGGCATGGGTTAGTTTTTGTAAAATAGGCTCACCTGCAAGTGTATCTGCGGTGACGTCTTTTGCACTGAGCGCTTTAAGTCGATCTTTTTGCGCTGTACTTGCAGGTGCATCAATACGTTTATACAAAGGAGCCCCAAACTCTTGCTCAAGTTCTTTGTAACGTGTAGAGGGTGTTTTGCCTGTCACAGCTAAAATTTCAGCCGCTAATAAGCCCATAATAAAACCGTCTTTATCGGTATTCCATACTGAACCATCAAAACGTAGGAACGACGCCCCTGCACTTTCTTCACCACCGAATGCTAAAGTACCAGTACTTAGGCCTTCTACAAACCATTTAAAACCAACGGGTACTTCTTGCACCTGACGGTTATTACGAGCAACGACACGGTCAATCATAGCGCTTGATACAAGTGTTTTACCAATTTGAACTTCTTTAGACCACTTACGATGATTTAATAAATAGTCGATCGCTACAGCTAAAAAGTGATTCGGGTTCATTAAACCATCAGGGGTTACAATACCGTGACGGTCATAATCAGGGTCATTACCAATGCTAAGATCAAAGTCATCTTTGAGTGCGATTAGGTTTGCCATTGCGTAAGGCGATGAACAATCCATACGAATTTTGCCATCTTTATCAAGTGGCATAAACGCAAAGCGTGGATCAACGTTGTCATTTACAACCGTTAGGTCTAAATTGAATTTCTCAGCAATCACGGGCCAAAAATTAATACCCGAGCCGCCAAGTGGATCAATACCTATTTTAATTTTCGCTTTTGATATCGCTTCTACATCAACCACATTGATTAAATCATCGATATAAGGCGTCATTAAATCTTGATATTTAATAAAACCAGAACGTGCAGCCTTAGCAAACGGAAAAAGCTCTACTTCAACTAAATCTTCTAATAAAAGTTGATTAGCTCTGTCTTCAATCCATTTGGTTACATCGGTATCCGCAGGACCGCCATTGGGTGGGTTGTATTTAAAGCCGCCATCTTCTGGTGGGTTATGCGAAGGCGTAACAACAATCCCATCTGCTAATTCATTAGGGTGTAATTTGTTATGACACACAACTGCATGGCTGATAACTGGCGTTGGTGTAAAATCGTCATTCTCTTGTGTAATAACTTGCACTTCATTAGCAACTAATACTTCAATAGCTGAGTTATAAGCTGCTTCACTTAAAGCGTGTGTATCTTTACCTAAGAAAAGTGGACCAAAAATATTGTTCTGTTTGCGATAATCACAAATCGCTTGTGTAATGGCGAGAATATGAGATTCATTAAACTTCACATCATATGAACAGCCACGGTGTCCAGATGTACCAAAAGCAACACAATGCTCAGGGTTTTGTTCTAAATCAGGCTCATTTAAATAATAAGCTGATACTAATTTTGGTACGTTCACTAAATCAGATTGTGTTGCAGGTTTCCCGGCACCGGAATGAATCGCCATTACATGTCCTTTTATAGGTAGTCTCGAATTTTTTCGGCTTGTTCAGCACTGTAACCTAAGCCAAGTGCCACTTCGTGTAACATCATTTTTTTACGTGTTGTATTTGAATTAGTCATTACCCAATATTCACTGTCAGTGATATTTTTTGGATTCATACTACTTCCACTGTTAACGAGCGCTTCTTTACTGGTTGCAAAATAAACGCGATCACGCCCTTGTACATCCAGAACGGCTGAAAAATTAGCCTTATGCGTTCGATGCAAAGCAGACAAAATAAATAGAAAACGTCCAACAACACCTTTTTGCATCGCTAACTCTTCTTTATTTAGAATATTAAAAACATTAGCGTTTTGCTGAGTCATTTGTGTGACAGTCGCACTGCTTTGTGTTTTTTTAAGCGCTTGTAGATCACTTTTATCTGCTTGTGATTCGTTGTTAGTTGATTGTTTTGTGGGAGCAACTGATAGTTCCGGCTCACTATTCGCCGTTGAGACTGTTTCACCGTTGAGGTTTAATAAACGACGTAAAATAGTGGATGCGCTTTCACCAATGCTCTGCGTATTGCTCGCAATGTATTGATATAACTCGTCGTCTATGTCAATTTTTTTCATGTTCTTCCTGTCGTTACGGGTCACATTTTTTCATTCCAATGCATTATACCCAAACCTGATTTAATTCTCTATGTTTTGCAATTTGTTATTTCACTAGGCAAACTACGCGCTCTTTTATTGGAGAATGTCATGCTATTAAATTATAAACAATCTGGACACGGGCCTGATGTCGTTTTGATTCATGGGCTATTTGGTTCGCTCGAAAACTTAAATGTGATAGCCAATGCACTAAGTGATAACTTCACAGTAACGAATATTGACTTGCGCAATCACGGACGATCACCCCATAGTGAAGTCATGGATTACCCTAGCATGGCAAACGATGTTTTACGATTGATGACCCATTTAAATATTAATACAACTCACCTCGTTGGCCACTCTATGGGCGGTAAAGTAGCAATGCAAATCGCATTAAGTACCCCCTGCGTGGTCAATAAACTCGTTGTGCTTGATATCGCCCCCGTGGCTTACCAAAGCCGCCATGATGATATTTTCACTGCGTTAAACACTGTAGCAACACATCAAATCACCGACAGAAAACACGCCGACCAAATCATGCAAGCGTTTATCCCTGAGCTGGGTGTTAGGCAATTTTTACTGAAAAGTTTAGCTAAAAATGAATCGGGTCAATACCAGTGGCGCTTTAATTTACCAACATTGAGTCAAAAATATAGTAATATTCTAACAGATTTAGAAGATAATGATTCTTGTTTATGCGATACTTTATTTATTAAAGGTAATGACTCTGACTATATATTGCCGCAATACCGAGCTGCCATAACAGCACGATTTAAAAATGCTAAAGCAAAAATCATTCATGGCGCGGGGCATTGGTTGCATGCACAAAAACCACATGCGGTTAATAAATCAATTACTGATTTTTTAATGGTTAATTAAGTTAAAATTTAATCACGTAATTTTGGCTGCAGCTACTAAATTATTGGTTTTTTTTATGCTATAGTACGCGCCGTTTAATTTAAAGGTTATACGTTGATGGTCAGTCAGTTAATTAACGAATTTGATACCCTAGGGTTGTATTTTGGCTTAGCCGGTGTGTTCTTTTTTATCGGTATGGCTATTCAAGATGTACTAAAAAAAGGTAATGTACCTAAGTTTGGTCGTTATGTAGTGTGGCTTGTACTCTTTTTAGGTTGTTCAGGGTTTATTGCAAAAGGACTTATTCAAGTTTTTTGGCAAGGTGCGGGTGTTGGTTAAGCATGGCAAAGTCAGAGACTGATAGAACAACGCTCGATTTATTTGAATACGAGAAACGTCCAGGTAGGCCTAAAACGAATCCCCTTCCAAGGGAAATGCAGTTAAAGGTTAATAAACGTAATCAAATAAAAAGAGACAAAGCACGCGGTTTAAAGCGTGTAGAATTTAAAGTTTCGTCACAGCTGTATCAAGCATTAAGTGATATGGCCGATGCACAAAATATTAGCCGTAGTGCGCTGATTGAAACAATTTTACAAGAAAGATTGGCTATTGATAGATAAAAGGTTTTAAATCCATGGCAAGTGTAGGTATTTTTTTCGGAAGTGATACAGGTAACACAGAACACGTAGCTAAAATGATCCAAAAAGAATTGGGTAAAAAATTAGTTGCTGTGCACGACATTGCTAAAAGCTCAAAAGAAGAGATCGCAGAATTTGACTTAATCTTATTTGGCATCCCGACTTGGTATTACGGTGAAGCGCAATGTGACTGGGATGATTTTTTTCCTGAGCTAGAAGAAGTTGATTTTGATGGCAAGCTAGTTGCTATTTTTGGTTGTGGAGACCAAGAAGATTATGCAGAATACTTCCTCGATGCCATGGGTATGATCAATGATATTGTGTCTGAGCGTGGCGCAATTGTTGTTGGCCATTGGCCAACTGAGGGCTACGACTTTGAAGCATCTAAAGGCATGGCTGACGACAAGCACTTTGTAGGCTTAGGTATTGATGAAGATCGTCAACCTGAACTAACAGAACAACGCGTTAAAGCGTGGTCTGCACAAATTTTTGAAGAGATGTGTTTAAGCGAACTTGCTGACTAATAGCAACCACTAGACGCTGACCTGTTAAAGTTCTATATTTTGGTTAGCGTTTAAGCTTTTAGGAACGTTTCTTTGAATTGTTCTTTGCACTTCATCGCATAGCGCGTTATCCTATTTATTGCTAATGTGTCGTGCACATCTTTATAAGATGTCTAGTATAACCAAATAAAATTGAGACAGATTTAATGACTGATCACAACTTGGAATTAAAAAAAGCCGGTTTAAAAGTTACTTTACCGCGTATTAAAATTTTAGAGATTTTACAATCTCCAGATAACCAACACATCAGCGCTGAAGATGTTTACAAAATTCTTTTGGACTTAGGTGAAGAAATTGGTTTAGCGACTGTATACCGCGTACTTAACCAATTTGATGACGCTGGTATTGTTTCACGCCACCATTTTGAAGGCGGAAAGTCAGTATTTGAACTTTCGGGTAGCACACACCACGACCACCTTGTTTGTTTAAAATGCGGTAAAGTAATTGAGTTTGAAGATGAGATGATTGAACGTCGTCAGCTTGAAATATCAGAAGAAAATGGTATCAAGCTTACTAACCATTCTCTTTACCTTTACGGTGAGTGTACAGACACTGCAGCCTGTAAAGCGTTCTCTGATAACCAATAATTTTATCGGTTAAATAAAAAAACCTGCTCATTGGCAGGTTTTTTTATTTCTGATGCTAAATCGCGAGCAGAATTACTTCTGCTCTGTTTTAGTCCACGAATCACGAAGGCCAACGGTTTGGTTAAAAACGATGCTCTTTGATTTTGTATCTCGACTAAAATAACCTGTTCGCTCAAACTGGAACCCTTGTGCAGGTTCTGCATTTGCAAGCGATGGTTCTAATTTTGCATTAGGCAATACAATAAGTGAATCAGGATTTAATGTTGTAGCAAAATCCTCTGCCGCTGCAGGGTTTGGTACATTAAATAAACGATCATACAAACGTACTTCAGCCGTTAATGCTTCACTTGCTGATACCCAATGAATAACACCTTTAACCTTACGGCCATCACTTGGGTTTTTACCAAGTGTTTCAGGGTCATAACTACAGAAAATCGTTGTAACTTCACCATTTTCATTTTTTTCAACACGTTCTGCTTTAATCACATATGCACCGCGTAAACGGACTTCTTTATTAAGCACTAAGCGCTTAAACTTGTTGTTCGCTTCTTCACGGAAATCTTCACGCTCAATATAAATTTCACGTGTGAACGGCACATCGCGGCGTCCCATCTCTTCATTATTAGGATGGTTTGCAACAGATAATGTTTCAACCGTATCCGATGCGTAATTTTCAATAACAACTTTAATTGGATCAAGTACAGCCATTGCACGTGGTGCATTTTCATTAAGATCTTCACGGATACAGGCCTCTAACATGCCCATTTCAACCATGTTTTCTTGTTTAGTTACACCTATACGCGTACAAAACTCTCGGATTGAACCCGCCGTATAACCACGTCGACGAAGACCTGCAATTGTTGGCATACGAGGGTCATCCCAACCTTCAACATGGCCATTGACGACTAAGTCATTAAGCTTACGCTTAGACATAATCGTGTATTCAAGGTTTAATCGAGAGAATTCAATCTGTTGTGGATGACATTCAAGGCTAATATTGTCTAAAACCCAGTCATACAAACGACGATTATCTTGGAACTCAAGCGTACATAACGAATGTGTAATACCTTCTAACGCATCAGAAATACAATGCGTAAAGTCGTACATTGGATAAATACACCACTTATCCGCTGTTTGGTGATGATGTGCAAAACGAACACGATAAATAATCGGATCACGCAAAACCATGAACGAGCTGGCCATGTCAATTTTGGCACGCAGTACACACTCACCTTCTTTAAATTCACCTGCACGCATTTTTTCAAATAACGCAAGATTCTCTTGTGGTGATGTATCGCGTGTTGGGCTATTTTTACCTGCCTCCTTTAACGTTCCGCGATATTCGCGTGCTTGCTCTGGTGATAAAAAGCAAACATACGCTAAGCCTTTCTCAATCAACTCAACCGCATACCCGTACAATGCGTCAAAGTAATTTGATGAGTAATTAATTTCACCATCCCAGGTAAACCCTAACCACTTTACGTCTTCTTGAATAGAATGTACGTAGTTAATGTCTTCTTTTTCTGGATTAGTATCATCAAAACGTAAGTTACATTTACCGCTGTAATCTTGCGCTATACCAAAATTTAAACAAATTGACTTAGCATGACCAATGTGTAAAAAACCATTTGGCTCCGGTGGAAAACGTGTATGCGTAGATGCGTGTTTTCCTGATGCTAAATCGTCATTAATTCGGGTTCTAATAAAATTACTTGGGCGATTCTCTATTTCCGCCATAGGAGTATAATCCTCTGAATATTGCGTGGTGACAAAACTACTGCATTATTACAAAAACAAACCTTAACATACAGCAATAAGTAGGCGTGTTTACTACATATTGTGGCGTTAATAAGAAATACAAGGTTCTAAAGGCACCCTGTGCATAATTATATCCCTCAATACGATTTTTTTTGTTCCAGCGCAATAAAATAGTCATTCAATTACGCTACTGTAGCGTAATTAAAGCATACTTTATTAGGGAAAATTAATGGCTTCACTTTCACAAAACCGCGTCTATATTCCAACGACTGCAAGAGCTAACCAATATATTCTTGCTGAATTTAAACCAAGTGATAATTTTTATGCGCGCTTTACACATACCGAACAGTGCTATGAACGTTTAACCCGCCAACTATTTGCCTTGTGTGATGAATATGAATTACACAATGTACACTTGATTGCTAATGATAAACTACCCGTCGTCAGGTTTCATGAAGAAGCTTACTATTTACAAACAAAAAAACAAATTTTGTTTTTTTACAACCCCCGCTATCACGAAGCCCATAAATGCTTTAACAATAGCGAAATACCGTGCAAAAAGATTAGGTTTCTATTTTTAGCAACCGGTGATGAACTGCGATCAAATGCAGCTATATTCCACACCAAAGTAAAAAAAGTATTAAATACACTGCAAAATACATTGCTTGAAGGGGAAGCCCAAATCAAAGTGCGCGACCACCAGCATTTAACATACGATTTATTTGCCAAAGCAAAAGGTTCTAAAGAAAGTTACGGTTATAAACTACGAGGCTTGCACCAGCGCTATCAAAGCCGTCACTGCTCGCTGCCAAGCAAACATAACGAAATGACCTACGCAACATTTGCGATACCCATTACCCGCACTATAAAAACTCAATTTCAGCACTTATTAAATAAGCCAACGCTAAATGAATTTTATCAGCAGTTTTATGATGCATTTATTAAAGAATGTACGGCTAAAAATTTAAACCTTGCATCAATGATTGCCAATGGGACCACTCCAATCGTTAGAAACAGTAAAATTGATACTAATGACGGTAACTCAGAACTGCAAAAACTCAGCTTTGCAACAGGTGACGATATTGAACAATACAGCCACTACTGGCAATCAGACAAGTTAGTTGAGACCTTGCATTTTGTGATTGTTGCAAGCGAAAATGATGAGCAAGGTATTGGCCATGGTCGTTTTATGAATCATGTCGAAAGTGTTATTCGAGCAATGGTAGAACCCTTAGCAATAAATAAAGAACGCCAAGATATTACCGTACGTTTTTTCCAACACATTAGTTACTTTGAATAATTGTAATAGTCACTCTACATAAAACTAAATACAAAAAGTGCGTGATCCCCGCACTTTTTTAATATGGTTTTAGCTATTGAATTATATGAACCACTTCTAATTTTAAGCTTTACTATACCCAAGCCACCTCAAGATGCGAGTTTCAGTTGGAGTTAAAAGCGATTTAGACAAGGCATTGATTGCAAATAATGGTTGCTCCCTTGTTAAAATCAATAACGCAGTATAAATCGTTTTTAAACCAACCCGTTGGGCGTTTCACAGGGGTGCGACTATTTTTGTTTTTTAAATGGAAATAGCTGCTGCTTTAACATGCCATTAGGTACATAATCGCCAACTACTCCATAAGCCTTTGGCCATTCATTTTGCCCCTTAACAGCTGTACCAAACACATAATCTAAAAATGAAAAGTGGGCAGCATAATTGCGGTCAATCGCAGCTTTATCTGAAGCATGATGCCAATGATGAAACTGTGGGGTAACAACTAAATATTTCAACCAGCCAAATTTAACCTGTACATTCGCATGATTAAATACAGCCTGAAAGCCAACTATAATCACATAAAGACTGATCACCTGTTGTGAAAAGCCTAATACAAAAATAGGCGTCAGTACTAAACTGCGCGTTACTAATATCTCTAATATATGCTGACGAGAACCGGCTAGCCAATCCATTTCTTTTGCACTGTGATGAATACCATGAAAACGCCATAAAAAAGGCACTTCGTGATAAGCTCGATGCACAAAGTACTGCATTAGATCAGCAACTAATATGATTAGTACCACTTGCAATATAAACGGTAATTGATGGATATAATTTTGTAATGTAGTCGAAACAGCCCAGCCAAAGCCATAATGGACAAAGTGATTAGTAACCAATAATACAAAACCAATAATAAGGTGATTTACAAAAAAGTGATTTAAGTCGCCCCGCCATTCACTACGTAATATTTTTTGTTCTTTACGATGCGGAAATAATTTTTCAATAAGAATGAAAATCAAAGTAGAACCAAGTAAATCTAAAATAAACCAATCGAGTCCAATATAGGGCGTGTTATCAGAAAAATTAGTGACTTCTACATTAGGGCCACCAAATGCAATTGCCAAAATAACAAATAACCATGCAGTTGCACCTAAGCGTTTATTTTTATTGCGGATAAAGTTGAGTAGCCCCAAACTCCCAGCTAATAAAAGTGCGCCAAACATTAATTGCCGTAAGAATTCTACGCTGTAGTTTTGTCGCAATTCTGGCGTTGTTAAATATTCAGGGAAATGAAAAGCCAGCACACCTAAGCATGAAAGCATCGCTAAAAAACACGCGATGTAACCACTAATATTACCTTCACCAATTTGCAGGTGATTAGTACGAAAAAGATGGGCTTTTAGAGTATTGATCATCAGTAATTCCTTTTATAACTAACGCAAGAATACCATATTATTTCCCTAATGCCAGATACAAAAAAGCCGCGATATTCGCGGCTTTGTTGGATAAAGCTAAACTATTAAAGAGTACTTATTACAAGTACTGACCTAGCGCTTTAACTTGGTCTAACATGCGGTTTGAGAAACCCCATTCGTTATCATACCAAGCCATAACTTTAACTAATTTGCCATTAGCTTTAGTTTGCGTTGCATCAAAGATAGACGACGCTGGGTTATGGTTAAAGTCGATTGAAACAAGCGGTAGCTCGTTGTATTGTAAAATATCTTTCATTGAACCAACAGAAGCGGCTTTCATTATTTCGTTGATTTCTTCAGTTGTTGTATCGCGCTTAGTAATAAACGTAAAATCAACGACTGATACATTGATTGTTGGTACACGTACTGACATACCGTCAAGTTTACCAGCAAGTTCTGGTAATACTAAACCAACGGCTGCTGCTGCACCTGTTTTAGTCGGGATCATAGATTGTGTTGCACTACGAGCACGGTATAAATCAGGGTGGTACACGTCAGATAAGTTTTGATCATTTGTATAAGCATGAATTGTCGTCATGCTACCTTGCTCGATACCTACTGTATCGTTAATTGCTTTTGCAATTGGCGCTAAACAGTTAGTCGTACACGATGCATTTGAAATGATGTTACTATCAGCGTTAATTACGTCGCTATTTACACCGTGAACTACCGTTGCGTCTAAGTTAGTACCAGGCGCTGAAACAATTACTTTTTTCGCACCGGCTGTAATATGCTTTGCTGCATCTTCACGCTTAGTGAAAAAACCCGTGCATTCTAAAACGATATCAACGTTTAGTGCTTTCCACGGTAAGTTAGCTGGGTCACGCTCTTGCGTTAAAGTGATAACGTCATCACCAATCAGCAATGTGTTATCTGCAAGCGTAACTTTATGAGAGAATTGGCCATGCACTGAATCATATTGTGTTAAATGTGCATTAACATTAGCGGGGGCCAAATCGTTAATTGCGACAATTTTAATTTCGTTATTTTGTGCAGACTCATACAGTGCACGTAAAACATTGCGACCGATACGGCCATAGCCATTAATTGCTACATTAATCATTTAAAATTCCCCTTTAATTATTTAATTTCACTTGCTTGGCGAGCAAGCGCTTCAATGGCTTGCCAGTCTTTATTTTCAATTAGTTTTTTATCTAGCATCCACGTACCACCCACACAAATTACATTGCTTAGCGCTAAATACTTAGGTGCTGTTGTAAGGCTAATTCCACCAGTTGGACAAAATGTAACGTGTGGCAATGGACCGCCAATTGATTTGAGCATGGCAGTACCGCCCGCAGCTTCTGCTGGGAAGAACTTTAAAAACTTAAAACCATGGCTTGCTAATTTCATTACTTCACTTGGCGTTGCGGCGCCCGGTAAAAATGGAATGTCTGATTCTTTCGCAAGTGCAAGTAACTCATCATTTACACCAGGGCTCACCATAAAGTCAGCGCCTGCGGCAACTGATGCATCAAAGCTTGCTTTGTCAACCACGGTGCCTGTACCAACATAAGCCTCTGGTACTTCTGCTTTCATAAGCTTTACAGCTTCAGCAGCAATAGGCGTACGTAAAGTAATTTCAAGAGCTTTTAAGCCACCGTTATAAAGTGCACGAGCTAGTGGTGCCGCATCTTCTAATTTTTCGATTACCACTACTGGCACTACGGGTGCCGATGCTAATATTTTTTCTATACTCATTGTTTGATCCTCATACCCAGTCTGGCGAATTATTATTCTATTCCAAAGGCGCTAGCGCCTAAGTCTGCGCTACTTACAATGTTTCTAAATCCGGTGAACAATTCACGACCTGTACCAAATGTTAAGCTTGCTTCACTTAGTTGTAGTTCTCGTTTTTCTAATTCTTCATCGCTTACATGTACTTTTAATATACCCGCTGGTGCATCGAGAGTGATTAAATCGCCTTCGTGAATCTTAGCAATAATGCCTCCTTCAACAGCCTCTGGCGCCAAGTGAATTGCAGCAGGAACTTTACCTGAAGCACCTGACATTCGGCCATCTGTAACAATCGCTACTTTGTAACCTTCATCTTGCAAGGTTGCCATTACCGGCGTTAACTTGTGTAGCTCTGGCATGCCTTTCGCTTTCGGGCCTTGCTCTTTTAGAACAGCAATAAAATCTTGGTTTAACTCACCGCGTGAGTACGCTTCTTGTAAGGCACTTTGTGATGCAAATACTTTTGCCGGCGCGGTTACAACTTGATGCTCTACAGCTACTGCAGATACTTTAATCACCGCTTTACCTAAGTTGCCAGTAAGTAGCTGTAAGCCACCTTGCTTGCTAAAAGGATTATTAACTGGGCGCAATACGTCTTCATCTAGTGAGTTTTCTGGACACGGTATCCACTTCACTTTACTTGGACCTGTTGCACTACTCATGATTAAGTTGTGATCAGTGTCTAAACGCGGCTCTTGCGTATACGCTTCAAGTCCTTCACCGACAATCGTTTTCACATCATTGTGTAAAAACCCTGCGCTAACAAGTTCTCTCATAAGGAAACCCATGCCGCCCGCTGCTTGGAAATGATTTACATCAGCAGAACCATTTGGATAAATACGCGTTAACAATGGTACAACTTCTGATAAATCAGACATGTCTTTCCATGTCAATTCAACACCCGCTGCTTTTGCAATAGCTACTAAGTGGATCGCGTGATTGGTAGAGCCGCCCGTTGAAAGCAAGCCAACTAGACCATTAATAATGGTCTTTTCAGTCACTACATCTGCTAAACAATTAGCATCTTTGCTTTGAATTAATTGTTTGAGCATGGTTTCTACTGCATTACCGGTTAAACCATCGCGCAGCTCAGTGTATGGGTTGATAAATGAGCTACCTGGGAGGTGCAGGCCCATAATCTCCATTAACATTTGATTACTGTTAGCAGTACCGTAGAACGTACAAGTCCCCGCACTGTGGTATGACGCGCTTTCGGCTTCTAATAGTTCTTCACGGCTAACTAGACCTTGTGCAAATTTTTGGCGAATTCGTGCTTTTTCTTTATTTGGAATACCTGACTGCATCGGCCCTGCAGGCATAAAGTACACTGGTAAATGGCCAAACGATAAAGCGCCAATCAATAAACCGGGGACAATTTTGTCACATACACCTAGGCAAAATACGCCATCAAATACATCGTGAGATAATGAAATCGCGGTAGACATCGCTATTACATCACGTGAAAAAAGCGATAACTCCATGCCATCACGACCTTGAGTTACACCATCACACATAGCAGGTACGCCACCGGCAACTTGTGCCGTTGCATCGTACTTTGTTGCAATGCTTTTAATTAAATCTGGATAATCTTTATATGGAACATGCGCAGACAACATATCATTGTATGAATTGATAATTGCTAAATTTGGCTGTTCATCAGCTTTTAAGCGCGCTTTATCATCGCTACTACATGCAGCAATTACATGGGCAATATTGCCACAACCTAAACCAGAACGGACTCTTGTTTGTTTTTTTGCATGGTTTATACGTGCTATATAGGCTTGGCGAGTAGCTTTACTGCGTTCAATAACGCGTTCGGTGACTTCTTGAATACGAGGATGCAACATAAAAAATTCGACCCATCTCTATGGTTAGAGGATAAAGGCTCAGTGGCAAGGGCATACTCCACGAATGTACTTGCACTGAGCATCTTTGATTTACCCGTTCAAAGGTATAACGTTGTCAGGTTGTCTCTCACAATCAACCTGACACCGGTGTCACTGTATTAACGCATGACTATGACACCGGTGTCAACCTTATCCCTTAAATTTAGTTTAATTATTTAACATGACCAAATAATGACCGTGAAAAATACATATCCAAGCCACCTCAAGATGCAGAACTCGCATCTTGAGGTGGCTTGGGTATGTGTATGGATTAATTTTGAACAACAAATGAAATGAAACACATTACTATTATATTAAGTGGCATGTTTGCAGACTAACAGTTCTATCAAAAAGCGAATCGATACCGTAGCGTCA
Source organism: Pseudoalteromonas sp. NEC-BIFX-2020_002 (assembly GCF_013002825.1). Lineage (NCBI taxonomy): Bacteria > Pseudomonadati > Pseudomonadota > Gammaproteobacteria > Alteromonadales > Pseudoalteromonadaceae > Pseudoalteromonas > Pseudoalteromonas sp. NEC-BIFX-2020_002. The sequence goes on from NZ_JABEPJ010000010.1 coordinate 54,439, forward strand.
TATACTACAGAGCAGCAATGAGGGATGTTAACAAAAGATCAATTTAGCCACTTTCAATAAAGTACTTTTTGTGAACTAAATAAAAAAGCGCCCGATCAAGCGTCACTCATGCTCGGGCAACTGTGAAAAGTGGTTATTTAACGTGTGCTGTAGATTCTCGGGTGATCAAACGTGCTTCTAGAGTGATCTGATATGCATTCTCTTGTGGTTCACCAATATGCTCAATTAATTTAGTCACTGCTTGCTTGGTCATTTCTTCCACAGGCTGCGCTATTGTGGTCAATCCTGGCCATATATGCCGCGCAATGGGGGCGTTATCAAACCCTGCAATCGAAATGTCGTCTGGCACTTTTAATTGACGTTGCGTTGCTAATTTGAGTACAGCTGCAGCCATGTAATCATTAGAAGCAAAGACAGCTGTTGGTCTTGGGGTTGAATCTAAAATGCTACGAGCACTGTCAACGCCTGAGTGATAACTAAAGTTACCTTCTTCAACCAAACGTTCATTAAACGTAATATCATGCGTGCTAAGCGCCCTTAAGTATCCTTTAAAACGCTGCTCTGTCGCACTGTGATCTGGGTGACCTTTAATAAACGCGATTGCCTTATGCCCGAGTTTAATTAAATGTTCAGTGATCTCAAACGCACCTTGCTCATCGTTGCTGCGTACAGAAATTGAATCATCATCAAGCACCGCTGATGCTACCCGTGCATACGGGATATTTTTACTTTTAAGAAAATCAACTAACACTTGAAAGTCTGAAAACGGCGGGGTTAACACTAAACCATCAAGTCGCGATGACTGCAGTAACTGCTCTATATTATTTATCAATGCATCACCACGTAAATCACATGGGTGGATCAGTAAATTATAGTTGTTCTCTTTACATGCAGCTAATGCACCGGTTTGTACTCGCGTGATATAGCTTTTACTTGGGTTATCGTAAATACAACCAATTATAAAACTGCGATTTTGTGCCAAGCCACGGGCAATTGGATTTGGTGTGTAATCTAGCTCTTTAAACACTTTCAGAACTTTTTCACGGGTTGCATCACTTACATTTGGCTCATTATTTAAAACACGAGATACCGTTTTTTTAGATACACCAGCATAACTTGCAACACTATTTATTGTAACTTTCTTCATCCAGACTTCCCAATAACATCCCTATTTGCGATGTATTATGATTGCCCATTAGTGTGCAAACAGGCTGCGGCACCAATAAGTGGAATATTATCTTGAGTGACTAATGTCACCGGTATTTGACTCACATACTGTGACATGATGCCTTTAGCTGCAAAACGCTCAACAAAACGACTAGCTAATAAACGGGCTTGCATACGAGGCAAAATACCACCACCGATAAACACACCTCCAAGCGCGCCAAATGTTAATGCCAAGTCACCTGCTACACTTCCAACCCAATCGCAAAACTGATCCAGTGTTGCCTCGCACACTGCACACTCTCCAGTAGTCGCAAGTTCACTAATTTGAGCTGCGTTTAAGTTTTTGGCATCCACGCCTTTTACAGCCGCCATTGCTTGATATAAATGACTAATACCAGGGCCTGAAAATACTGTCTCTATCGATACATGCGCTAACTGCTTGCGTAACTCAATGATCAATTGAGTATCTAGGCCATTCACTGATGCAAGCGTAATATGCCCAGCTTCACAACTAAGTACTGCACTACCTTGCCCTGAGCGAACTAAACATGCTGCGCCAAAGCCCGTACCAGGCCCCATTACTGCAATATTCGCATCAGTATCTGCTTGCCCTGGTTTAACTGCAATATTTTGTTGAGGATCTAAATAAGGAGCTGCATAAGCAAAAGCGGCAAAGTCGTTGATCACTTCAAGTTGTGTAAATTCAAATGCTGTTTTAACTTGCTCAACACTAAAGTGCCAACCTAAATTAGTTAAGTGTACTTGGCCTGTTTTGATTGGACCTGCGACAGCTAAACAAGCGCGAATTGGTTTAATATGGCTAACTTGAGATAGGTAATGCGTTAATGCATCTTCTAAAGAGCCAAAGTCCGCACTCGCAAAGGTAATATTATACTCAACAACAAATTGTTTTTTTTGTAGGTTAAAAGCTGTTATTAGAGCAAAACGAGCATTAGTGCCACCAATATCGGCCACTAAGATAGGATCGAATTTTGAACTAGGCTTGGAGTCCATCGTGTTTTTCCTTTGTCTAAGCAGTTTATAGACTTAACGATAATCATGCTTATTGTTGTTATTTCAATGGCCTAGCCATTGCTATGAGATATACTTTGAGCTATCACCTCAAAGTGTTTATCCTTGTATTAAAAAATGCTGCCCAATAAATGGGCAGCCAATACGTTTTGACAACAAAATGATAAAACGCCAACATTATGACACCGGTGTCAGGCTTGAATCAATAAAAATTTTAGATAACTGATAAATAGCTTGAAAAAATCAACAAATAAACGAGAATGGCACGAATTATTTGCAGTTTATTTACTTATAGCAATTAGGTTGTGTGTATGAAAGGTAAAGCTACATCGTTTGATATTGCCCATTATGCGGGGGTTTCACAATCGACAGTGTCTCGCGCACTTCGCAATAGTCCATTAGTAAACGAAGAGACTCGTCGCCGAGTTCATGACATTGCAAAACAGCTCAATTACAAAGTAGATAAAAACGCCAGCAACTTACGCACTCAGCAAAGTAGTACCCTCGCATTATTATTGTTTGAAGACCCAACTGCCGATGGATCTCAAATCAATCCGTTCTTTTTAGCCATGCTAGGCAGTATTACCCGCGCATGCGCAACTGAAGGTTACGACTTACTTGTGTCGTTTCAATCCACCAGCGCTGATTGGCAGGCAGACTATGAAGATAGCCATCGTGCTGATGGCATCATATTATTAGGGTATGGAGATTACATTGACTACCAAGCTAAATTTAGTAGCTTAATTGAGCAAAATACTAAATTCGTGTGTTGGGGAGCAAGTGTTGATAACCGTTCCGATCTGACTGTGAGCTGTGATAACTATGGTGGAGGAGAACTTGCAGCCACCCATTTACTCAAAGCAAGCCGAAAGGACTGTGCATTTATCGGTGATGCATCAGAGCATAGCCCTGAATTCTTTGCTCGCTATCAAGGATTTAAAGATGAATTTAATCGCCATGGTATATCACTAAGCGAGCGTAAAATGGCAAACGCCATATCAACCGAAGAGTCAGGTTATCACGCCACACGCTCACTAATCGCTAACAACATCCACTTTAATTCTCTGTTTGCCGCTAGTGACTTAATCGCCATAGGTGCGATTAGAGCGTTAAAGGAAGCTGGTATAAAGGTACCTGAAGATGTGCATGTTGTCGGTTTTGATAATATAGCGGTTGCAAGTTATGTAAACCCACCACTAACAACGGTACAACAAGATACAACGCTTGCGGGGCAAATGTTAGTTGGTAATTTATTAAAGTTAATTCGTGGCGAAGTGGTTGAAAACACCCTACTCCCACCGTCATTGATTATACGCGGCTCAAGCTTTTAAGTATTAAACGAATCCGCAGAGCACTCTAAATTGTACAATACAGCATATAGATACGTTCGCGGGTTCTAAATCTTCGAGTAGCTATTTGTGTTACTTGGGGTGTAACTGACCCCACCCTTTGCCAACAATGAAATTACCACCGAGTGTTTTACTTACAGTTATAAACCCACTTTATAATAAGGTGCGATCTAAACAGTTAGTGTCACCCTCGAACTCCTGCGATAAATTATCTTGGTAAACTGTAAATGATTACTGGATTCAACTAGATCACTAAAACCAACGAGCAATTTGAAAAAGCAGATACACCCTATTCGAATTTGACATTTCGCTCTAGAAAAAGATTGCTCTTTAAATCGGACGTTATAACACAAACTACCAAAAATCACGGCTGAGGCCTGTTCTTACGTCATAAATTTATCGCTGAGTTAATATTCAAACTCGCTTGCAACTTTTCTCTTTAATTTTTCAGTTTTAATCTCGAACTAAAAACAAAAAAACCGCGGTTCATTACAAACAGCGGCTTTTTTTGAAAAGCTTAAAACTTACAGGTCTAATGCTTATTTAATAACTTCAAGACCATTCATGTATGGACGAAGTACTTCTGGCACGACTACTGAACCATCAGCTTGTTGATAGTTTTCTAAAATAGCAACTAGAGTACGTCCTACTGCTAGGCCTGAGCCATTAAGTGTATGCAGTAATTCTGGTTTTTTCTCTCCAGCACGGCGAAAACGTGCTTGCATACGGCGAGCTTGGAAATCAACCATGTTTGAACAAGATGAAATTTCGCGGTATGTATTTTGTGCTGGTAACCATACCTCTAAATCGTACGTTTTTGCTGAGCCAAAGCCCATATCACCCATGCATAAAATCACTTTACGGTACGGCAGCTCAAGTGCTTGTAAAATTTGCTCTGCGTGACCTGTTAGATCTTCAAGGGCTTGCATTGAGTCTTCAGGCTTTACAAGTTGTACTAGCTCAACTTTATCAAACTGATGTTGACGAATAAGTCCACGGGTATCGCGGCCATAGCTGCCCGCTTCACTTCTAAAACACGGTGTGTGTGCTGTTAAACGAATTGGTAAATCTTTCTCGTCGTAGATTTCGTCACGTGCACTGTTTGTAAGTGGTACTTCAGCTGTTGGTATTAAACTAAAGCCTTCTTGTTCTTCGCCGTCATCGTTTACAAGACCTTTAGTGTGGAATAGGTCTTCAGCAAACTTTGGTAGCTGCCCTGTACCAAATAAACTCTCACGGTTTACTAAATATGGCACGTACATTTCTGTGTAACCGTTTTTGTCAGTATGCGTGTCCAACATAAATTGTACCAGTGCACGGTGCATACGGGCTGTTGCGCCACGCATAACAGTAAAGCGAGAACCGGTAATTTTAACACCCATTTCAAAATCTAGACCGTTTAGGTCTTGACCTAAGTCAACGTGATCTTTTACTTCAAAATCATACGCTTTAGGCTGGCCCCACGTTAAGATTTCAACGTTATCTGATTCATCAGCCCCTGCTGGTACTGACTCATCTGGCAAGTTAGGAATTGCTAAAGAAATATCTTTAAGCTGCTCTAATATAACATCTTGCTCAGCTTTAACGCTGTCAAGTTGCGCGCCTAAATCGCTTACTGCATCGAGTAATGGTTGTGCGTCTTCGCCTTTTGCTTTTGCTTGGCCAATTGCTTTGGAACGACTGTTACGCTCACTTTGCAACTCTTGTGTTTTTACTTGTAATGTTTTGCGTTTTTCTTCAAGTGCGCTGACAGTTGCTGTATCAAGCTCATAACCACGTGCTGCAAGGCGCGCCGCTGTTTGTTCGATATCTTGACGTAATAATTTAGAATCTAACATGTTAGTTTTTTAACCTTTTTGCATTACTAGCTGAAGGCCCAGCCAAGCCATAAAAATACACACCACCACATTTAAGGTGATATTGAGGGCCATTTTTAAAAAGTGACCTTGTTGCAGTAGCAACAACGAATCCATTGAGAATGTAGAAAAGGTGGTCAATGCACCTAAAAAACCAATTCCGATTAGGGTTTTGGCGGGGCTAACGGTGATAATTTCGCGCTCTATCAAACCGTATAATACGCCCATTAACAATGAACCAAGAATATTAACCGTCAACGTGCCAAAAGGGAATCCCCTACCGAGCAGTTTTAGCATGGTTTCACTAATAAAAAACCGTAAACAAGCACCACTTGCGCCACCAAGCGCGATCATCATGTATAACTTAAGGCTTGTCATAACGTTTTAAATCGCTTTGTTGGTCACGTTGTTTTAAGTAATCCAGTTTTTGTTTAATTTTTTGCTCTAATCCACGATCGGTTGGAAAGTAATATTGGGTGTCGGCTATTGGCTCTGGTAAGTACTTTTCACCCGCTGCATAGGCACCTTCTTCATTATGTGCATAACGATACTCTGCGCCATAACCTAAGTCTTTCATTAAATTTGTGGGGGCATTACGTAAATGCTCTGGAACAGGGTAACTAGGCTCATTTTGCGCATCCCGCTTTGCTTGCTTAAAAGCGTCGTACACTGCGTTGCTTTTAGGCGCACTGGCTAAATAAATGGTTGCTTGTGCGATAGCGCGCTCCCCCTCACTGGGACCCACTCGTTGAAATATATCCCATGCATTGAGCGCAACTTCCATAGCTCTTGGGTCAGCATTGCCTATGTCTTCGGTAGCAATAGCCAGTAAACGCCTTGCAACATACAGCGGATCACCGCCTCCAGCCAAAATGCGGCAATACCAATACAGTGCGCCATCTGGCGAGCTGCCACGCACTGACTTATGAAACGCCGAGATCAAATCGTAAAATTCATCACCGCCTTTGTCATATTTTGCCAAATGCGTTGGTAATACTTGGCTTAATACATGTTCATCAACTAAGTATTGGCCATTTTGTTCGACTGTTAAATCGATTGCTTGTTCAAGTAAATTAAGTACTTTACGGGCATCGCCGTCACTTGCTTGGCATAATGCGCTCTTAGCATTATCAGCAAGAATAATGGTTTTAGTGCTTAACTCGTCGTCGTTTTTTAATGCCCGCTCAATTACTAAATTCAAATCTGCGTCTTGCAGAGATTTAAGTACATACACACGCGCTCGCGATAAAATCGCGTTATTTAGTGCAAACGATGGGTTTTCGGTGGTTGCACCTACAAAAATAAATGTGCCGTCTTCTATATGCGGTAAAAAGGCATCTTGTTGAGATTTATTAAAGCGGTGCACTTCGTCTACAAACAATAAAGTGCGTTGCCCGCGCCCTTCAAGGTTATTTTTAGCTTCGCTCACAGCATCACGAATATCTTTAATACCCGCAGTCACCGCCGACATTTGGATCAGTGCGGCATCAGCATGATTGGCAATAATTTGTGCCAGTGTGGTTTTACCCACCCCAGGCGGACCCCATAAAATTAAGCTGTGACAACGCCCCGCCAATATTGCTTGGTATAAAGGTTTATCGTGGCTTAATAAGTGTTGCTGACCAATATATTGTTCTAAACTAGTCGGGCGCATACGCGCCGCGAGTGGGCGCACATCGGGGGCGAAATTAAAACCTAAATTGCTCACCTGTGACTACTCGCCTTGGCTTTGGTCGTCAATTTCAACGCCATCTGGAATTGTGAACTCAAATAATGATGTTGTTAGGCTCTCATTTACTTTGGCATCGCTAAACGTAAATGTTGATGATTGCCCTGAGCTATCTTTGACTAATAACGACGCTAAGCCACTCTCGTTCCCTGAAAATACAATATCAAGTTGCTCAACTTGGCTTTCAACGCCTTTGTTGGGCGTAACGCTAAACCCTTTATCAGTGCTTGCTACATGGTATTTTTGCCATTGCGCAGGATCTTTAGAAGTCAGCAAAACAAACGGCGTTGAATCAATCAAGCTATGTGTTTTCATTATCGTGACTTGCTCAGCAAAGCTGTCAAAGTAATAGGTTTTATCACCGTTTGAAACGAACAAGGTGTCATCCGGGCTTGCTTGCTGCCAGCGGATCATCATTGGCTGTTGTAAGGCAATATTACCTTTACCTTGCATAATTGACTCGCCTTGCGCATCGTTTACTTGCTGAATAAATTGCGCTTGAAAACTCTTTAAGCCAGCAAGTTTTGCCTGTAATGCTTGGCTGTCACTTGTAAACGTCTCGCCTGCTAGGCTTTGGGCTGTAAAGAATGACGCTGATAAAAAACAGCTTACAGCTAATGCTAAAGATTTAATTTTTTTCATTTAATTTGCTCCACCGTTGGGCACTAATACATCACGGGCACCGTTATGACCTGGTGCACTCACAATACCCGAAGTTTCCATTTGCTCTACTAAACGTGCTGCGCGATTATACCCTACGCGTAGTTTGCGTTGTACACTTGAGACAGACACTTTACCTGTTTCAATAACAAATGAGACTGCTTCATCATAAAGCGGATCTGATTCTTCATCTGCATTTTCACTGGCTTCACCTGGAAGTAAAATATCTTCTGTGGCATCACCATTTAAAATTTCATCTATATAGTTTGGTTTAGCACGCGCTTTCCAATCATTTACCACGGCATGAACTTCGTGATCATCAACAAATGCACCATGCACACGTATCGGTACACTTGTCCCTGGCGGTAAATAAAGCATGTCACCCATACCTAGTAAGTTTTCAGCGCCTTGTTGATCTAAAATGGTGCGCGAGTCTATTTTACTTGAAACCTGAAACGCCATACGAGTTGGTATATTGGCTTTAATCAAACCTGTTATAACATCTACCGATGGCCGCTGCGTTGCAAGTATCAAATGTATACCTGCAGCACGGGCCTTTTGTGCAATACGCGCGATCAGCTCTTCAACTTTTTTACCAACAATCATCATCATGTCGGCAAATTCATCAATAACCACGACTATACTTGGTAATTTACCTAACTCGTCAGGCCCCTCTTTCATGCCATCGGTGTCTTTAAATAATGGATCTAAAATTGGATGACCTGCTTCTTTGGCATCCATTACTTTTTGGTTATAACCTTTTAAGTTACGAACACCTAACGCTGACATTAACTTATAGCGACGCTCCATTTCACCTACACACCAACGCAGTGCATTGGCAGCTTCTTTCATATCAGTGACTACTTCACATAGTAAGTGTGGGATACCTTCGTACACAGAAAGTTCCAACATTTTTGGATCGATCATAATCATACGCACATCATCAGGGCCAGATTTATACAGTAAGCTTAATATCATGACATTAACGCCCACTGACTTACCAGAACCTGTTGTACCTGCCACTAATAAATGTGGCATTTTTCCTAGGTCTGCACAGATCGGCTCACCGGCAATATCTTTACCTAGCACCATGGTAAGGGGTGACGGGTTTTGCTCAAATTTTGGCGCGTCGATCACTTCTGATAGACGAACTATTTCACGGTGTTTGTTTGGTAATTCAATCCCTACATATGTTTTACCGGGGATCACTTCAACTACTCGGACACTCACAGCAGAAAGCGAACGGGCTAAATCTTTTGCAAGACCTGTAATTTTTGATACTTTAATGCCCGGTGCTAAATCCAGCTCAAAACGCGTTACAACAGGTCCAGGGTACACTGCGACAACCGTCGCTTGTACGTTAAAATCAAGTAACTTGGTTTCAACTAAACGCGATACAGCTTCAAGCTCCTCCGGTGATATCGGGTTTTTAGCTTTATCTGGGCGGTCTAATAAATCAAGCGTTGGTAGCGGTGTGCTTGGTGGTTTTTCTTCTAATAACTGCTCAAATTTTTCTTTTGCTGTCGGTGGCGGCTGATACGTACTTTTTGGCTTAGACATTGGCCTTGCTGGAGACACCACCGTGGTAACTGGTTTTTCAGGTTCAGCAACGTAGCTTTGATCCAGTGCATTTAATGCAGCAGCCGTGTCCATCGGCTCATCGTCAATGGCACTAAAGTTGATTTCTTGATCTAAAATATCGTCTAAATCATCAAACGGGCTATGCTGTGGTGTGGTCTCAATTTGATCAGCTGTAAAACGCTTTGCTTTTGTCGCACTCGTTGGCGCAGGCTCTGTAAACGTGATTTTATCTTGGTCGTTAAGATCGCCTTCAATTGAAGGTTCATTAATCGGTTTTTCTTCAATCGCTACGCGTTCACGGTGTAACCAGCCTTTAAGCTGCGAAGTAATCACACGGTATATGCGGACAACCCAATCACCTAAGAAATCAACAAACTGCACCCACGATACACCAGTTAATAATGTTAACCCTGCAAAAAAGAAGCACAGTAGTAAGATAGACGTGCCAGTGAAATTAAATGCGGGCATCATCGCAGTTGCAATCACATCGCCTATTACACCGCCTGACGAAAAGTTATAAATATCATCAAAATTGATACTACTAATTGCGGTCGCTGAGGTTATAAATAGCGCAAAACCAATTACACGCAAAGCAAGTGTTGTATAGTCTAGCTGAAAAATTTTATGCGGTTGCTTAAATAGTAAATAGCCAAATACTTGAATGGCCGCAGGCACAAAGTAGGCTAGCCAGCCAAAGGTGAGTAATAAAATATCTGCAATCCATGCACCAGCTGCGCCAGTGACATTTCTGACTTCGCTAAAGCTGGTTTGTGACCACGCAGGATCGGCAGGATCAAAGCTTATCAGCGCACACAAAATAAATACTGCGGCAAAGGTGCTGATTATTAACCCTGTTTCTAATAGTCTTTGTACACCGTTTAGGCGCATAATTCCCTAATCCTTATTATCTTTGCATTTTTACTTAGCAGTGAAATACCTTAGCAGGAAATGCTTTTCGTTGCACTTTATCTTAACTATGATGGACTGATAATGAACGTGTTTTTATAAATTATGAATACCTTGGGCAAACCCGTTATTTGCCATTTATTATATCATCTATAAACCCGTACAAAACTTAGGCTATATATGGGCGAATAATCACCCCTTGCTCGCCTTTTACTTCTTCCATCACCACATAAGTGCGACTTTCACTAACGTTAGGAAGCTTTAGCAAAATATCACCTAAAACACCACGGTACTCAGACATATCGTTAACACGAGTTTTGAGTAAAAAGTCAAAATTACCAGATACCAAATGACATTCGATTATTTCGTCATGTTTTTTTACCGCAGCACTAAACTCATCAAATACATCTGGCGATGTCTTTGTGATCGTCACTTCAACGTATACAGATAAGCCTTGACCTAGCTTAGCTGGGTCAACTACCGCTTTATAACCTACAATATAACCTTCGCGTTCGAGCTTTTTTACTCTTTCCAGACAAGGGGTAGCACTTAAACCAACACGCTTAGCTAATTCCACGTTGGAGATACGGCCATCGTGCTGTAATTCCATTAAAATCTTACGATCTATTCGATCTAATAATTGATGCATATTACCAACTAGTTTTTTATTCTGTTTATTATTAATATTTAGATTATATCACTAGACTCACACTAAAAAAAGGTGAGACACACTGGCTTGTCATGAATATAATAGTGGAAAATTTCATTCCGTTCAAACAAGGCAATATTATGATTATCGGTGTACCTAAAGAAATAAAAAACCATGAATACCGTGTAGGTATGGTCCCTGCTAGTGTTCGTGAGTTAGTAAACCACGGCCACCAAGTTTTTGTTGAAACTAATGCTGGTATGGGCATTGGCTTCACTAACGAAGATTACACGCTAGCTGGTGCAGAAATTCTAGCAACAGCAGCTGAAGTTTTCGCAACAGCAGAGATGATTATAAAAGTAAAAGAGCCACAAGCTGTTGAACGTGCGATGCTACGTGAAGACCAAATTCTTTTCACTTATCTGCACCTTGCACCTGATCTTCCACAAACAGAAGACCTAGTAAAGAGTAAAGCAATTTGTATTGCATACGAAACGGTTACTGATTCACGTGGTGGCCTACCTCTTCTTGCGCCTATGAGCGAAGTTGCTGGTCGTATGTCAATTCAAGCAGGCGCACAAGCCCTTGAAAAATCAAACCACGGTCGCGGCATGCTACTTGGTGGTGTACCGGGCGTTGAGCCAGCTAAAGTTGTTGTTATTGGCGGCGGTATGGTTGGTCGTAGCGCAGCGCAAATGGCAGTAGGCCTAGGTGCTGAAGTTGTCGTACTTGATCGTAACATCGATGTACTTCGTGCTCTTGATGCACAGTTTGGTAATAAAGTTAAAGCTATTTACTCAACGGCTGATGCACTTGAAAAACACGTACTTGAGGCTGATCTTGTTATTGGTGGTGTACTTATCCCAGGTGCTGCTGCGCCTAAACTAGTTACTGCTGAGCACATTAAAGCGATGAAGCCTGGTTCTGCTATTGTAGACGTTGCAATCGACCAAGGTGGTTGTATCGCAACATCTAAAGCAACTACGCATGCTGATCCTACATTCATCGTTGATGACGTTGTTCACTACTGTGTTGCTAATATGCCTGGTGCTGTTCCGCGCACATCTACATTTGCACTTAACAATGCAACATTGCCTTTCATCATTAACCTTGCAAATAAAGGTTACAAAAAGGCATTATTAGATGACGCTAACTTCCTTAAAGGTCTTAACGTGATCAAAGGTCAAGTTACTTACAAAGAAGTAGCTGAAGCATTCAACATGGAATACGTTGATCCACGTACAGCTGTTGAAAACGCATAATTAACGCACGTTAATTAGCGTACGTTAATTAGTAAAAAAGCAGCGAATTCGCTGCTTTTTTTATGTCTAAATTTTGCTTTAATTCGCTTTATATAAATCGCTTGATAATAAAATCAACCTTTACACGCTTTGCTTGGCCAAGTATTTTTTTAACTGCTGGCGGGTAGTCGTCCATAGTCTCTAAATCTTCAGCACCGGATAAACGGCGGCAGTGTTTTAATATTTCAGCTCTTTCATTATCAATTGCTGGCATTAAACTTTGCTCTGGATCATCTAATAAAATACCGTTTTCAATGTCTAAACCCCATGCACGCGGGTTTAAATTGTGACCACTGAGTAAATGGTACTTTTGATCAGAGCAAATGCCTTTTAAATGAAACGAGTTGCTTTCGTGTTGCCACAAGTAAACATTTAAATTTCCATTCGTTATATGGCGTTGTTGCGACTTTAAAAATTTATGCAAAATCGTTTCATACAAATACGGTAAAGCACCTATTTTACTAAATGGCTCACTTGGGGGCGTATAAAAATCATTGGCGGTTTTGTCACCCACCACAATTGTTATTTGCTTACCTTGTTTAAGTAAACGCCTTAACGAGCGCATTAACGGTGCTGGAAAGTTAAAATAAGGCGTGTAAAGAACAAGCTCTTTTTCAGTGGTATCAAATAACGACTTTATCGCGCGATTTAATTCGTTATTTCGTCGGCCTAACCCTAAAAATAAGCGTACACCTAATGGTTGTTCGTTATTTTCAGGTCCATGTGAATATGTTGCTTGTTTAAGTGCCCGCATTAATTGCTTTTGCACTACTTTAATGTCGTTAAACTTAGTTAATGGACGCACATCAATACGCGGTACAGCCTCAGAACTTAATAATTCTTGCTCTATAAAATCGACCACAGCATTACATAACGCAAATTGATTAATCAAAAAGTAACGATCAAGCCGATAACGTTCTTCAAATTGTAAATAAACGTTATTGAGACTTGCGCCGCTATATAACAACGTATCATCAATCACAAAACCCTTTAAATGCAGTACCCCAAATAGCTCTTTAGCTTTGACTGGTACGCCATAAATTTGTACATTTGATTGATATTTTTCTTGGTATTCACAATATAAACTTGCGTTACCATCCGATTTAGCCGCGCCAATCAAACCACGTTGAGCACGATGAAAATCCACCAGCACCTTTATTTCTAATGCTGGGTTTGCTAATGAAGCGTGGTGCAATGCTTCTAAAATTTCTCGCCCAGCTTCATCATCCTGTAAATAAAGCGCGGTAATATAGATCCGTGTTTTCGCGTTTGCGATCAGATCCAGAAGATTCGAACGATATTCTTGTGCATTGGTTAAGACGTTAACGTCTTTTGAAGTCAACCCAAACGCGGGTTTTTCCTGCCAAAATAACATAGATGCCTATTCACTTAGGTCACGCCAAAACAGCGCAACAAATCAAAATTAGTTAAAACATATCAAAAAAATACAGCGTGGTCATGAATTAACGATGCTTGTTAGGGTAATAATAGATTAATAGTGTACATATCGTACAGAACAGCTATTTTTCACAATCTTAGTACACAATATTTGACAGCTTTGCGATTTATAAAAAAAAATAATCATCGCTTTTATTTACTTCCCCCTTGTTTCTCTTAAAATCGAGCGCATTAATACGCTATTAAACGTTTAGGATAAAAAACATGAGTGAAGCAAAACATTGTAAGTTACTAATTTTAGGATCTGGCCCTGCAGGTTACACCGCAGCCGTTTACGCAGCGCGCGCAAATTTAAACCCTGTATTAATTACAGGCATGCAACAAGGTGGTCAACTTACAACGACAACTGAAGTAGAAAATTGGCCAGGTGATGCTCATGGTTTAACAGGTCCGGCATTAATGGATCGCATGAAAGAACACGCTGAACGTTTTGAAACTGAAATTGTATTTGACCATATTAATAAAGTCGATGTATCTAAGCGCCCGTTTACACTTACTGGTGACCAAGGTACGTACACATGTGACGCGCTAATCATTGCTACAGGCGCATCAGCGAAATACTTAGGCCTAGAGTCTGAAACTAACTTCCAAGGCCGTGGCGTCTCTGCCTGCGCAACATGTGATGGCTTTTTCTATAAAGGTCAAAAAGTTGCGGTTGTAGGCGGTGGTAATACGGCTGTTGAAGAAGCGCTTTACTTGTCAAACATCGCAGACGAAGTTCATGTTATTCATCGCCGTGATAGCTTTCGCAGTGAAAAAATATTAGCTGATCGTCTTGCTGAAAAAGCAGCGAACGGCAACGTGGTATTACATTACAATCGCACACTTGATGAAGTATTAGGCGATCAAATGGGCGTAACTGGCATTCGTATTAAAGATGCGCAATCTGACGCAACTGAAGAACTCGATTTAGCAGGCGTATTTATCGCCATTGGCCATAAACCTAATACTGATATGTTTGTAGACCAGTTAGAAATGAAGGACGGCTACTTAGTTGTTGAATCAGGTCTTAACGGTAATGCAACGCAAACAAGCGTACCTGGTGTATTTGCTGCAGGTGATGTCTCTGATCACATTTACCGTCAAGCAATTACCTCAGCGGGTACTGGCTGTATGGCTGCATTAGATGCTGAGCGCTTCTTAGATAATCTATAAATATTGGTTTGTATTCTTAAATGCAAGTATTAAGGGCTGATATTTCAGCCCTTTTTTATATTCCCCCTTTGTAATTTTAATCTTGCAGGTTACACTTTTTAATTCGTCTTATTTTTATTTACTGATGTTATGACTAAACAGCTTTATCAACTCTCCAATAGCCACTTTGAGTTTCCTAACCCAACACATGCACTTGATGATCCCGATGGCTTACTGGCTGTGGGTGGTTGTTTATCTATAGAGCGATTGAAAAATGCATACATACACGGCATTTTCCCATGGTTTAGCGAGTATGAACCTATAATGTGGTGGTCACCAAGTATGCGCGGCATTATTGAGCTGAATGAGTTTCATGTTAGCCGCAGTTTACGGAAACACCTGAAAAAACACCCAGTAAAAGTAACCATTAATACCGCTTTTAATGATGTTATTGAAGCATGTCAACAACAGCGCCAAGATGTTGAAGGAACATGGATCACAAGTGAAATGATCAATGCTTACCAGCAAGCACACCTAGCTGGTGTTGCCCACAGCCTTGAAATATGGATAGATGATGAACTTGTTGGTGGCTTATACGGAATGATGCAAAACGGCGTGTTTTGTGGGGAATCTATGTTTCATCATCAAACTAACTGTTCTAAATTAGCGATGTGGGCTTTAGTGAATTGGCTTAAGCGCCACAACGCACATTTCATTGATTGCCAACTAGAAAACCCTTACTTGCTATCATTGGGGCAAAAAGTCCTACCGCGAAGCGAATTTTTAACTAAACTTAAACAAGCCAGCAGTTTTAAAATACCACCAACGATGTGGCAAGCGCAGGAGCTTATAGCTATTTATGACTGACCATTTACCGGCTCGTTTAGGTTTGAGCCAACAATTTGATTGTAGCTACCTTACTGATAGGCAAGAGCAATTATTAGTGATCCTCGAACCTAGCTGCTACAGCAGTGAAAAATTTGAAGCATTATTAGCACTTGGCTTTCGTCGAAGTGGTGACCAAATTTACCGTCCACACTGCCCTGTTTGCAGTGCGTGTAAGTCAGTAAGAGTATTAGCTCAACAGTTTTCACCGACAAAATCACAAAAACGTAAACTTAATAAGGCAAAAAATCAATTTACAGTGACGTATTCACGACAAGAACGCCTTGAATATTACCCACTTTACAGCAAATATATCACGCAGCGTCATCAAGAGGGTTCAATGTACCCTCCTGAACAATCACAATATCAAAGTTTCTTATTTTGCCAATGGTTACCTATTACGTTTATTGAATTATGGCACCAAGAAAAGCTTATCGCTGTGGCCGTAACTGATTGTATGAACAACGCCATTTCAGCTATTTATACTTTTTTTGACCCCGATTTTGAGCATTTTAGTTTAGGCACATTAATGATTTTAGAGCAGATAAAGTTTGCTCAACTACACAATAAAGATTTTGTCTACTTAGGTTACCAAATTGATGAATGCGCTAAAATGCGCTACAAAACTCAATTTTTACCTGCACAAAATAGGGTTGCAGATGAGTGGCTGACTATTTAATTTGCAAAAATAGCTACTGTGGCTTTACTTATTGGAGTATTTTCGGCAGAATCTGCATCGTTTAACTATTAAAGAGGTGTTACGCTAAACATGGCGAAAGAAGACGTAATCGAAATGCAAGGGACGGTCCTTGATACTTTACCAAATACAATGTTCCGAGTTGAGCTTGAAAATGGTCACGTAGTTGTGGCTCATATTTCAGGTAAAATGCGTAAAAACTATATTCGTATTTTAACCGGCGATAAAGTTACTGTAGAAATGACCCCATACGATTTATCGAAAGGTCGCATCGTATTCCGTGCTCGCTAAGTTAGTGCGTTAACGAAATATCAAGTTTTTAGCTAAGTTGTCTAAGTAACTTAGTTACTTACTACATTAGCTTGAAGCGTTTATTAAATGTAATTGAATGCAAGTTGCTGACCATTACATTTAATAAACAAAAAGCCCAGCATTTGCTGGGCTTTTTGTTATCTGCGTTATCACAAACGCTTTTATGCAGGGGTTAAATTCGTTTCATAATCAAAACGAAGTTTTTTATCTTTAAGCGATACTTTCACTGTTCCACCATCAATAAGTGCACCAAATAAAATTTCATTGGCTAGTGGCTTTTTAAGCTGCTCTTGGATCACCCGTCCCATTGGGCGTGCACCCATTGCTTTGTCATAACCTTTATCTGCAAGCCATTCACGCGCTTTAGAAGTAAGCTCAAGGTTAACTGATTTTTTATCCAGTTGTGCTTGAAGCTCAACAATAAATTTATCAACAACCAGTAAGGTTACATCACGGTCTAAATGATTAAACCAAATAATGTTATCTAAACGGTTTCTAAACTCCGGTGAAAATACTTTATTAATTTCGCTCATCGCGTCATGCGAATGATCTTGATCAGTAAAACCAATTGATTTACGCACTGTTTCTTGTACGCCCGCATTAGTGGTCATAACAACAACAACGTTTCTAAAGTCAGCCTTACGTCCATTGTTGTCAGTTAAAGTGCCATGATCCATTACTTGCAACAGAATGTTGTAAATATCAGAATGCGCTTTTTCAATTTCATCAAGCAATACAACTGAGTGTGGATTTTTGATAACAGCTTCGGTTAGTAAGCCACCTTGTTCAAAACCAACATACCCTGGCGGTGCTCCGATCAAACGACTCACGGCATGGCGCTCAACATACTCTGACATATCAAATCGAATAAACTCAACACCCATGCACTTTGCAAGTTGCTTAGTCACTTCTGTTTTACCAACACCCGTCGGGCCTGCAAACAAGAATGAGCCTACCGGTTTATCTTCGCTTGATAAGCCAGAACGAGATAACCGAATTGCCGACGTTAATGCATCAATTGATTGATCTTGTCCAAACACTAACATCTTCAGGTTACGGTCAAGATTTTTTAACGTCTCTTTGTCACTTGATGACACACTTTGTTGTGGAATACGCGCCATTTTGGCAACAATCAATTCTATATCGGCAACACCAATGGTCTTCTTACGTTTAGAGATTGGCTGTAAACGCTGACTCGCGCCCGCTTCATCAATAACATCAATCGCTTTATCTGGTAAATGACGCTCATTAATATATTTAGCACTAAGCTCAGCTGCTGCCTTTAACGCTTTTTGCGTATAGCGAATACCATGGTGCTCTTCATAACGCTCTTTTAGACCATTTAGAATTTTAGTCGTGTCTGCCACGCTTGGTTCAAGTACATCAATTTTTTGGAAACGACGCACTAAAGCACGATCTTTTTCAAAGATATTTTTATACTCGTTATATGTAGTCGACCCCATACAACGTAACTTGCCACTCGAAAGCAGCGGTTTAAGTAGGTTAGATGCGTCCATAACGCCACCAGAGGCTGCGCCGGCACCAATGATGGTATGAATCTCATCTATAAATAAAATCGCGCCAGGCTTTGCTTGAAGCTCTTTTAGTAATGCTTTGAAGCGTTTTTCAAAATCGCCTCGATATTTAGTCCCTGCAAGTAAAGCGCCCATATCTAATGAATATACAACGGCATCTGCAATGACCTCCGGCACTTGTTCATTAACAATCCGATAAGCTAAACCTTCAGCAATGGCTGTTTTACCAACGCCTGCTTCACCTACGAGTAGCGGATTGTTCTTTTTACGACGACATAAAACTTGAACCGTACGTTCAACCTCACTATCGCGCCCTACGAGCGGATCAATATTCCCTTCACGGGCTTGCACATTTAAATTAGTCGTAAAATTATCTAATTTACTTGGTTCTTCACCTTGTGCACCTTGCACTTCTTCATGAATATCGTCTGACTCTTCACCACCTATTTCATCATCTGATTTAGCTATACCATGTGAAATAAAGTTAACAATATCTAACCGTGAAATATCGCTTTTCTTCAGTAAATAAACCGCTTGGCTTTCTTGCTCAGAAAAAATAGCAACTAATACATTTACGCCTGTTACTTCATTTTTTCCTGATGATTGCACATGAAACACAGCTCGTTGTAAAACACGCTGAAAGCCAAGTGTTGGCTGAGTCTCACGCTCATCTTCCAGATCTGGAATAACGGGTGTTGTTTCATCAATAAATTCTGATAACTCTGTTTTTAGTGCAGCCATATCCACTGCGCATGCGATTAATGCCTCGCCTGCAGAGGGATTATCGATCAGCGCAAGCAATAAATGCTCCACTGTCATGAATTCATGGCGGCGTGTACGCGCTTCACGAAACGCCGCGTTTAAAGTTAGTTCTAAGTCTTTGTTTAGCATTGGCAACCCCTTACTGAGATAAATAAATATACCGTTGTGATGGGTATTCTGATCACCCTACCTTGGTATTATTCCTGCTCACAACTACATAGCAGTGGATGCTCGTTATCACGTGCGTAACGATTAACTTGGTCAACTTTGGAATACGCTACATCGGCTGTATAAACACCGCAAATAGCGCGACCATTCTGATGAACCTGAAGCATCACATCTGTTGCTCTATCGCTATCCATATTAAAAAACGTCGTAAGTACTTCTATTACAAAGTCCATTGGCGTGTAATCATCATTATTTAAAATGACTTTATACTTTCGCGGTGGTTGCAATTTTTGCTTTTCACTATCGCGAACAGTATCTAAAACATCCGAATCTTTCATGCCACTCATAATTAAATATAGTCTTGTCTTTGGAACTCAAGCAAACTTGAATTAAAAATAAATTAAATGTTAAAAAATAGTTTAAAACACTTGACTGATCGGCGAAATAAACTACAGTCAATTGTAGATTGATTAAACCTTAGTCAGTCTATCAAACTATACGGTTTAGAATAACTAAATTAGTCAACTTATAGAAGGATGTAGAAGTATGGCTTGTGGTAAAGTCAAATGGTTCAACAACGCCAAAGGTTTTGGTTTCATCGTGGAAGACGGCTGCGAGAATGACATATTCGCCCATTACTCAACGATTGTAATGGACGGTTATAAAACGCTTAAAGCTGGTCAAGATGTAACATTCGAATTGCAGCAAGGCCCAAAAGGCATGCATGCAACTAATATCGCTCCTAACGAAGAGTTAGTGTAGCTGTATAAATATTCGACTAAAGCGAGCGTTCTGTAAAGATCCTCGCTTAATTCTCCCTACAATTTTCTTCATCAAACGTGTTTTAATGTAAAAATAACCCGATATAGTTAGAAATTAAACGTTCTTAATGAACAAAAACTGCCCTTCCTCTTGAAATTCTTTTTTAATAACCCCATGTCCTATTTGTTATTAGCCCTTTTGTGCCAAGCTTGTTACACTCTTTGTGCTTAAAAACGGCCTTACATAGCTCTTTAAGTGGCAATACCTATGCTAATGGATCATTTAATTGGCTACAAAATTACAGTAAATTTAATACAGTTCGTCAGGTGTGGTTATTTATCACGTCCATTGCATAGTGCAAAGGACTTACAGTATTAACACCTAACAGACTGACTATTGCTCAATCGTGCTTGCATGATAGCGATGGTATTCTTTGCATTGTTGAATATGGCTTTTATGCCTACTATCTAGGAATGATGATGACATCAAAAATTATCTACACTAAAACAGACGAAGCTCCGGCGCTAGCAACTTACTCGCTGCTGCCGATCATCCAAGCTTATACTAATGCCGCTGGCGTTGAAGTTGAAACACGTGACATCTCTTTAGCTGGTCGTGTTATTGCTAACTTCCCTGAGTATTTAACGCAAGAACAACGCATTGGCGATGCACTTGCTGAATTAGGTGAGCTTGCTAAAACACCTGAAGCTAACATCATCAAACTGCCTAATATCAGTGCTTCTGTTCCACAATTACGTTCTGTTATCAAAGAACTACAAGAAAAAGGTTATGCACTTCCAGATTACCCTGCTGAGCCTAAAACAGACGAAGAAAAAGCAATTCAAGCTACATACGACAAAATCAAAGGTAGCGCAGTAAACCCTGTATTACGTGAAGGTAACTCTGACCGTCGTGCGCCTGGTTCTGTAAAAGAATATGCACGTAATAATCCTCATTCAATGGGCGCATGGAGCAAAGATTCAGCTTCTTATGTAGCTAGTATGAGTGAAGGCGACTTTTTTGGTTCTGAGCAATCAGTAACTGTTGATGCTGCAACAGATGTACGTATTGAACATGTTGCTGCAAATGGTGATGTATCTGTACTTAAGGCAAGCACACCGCTACTAGCTGGCGAAGTAATTGACGCATCTTCAATTAGTGTTGCTAAATTACAAGCATTCTTAGCTGCAGAAATTGAAGTAGCGAAAGAAAAAGGCATCTTGTTTTCATTACATATGAAAGCAACCATGATGAAAGTGTCTGATCCAATCATCTTTGGCCACGCAGTAAAAGTATTCTATAAAGATGTTTTTGCAAAGCACGGTGCTTTATTTGCTGAGCTAGGTGTTGATGTAAACAATGGCCTGGGTGATGTTTACGCTAAAATTCAAACTTTAGATGATGCAAAACGCACTGAAATCGAAGCTGATATTGACGCTGTTTATGCAACTCGCCCTGCAATTGCAATGGTTGATTCTGATCGTGGCATCACTAACCTTCACGTACCAAGTGATGTGATCATCGATGCATCTATGCCTGCAGCTATCCGTTCAAGCGGCCAAATGTGGAATAACGAAGGTAAATTACAAGATACTAGCTTTGTAATTCCTGATCGTTGTTATTCAAGTGTATATCAAGCAACGATTGATTTTTGTAAAGAGCATGGCGCATTTGATCCTACCACTATGGGTAGCGTACCAAACGTAGGCCTAATGGCCCAAAAAGCGGAAGAGTATGGTTCACACGACAAAACGTTTGAAGCACCTGCAAACGGTGTCATTCGTGTTGTAGATACAAATGGCACAACTTTACTTGAGCACAGTGTTGAGCAAGGCGATATCTGGCGCATGTGTCAGGTTAAAGATGCACCAATCCAAGATTGGGTTAAGTTAGCGGTTAATCGCGCACGTGCTACGGGTAACCCTGCAATTTTCTGGCTTGATGAAAACCGTGCACACGATGCGCAAATCATCAAAAAAGTAAATGCATATTTACCAAACCATGATACTTCTGGCCTTGATATCCAAATTTTAGCGCCACTTGAAGCTACGTTATTCTCTCTTGCACGTATTAAAGACGGCCTAGACACTATTTCAGTAACGGGTAACGTGCTACGCGATTACCTTACTGATTTATTCCCAATTCTAGAGCTTGGTACAAGCGCTAAAATGCTGTCAATCGTGCCTCTTATGAATGGCGGCGGTTTATTTGAAACTGGCGCGGGTGGTTCTGCACCTAAGCACGTACAACAGTTCGAAAAAGAAAACCACTTACGTTGGGATTCTTTGGGTGAATTTTTAGCACTTGCCGCATCACTTGAGCACCTGAGCACTACAACGGGTAACAACAAAGCACAAGTACTTGCTGATACGCTTGATAAAGCAACAGGAACTTTCCTTGCTGAAAATAAATCGCCTTCGCGTAAAGTGAAAGAAATTGATAACCGTGGTTCTCATTTCTTCTTATCTTTATTCTGGGCGCAAGAGCTTGCTAAGCAAGACGACGACAGTGAACTTAAAGCACAGTTTACTCAAATCGCCAGCGATTTAGAAAGCAATAAAGAGCAAATCATTAATGAACTTAATGACGCACAAGGTCCGGCAGTAAACATCGGTGGTTATTTCCAACCAAATGATGCTGCAGCATTCGAAGCAATGCGTCCAAGCACTACATTTAACGATATATTAGCTAAATTAATATAAGTATCGGTTAAAATTAAAAAAGGCGTTCACTGTTAAAGTGAGCGCCTTTTTTGTGCCTAATACAAAGATCCATCTTTTTCAATACCGACTCAAATTATTCCAATTTTCTTAATTATGAGATCTATTTTGTGGCAAAAAAACCTTGTCGATAACAAGGCAAAAATATCGTCATTTAGTTGTTCTAAATAAGAAATTTTTAACGCCGTTAGCGTCAGGTTTGATACCTCAAAATGACTTAGTATTATTGCGGATTGAAATTAACTTCAGTAAAGTTTAGCACCAAACTCACCAATGAGTTCATGCAACGTAAGAGACCCTAGACATAGAAGCACCAGTCAGTATTAATTAATAGCTGACTGGCACTGAATTTGAATTCAAGATTGGTTTCCTAGCAAAATATCACTTTACAGCTTGGATATTCGCTTGTTCTTGCTGACTTGCCATGAATTCATTAAATGTACCGTGGAAATTCACAACTTCTTTATCACGAATATCGATAATACGAGTCGCCAATGACGATACAAACTCACGGTCATGGCTTACAAAAATCAATGTGCCTTCGAAGCCTTTTAATGCATTGTTTAGCGCTTCAATAGCTTCCATATCCATGTGATTGGTTGGCTCATCCATTATCAACACATTTACGTCTTGCATCATTAGCTTGCCAAATAATAGGCGGTTTTTCTCACCACCCGAACAGTTTTTAGCTTTCTTGTTAGAGTCATCAGCAGTAAACAACAACCGTCCTAACATGCCACGTACCATTAAATCATTATGTTTGGCCGTGCGCCATTGTGACATCCAATCAAATAAAGTTAAGTCATTATCAAAGTCTTTACTGCTATCTTGAGGGCAATAGCCTACAGATGCGTTTTCTGACCATTTAACCACGCCATGATTCGCTTCAAGCTCCCCCACTAAACAGCGAATGAAGGTTGATTTACCAACACCGTTTTCGCCGATGATGGCTAGTTTAGAACCAGCTTCTAAAATTAGCTCACCATTTTCAAACAGTACTTCGCCATCAAAACCATGACCAAAATCTTCTAAAATCAATGCTTGGCGGTGCATCTTTTTACCTTCATCAAAATACAGTGAAGGTGCCATGCGGCTAGATGATTTCACTTCATCTAAGCTAATTTTATCCATACGCTTTGCACGTGAACTCGCTTGTTTAGCTTTTGATGCGTTGGCACCAAAACGATTTACGAAATCTTGTAGCTCTTCAATCTCAGATTGCTTTTTGGCATTACCAGCGAGTAACTGATCACGAATAAGTGTTGATGCTTCAATGAATTTCTCATAGTTACCAGGGTAAATACGCAGTTCACCGTAATCAATATCGGCCATATGAGTACATACTGCATTTAAAAAATAACGGTCATGAGAAATAATAATCATGGTACATTTACGTTGGTTAAGTTCATGCTCTAACCAGCTGATTGTGTGGATGTCCAAGTTATTGGTTGGCTCATCCAGTAATAATATATCTGGATTTGCAAATAAAGCCTGCGCTAATAACACACGTAATTTCCAGCCAGGGGCGACTTGTGACATTAGACCAAAATGAAACTCTTCTTCTATACCTGCTTTTAATAAAATGTCACCTGCACGACTTTCCGCGCTGTAACCATCCATCTCTGCAAAAATACTTTCAAGTTCAGCGACTTTCATACCATCGGCTTCACTCATTTCAGGCAATGAATAAATACGGTCACGTTCTTGTTTAATTTCCCACAATGCAACGTCACCCATGATCACGGTATCAACCACTGAGTATTGCTCAAAAGCAAACTGATCTTGGCTCAAGTTACCTACTTTCAGACCTGGTCCAATTGACACATTACCTGATGTTGGAGCTAATGAACCATTTAGAATTTTCATAAAGGTCGACTTACCGCACCCATTTGCGCCAATTAGGCCATAACGATTGCCGTTACTAAATTTAGCAGAGATGTTTTCAAATAATGGTTCAGCACCAAACTGCATGGTGATATT
Source organism: Pseudoalteromonas sp. NEC-BIFX-2020_002 (assembly GCF_013002825.1). Classification (NCBI taxonomy): domain Bacteria; kingdom Pseudomonadati; phylum Pseudomonadota; class Gammaproteobacteria; order Alteromonadales; family Pseudoalteromonadaceae; genus Pseudoalteromonas; species Pseudoalteromonas sp. NEC-BIFX-2020_002. The sequence continues at coordinate 79,082 of NZ_JABEPJ010000010.1, forward strand.
AGCGGTAGAGATCAAGATGAATTTCCTAAGCACGTACTGTCGAGCACGCTATTTTTTATTTCAAAAAAAGCAGCCCTGACAATAGTCGGTGCGATTATACGGTATAAAGAGGACGCGAATTATACAGACGGCTAGCCCCACCTGTCGAGCACTGTCTGGGTTTGTATGCATTTTATTACGTTACTTTACGCTTATCTCGTAATTTACAGGGAAAGTACTCGTGGGTTTGCCCATAAAACCTCGTTTATAAATGTGAATGAAGCCACGCACCTTGGGTTTCACCGTGGTTTGTTTTTACATCATACGCAGCACTTGCTTTATTCAATTGTTCCACAATCTTATACGCTACAGTATTAGCATCATCAGATAAGGTCTTACAATCACGCTGAGGGCGCATGCTTTTTAGCGCATCCTCTATTTTTGAAGCAAAAGTAATAGCTAACTCACCGTGACCTTGTTCATGCAGAAGTAGCTTTGAATACCACGGTGCCCATACTGTGTTTACTTGCTGGCTATCAGAATCGAGTTCTGGCATTGTGTATTTAAGTTGTAATATTGTTTTTACACGCACTAACCGGCATCGCTTCGCTGTTTTTTCCCAATTAAAGCGCCACCGTATGTCAAAACGTGTATAACCATGAAAAACCTTCCCGTTTTCTCTTATTGGCGATGCATGATTAACCGACTCAAGCAGTTTTTCTTTACTTGAGACTTTGACTTTATAGTAAGTCGTATCTTGTTCTATTATCGGTTCTGCTATTACTATAGGTGTAAATAAAAAGATTAAACTCAATATTATCAATCTCATACTACTATTTCCTTGTTAAATTTTTTAGCAAAAGAGATTGCTCAGGTTTTAATCTATCGGCATAGTTAAATTCTTTGCGGTTCAAGTAACTTAAAATTATCAACGGGTTTTCACCCAGCCTATGCTTAACAAGTACCTGTTCCCTTTTACTATTTTAGATACTTGATGCTCCGATACATCAGGTCGAAAAAACTTGATTCGTTTAGTTTCAAATAGTGGGTTTTTACAAATAAAGTTTCCGCCTTGCTCTGCATTTTTCAAAATAATATTTAATCTATAGTGCCTACCACATTTAACTTTATCCGTATGAGGGGCTATCTCACTACCTTGTGGAAATTTAAGTAAGTAGGTATCAAACTTAATTGGCCACAACGCACCACATAGTAACATTTTGTCATAACCTGATTGCTGTCTACCGCGCTCCCATCTAAATAACCTGTTTAAAATAGACATATTCAACCCCCTTTATTATTTATTGCTGGGAAATTTCATAATACCAATTGTAGAACTAGTAATTTATCATAACGATAAGAAAATGATTACGTTTTAACTAAAGTGGGTATAACACTGCTTGCAGGCTTTAGTCATTGAATAATATAACTTGCCAGTTCTTGTGGTGATGCTGACAATAAAAACTCGCTATTGATAAACTCTTGGCCCTGCGTCTTGTAAAAAATAATTAATTCTGTGTTTCCCATGAATGAACCAAAAAGTAAAAGAAGCCAAACGGGCTCCTTTTAATCAAACTATGCTTTCACTTAAGCTTTAATATGCAACTAAACGTAAGCCCAACATAACCAACATAACAAGATTGGCTCCCACTGCGGCTAAGAAGAAGTAACTACGTGGGCTGGGATTCTTTTCTGTTGCAATGCTATAGTAAAATACCATATGTAAAATACGGGCTACAACGTACACCCAAATACACATTGCAAAGATGGCACTGTGATACCCAATAATAAAAGAAAAAAGCACCGTCCCTAAAAATAAAGGGCTATTTTCAAGCGTGTTATGAAATGTACGATGCGCTCTAAAAATAAAGCTTTCGTGGCTTAGGGTATCATCAATTTTCCCTGGTATCGCATTTGGCTTGCTTGCTTTACTAAACGTTGCAATAGCCCATTGGATAAACAACATAATCAAATAGAGATAAAGCGCATAATAAGCCGATAAGGTAAGTTCAGTCATCAATATTCCTTTTTAGTATTTGTATTTTAGTAAAGCAAAACACAAGCCAATTATAATTACATGATTTTAAATGCATTATATTTTTACGGCGCAATTTTTTGTAAATCTGAGTTGATACTTTATAAAAGCTACATGGTTAACCTTAAATACATACCCAAGCCACCTCAAGATGCAGTTTCAGTTGGAATTAAAAGCGATTTAGACAAGGCATTGATTGCAAATAATGGTTGTTCCCTTATTAAAATCATTCCCTTATTAAAGTAACGCAGTATAAATCGCTTTTAAACCAACCCATTGGGCGTTTCACAGGCGCTTACTCTCATCGTTGTTACTTCTTAAAAGGGACTGCCATTATTGCAAAGTAACGCCTTGATATTAAACACCTGTGAAACGCTGAAGTCTGCATCTTGAGGTGGTTTGGGTATATAGCCTATACTTTTGAAAATTTAGTAATTATTTTATATTTTAAATCATTACGTTAGTCAGTTTTTTAAGCCGTGTTTAAGCTAATTATTTATATTTCACATTTATACTTTCTGTAATAGCATCAGCAAAAACTATAACTGGCCCCTTTATCAATCATGCTAGGGCGTGTTGACCTTTCGTGATTGATTTTGCAGCAGTCTATTTGGTATTTAGGCAAGGCAGCGCCTATGTCGTGTGGTTGCTCCCCATAAATAGGCGATAACGCAGTATAAATGCCAAATATGCGCTGCCCAAAGGGTTTTTCCTAGGGGCGATTAACTCTTTGTTGCATACACGGACGTAGATAAGGGCCGTGAGCAGGACGCGGAAGCTTTGCTCGATTTTTACTTATTCTCACATGGATGTGAGCCAGTAGAATAACGCAGGAGCAGTTATCGAGCCCGCTAGGCTACAAACCTCGCGCTGCAATTAAATCGCCCCTAGATTGAGCAAATTTCAATCCACAAAGGTCAACACGCCCTACCTAGTATCCATAAAATTTTAATAAACAGCCTAAACCTCACCGTTAGTTATAAAAATGCCTGATAATGTGATGGTTTGTGTTACTTTTATTGTTTGTGGTACATGCCACTAACACATTAGGAACTCATTTTATGGATCTTTTTCTTTGGCTTGGTATCGTTTTTTGCATTTCGCAATCAGCCATATTTTCAGGTCTAAATTTAGCTTTTTTCTCTTTGAGTCGTTTACAACTCGAAGTAGAGTCAACAAAAGGTAATAAAGATGCGAAAAAAATACTCGCATTGAGAGGTGACTCAAACTTCCTTTTAACCACTATTTTATGGGGTAATGTGGGTATCAATGTTTTATTGACCCTATTATCTGATTCTGCTTTAGCAGGTATCAGCGCCTTTTTATTCTCCACAATTGCAATCACCATTATTGGTGAAATTATTCCCCAAGCTTATTTTTCAAGAAACGCACTAAAAATGGGAAGTTTATTGTCCCCGGTAATCCGCTTTTATCAAATATTGTTTTATCCCGTTGCAAAGCCAACGGCTATTATATTAGATCTATGGCTAGGTAAAGAAGGCATTACCTACCTCGCTGAAAGCGAACTAAGCAGTATTATCAGAAAACACATTGAAGCCGAAGGTACCGATATTAATCATGTCGAAGGGATTGGCGCACTTAACTTCTTTAAACTAGATACCATAACCGTTGCTGATGAAGGCGAGTTAATTGATCCTGATTCAATTATCGCGCTAAAAACAAAAATGGATTTACCGATTATTCCTGATATCACAAATTCAGCAGAAGATCCCTTTTTAAAAAGTATTAATAAATCGGGTCATCGTTGGGTGGTAATCACCAATTTAGATGATGAACCTTTGCTGGTCGTGGATGCTGATGGTTTATTAAGAGCTGCCTTGTTTGAGTTTGATAGCTTTGACGCGTATCGTTTTTGTCACCGCCCTATTATTATTACTGATGATAAAACCAGTTTAAGTGACGCTGTGATAAAAATGAAAATGAGTCAATCGGTGGATAAAGCATTCGATGGTGCTATTGATCAAGATGTGTTGCTTGTTTGGGGAACTACAAACCGTATCATAACTGGCGCTGATATTTACGGCCGACTACTAAAGGGCATGCAGCCTCCTGAACTATTGTTACCCGCACAAAAACCAAACGTACAATAAACATAAATAAGCGAGCAGACGACTTATAGGCACTGGTTTTAATCAGTGCCTATAAGTGGTTTAACTACCACTTAAAAAAGTGATGCATTCAACCAAAGATGTACCATGATACTTGCGCCATAACCTAAAGCGATAACAGGTGTCCACTTTAAGTGTCCAAAAAATGTATAGTAACCGCGCGCTTGCCCCATTAAAGCAACCCCCGCCGCAGAGCCTATCGATAATAAGCTACCGCCTACACCTGCTGTAAGAGTGATCAAAAGCCACTGCCCGTGGGACATGTCAGGCTCCATAGATAGTACCGCAAACATCACAGGTATATTATCAATGACTGCCGAGATCACACCAAGAAACACATTAGCTGTTGTTGTAGACCAGTTACCATAGAGCATTTCAGACATTAGATTTAAGTAGCCTAAAAAGCCTAAACCACCTACACACATTACTATTCCGTAAAAGAACAATAAAGTATCCCACTCGGCACGTGACACTTTACTAAACACATCAAATGGTACAACACTACCAAGTTTGGCTAACCTGTCTTTATCACCTAGCTGCTCCGCATGCGCTTTTTTGCGAGCAAGAGAACCAGGTAATGTCATTCTTAAAAAGTAACCAAAAAACTGTAAATATCCTAATCCCATCATCATGCCAAGCACTGGAGGCAAATGTAAAAAACTATGACACGCAACGGCTGTAGCTATTGTTAATAAGAATAAAACCAAAATTCTAACTGCACCACGTTTAAGCTCAACTTCTTCGTACTTTGCGGTGGGTTGTTTATCAGCAACATAAAAGCTCATTATTGCCGCAGGGACAAGGTAGTTCACTAACGAGGGTAAAAATAAGACTAAAAATTCATTAAAATGGACTAACCCAGCCTGCCAGACCATTAACGTGGTTATATCGCCAAACGGGCTAAATGCCCCACCCGCATTGGCTGCAATCACAATATTTATACAGCTGAGGTTAATAAATGGTTTATCACCTTCAGCCACTTTCATTACTACCGCGCACATTAGTAACGCCGTTGTCAGGTTATCTGCAATCGGTGATATAAAGAACGCTAGAAATCCGGTGATCCAAAATAAATTTTTATAATTAAATCCTTTGCGTATCATCCAAGAGCGTAAAGCGTCGAACACACCTCGTTCTTCCAATGCGTTGATATACGTCATCGCCACCAGTAAAAATAGCATTAGCTCAGCAAACTCAAGTAAGTTGTGTCTAAATGCGACTTCCGTAATACCAGGGATATCATGGTTTACATAGTATGCGCCAATCAATATCCAGATTAATCCCGCTGCAACGAGTACTGGTTTAGATTTTCTTAAATGTAGTTTTTCTTCGAGCATAACCACTGCATAAGCAATACAAAATATAATAATGCAAAGTAACCCAATATTAGATGTTGTTAGGTCTAATTGTCCGTCTGCCGCCCACGCAGGTGAGCAAAATAACAATAAAACCACACTCAAAAGGTTAAATCCTCGTAACAAAGTATTCACGTAACACGTCCTGTTTTAATTTCAAAAACTGTTTTTTTAATACGCATTGATCAATTCATATATTTTTATTTATCATTCTTATGATTGATCAATTGTTATAAAAAAGTTGAAATAAGGTATCACAATAAAATGGCGTGGCAATTATACTCAAGTCTAAATTTGCATTAATAACAGCGATATTACTGAGCGCAACGGTGGGTAGAACAAGTGGGGATAAACATTAAATTAAACATTAATGATAGCTCTCTAATGCATAAAAATTTCCTCTCGCGCTATTTTATAGACTCACTAATAAATCAATAATTATGAGGCTCTGCAAACTTAGAAGAGTATTCTACGTATAATATATACCCGAGGTGAGTGTCGTTAGAATTAAAGCTATTTAGACAAGGCATTGATTGCAGAGGATGGTTATTCCTTTATTAAAATCAATAACGCAGTATAAATTTTTTTAAACCAAGCTCTTGGGCGTTTCACAGGGACTTACTCTCTGCGTTGTTACTTCTTAAAATGGACAGCCATTTTTTCAAAGTAACATTTTGATATTAAGCCCTTGTAAAACGCTGAATTCTGCACCTTGAGCTGGTTTGGATATACAACGCGCAACCTATTCAATTCTAGTTATACCCAGCCACGACTATGCTAATCTAGTTTATTCAATTCTTTTTCGTAACCAATAATCAAGGCTTACAAAACGCCCACCACCCGTAAAAAATAAGCTTAATAGCATGGCAAAATAGATCGCAGAAAATTCGATGCCATTATTTAAAATTGATGGTTTGCCTTTTTCATATAAATAATCAGGAAAGCCATGCTCTTCGACTAATCCACGAATTTTTTCAATACGATCTTTCACTTCAAGAGAGTTATCTAAGCTTTCTTTAGCACCGGGAATAGCTAACCAATCAAGCACTTGTGCCGCACTTGTCTCCGGGTTTGTTGGCGCAATAGCAAACCAGCCGTTATGCCAATGCACACTCGTTGCTGCAACAACCATGGTAAACATCAGTGGAATAGCAACTAAACGTGTTAATAAACCAACTAACAAAAGCCATCCCCCCAAGAACTCACTCCAACCGGCTAAAAATGCGAGCAAATCTGGAAATGGCAAGCCTAAACCCCAGTCAGGATTACCAAACCATGCGACGACATCGGGTGAAGCTAAAAATAATTCAAAAAAACCTGACGTATCACCACTAATTGCAAGTTTGTTATACCCAGCAATGATCATCACAGGCGCAAGAATAAGCCTAAAAAGTAATGCAGGAGCGCCATCTAAAACGGCAAGTTTAGTAAAGATAGAGTGGTATAAAGATATGATTTTATTTTTCATTTCAGTCCTTCTCAAAACGTTTAAGTTAGTTATAGTCTATAAATCACTTAGACCGCCATGAGCAGTTGCTTATTTCAACCAACAACCAGAAAAAATATAAATTAACATTCAAGTGCAATAAGGTGTGCGTATGTGGGGTTTAATTCTACAACAATGCGAATATTTAAGCTTTAAATGAGCTAATAATCACATATAAATACTGAACGTTTCTAAGTGCCAATCTTTAGGGGCGATTAAATCGCCCCTAAGAGTAAAACTTTAACCTTGAAAGATTAACGGCTTATAATTGAGTTATATTTCTCGTGCTACTTGTAATGCCTCATAAATAGCTCGTTTTGCGTCAATTGCAGATGCTAATTTTGCTCCGCCGATAACATGTACCTTTGGGTTATCAAGTAATTGAGACATTAATTCATTATTAGAAACTTGCCCGATACACGCAATAACGGTATCGACAGGTAACACTTGATCTTGCCCTGCCACTGTAATTTTAAGACCTCGATCATCAAAATGATGATATTGGCAATCAGCAATTTGTTTTACACCATGCTGCTTTGCAACTTGTCGGTGTATCCAACCTGTTGTTTTACCAAGATCGCTACCAAAGCGCCCTGCACTTCGTTTTAACATAAATAATTGTCGGTTATCTTTATGAGGATTTGGCTCACATTCAATACCCCACTGTGATTTAAAATCAGCAATGCTTTGATCTTTATGTTCACTTAAAAACGCAACCATATCAAAACCTATCCCACCTGCGCCTAAAATCGCAATAGAGTTACCGAGCTCAACTTCACCACGAATAACTTCATCGTATGAAAATACACGTTTATTGTCTGCACAGGTAAAATTTGCCTCACGAGGGCGAACGCCAGTTGCAAATACAACCTCATCATATTGCTCAAGCATATCATCAGCAAAAGCTGTATTTAACGTTATTGTGACTTTTAGGCGCTCAAGTTCATTGATGAAATAACGTAGAGTATGATTAAAATCCTCTTTACCTGGAATTCGCATGGCTAAATTAAATTGCCCGCCCATATCTGTCTTTTTATCAATCAGCGTAACCGTATGGCCTTTTTGTGCTAAATAGCAACTTGCCGATAAACCAGCGGGCCCTGCGCCAACAACTAAAACATTTTTTGATTTTGATGTGGCTTCTAATGGGTAATCAAGTTCAAATCCCGCTTGCGGATTCACCAAGCATGTCGCTCGTTTACCCTTAAATACGTGGTCTAAACAGCCTTGGTTACAGCCAATGCAAATATTAATGTGTTTACTTTGCTGTGCTTGGTATTTATTAAAAAATTCAGGATCAGCCAGTAATGGCCGCGCCATCGAAATTAAGTCAGCATCACCTGCGTTTAATATTTCATTCGCAATATCCGGTGTGTTTATACGATTAACAGCAATCACTGGAACACTGACAACTTCTTTTAATCGTTTTGACGCTTCTTTAAAAGCACCTGGCGGCACCATACTCGCAATTGTTGGCACTCGCGCTTCATGCCAGCCAATACCTGTATTAAATATATCGACCCCAGCCTGCTCTAATGCTTTGGCTTGAGTCGTCACTTCATCAGGTGTTGACCCATTAGGGATCAAATCCATCACTGATAAACGAAAAATGATTAAAAATTCTTTATTTACTTTTGCCCGTACTGCTTTGACTATCTCTAATGCTAAGCGCATACGATTTTCTAAATTGCCACCGTATTCATCTGTGCGTTTATTGGTATGCGGAGCCATAAATTCATTGATCAAATAGCCTTCAGACCCCATCACTTCAACGCCATCGTAGCCAGCCTTTTGTGCTAAATAGGCAGAATGGGCAAAGTCTTTTATGGTTTTTTTAATCGAACTGAGCGACATTGCTTTTGGCTGATACGGATTAATAGGTGCTTTAATTGCGCTCGGTGCTTGATTAAATGGATGATATGCATAACGACCAGCATGTAATAATTGTAAGCAAATCTTACCGCCATGCTGATGTACAACATCGGTGTATGCGCGGTGCTTAAACACATCATAGTAGCTGTTAAAAGATGACGATATAGGCGTTAATTTACCACGTAAATTAGGGCTGTACCCACCTGTGATCAACATTGCCGTGCCACCTTTGGCACGCGCTTCATAAAACGCACTTAGGCGTTTTCGGTTATGCCACCCCTCTTCAAGGCCCGTATGCATTGAGCCCATTACCAAGCGGTTACGTAATTGTGTGTGTTTTAATTGTAATTGTTGTTCTAACATCCTCTGCCCCAATCAACTGGTCTAACCTCTATACATTAGCGAATTTTGCTTGATTGGCAAGTAATAAGCAACAAAAGTGATAAATTATGTAACATTTTCGCATAAACAAGGTTAAAAAATCATTCGTAAATACTTAGTTACGATTTAACAGTTAAATAAATTTTTATTCTGGGCTAATATGGAGTCAGATATAAGCTGTACCAAATTAAGGATCTATTTTGATTGCAAAGATGTTTAAAGGACTGTGGGCAGGAATTAACTTTTCACGCCGCTTAGTTCTCAATTTTTTATTTGTGCTAATTGTTATTCTTTTCATTGTGTCAATTGCCAGTGATGGAGATGAAATTAAAGTAGCAGATACATCTGTACTTAGGCTCAACCTCAATGGTCCAATCGTAGAAGAAAAAATCTACGTGGATCCAATTGGAGCGGCTATCAATGACGCCACAATGAGTAAGGATGAGCCAGCTGAAATTTTACTTGATGACATAATAGAAGTAATTGATCAAGCAACTGAAGATAAACGTATTTCGGTTATTTTGTTAGATTTACAAAAAATGCCAAATGCGCATTTAAATAAATTAAAGCAAATAACCCAAGCGTTAGAGCGTTTCAAAGCTGCGGATAAAAAAGTCATTGCCACTGGTTATTATTATTCACAAGCGCAATACTATTTAGCTGCTCATGCTAATGAAGTATCGATGCACCCTTATGGCGGCGTCGAAATTCAAGGTTTTGGTATGTACCCGCTGTATTTTAAAGAGGCCTTGGAAAAACTCGGTATCACTCAGCATATATTCCGTGTTGGGACATTCAAATCAGCTGTTGAGCCGTTTATCCGTAATGATATGTCAGATGCAGCCAAAGAAGCCAACAGCGTGTGGTTAAGTGCATTGTGGAAAGAATACAAACAAGATGTGGCCGCTGCTCGTCCGTTTGATGAAACAAATTTTGATGAAACAATGGATGTGTTCCTTGCAAAAATGCAAGCTGTCAATGGTGATTCAGGTAAATATGCGCTTGAGCATCAATGGGTAGATTCATTAAAAACTAATCAGCAAGTTCGTCAAGAACTTATCGCGTTAGTCGGTACTGAAGAAACAGGCAAGACCTTTAATCAAGTATCATTTAAAGAATATTTATCATTAATTAAACCTCCCATTACATTTGATAACCCAATGACAGAGAAAGTAGCTGTTGTTATTGCACGCGGCACTATTTCTGATGGTGAACGTAAAGCCGGTGAAATTGGTGGTGATTCAACCGCAGCCTTACTTCGTAAAGCGCGTTTAGATGAAAAAGTGAAAGCGGTTGTGCTACGAATTGATTCAGGTGGCGGTAGTATGTTTGCCTCTGAAGTTATTCGTGCCGAAGTGCTCGCACTAAAAGCAGCAGGTAAGCCTGTGATCGCTTCAATGAGCTCAGTTGCAGCGTCTGGTGGTTATTGGATTGCTTCTGCGGCCAATGAAATTTGGGCTGCGCCTAGCACCATCACTGGTTCAATTGGTGTATTCGGTAACTTTATGACATTTGAAAATACCATGGCTAAATTAGGTGTTTACTCGGATGGTGTAGCTACAACGGAAATGGCTGGTTTATCAATCGCACGCCCACTTAATGCAAAAATGGCACAAGTAATTCAATTAAGTGTTGAAGATGCTTATCAACGCTTTTTAGAGGTGGTTGGTGAAGCGCGTAACATGACCCCAGAGCAAGTAGATAATATTGCTCAAGGCCGCGTTTGGATTGCAAGCCAGGCACAAGAACTTGGTTTAATCGATAAACTAGGTAATAAACAAGATGCAATTAAAGCGGCGGCAGAACTCGCTAAGCTTGACTTTTATGAAGTTAAAACTATTAAGCATAGTCTGTCTGCTGAAGAGCAACTAATGCAAGATATTTTTGGAAATGCATCTATCAAATCACTGATTGGCTCACAAAGTACATTGCAAAATGCCTTATCAAATAAAGCATCAATCACTGGTTTAGTTAAGCAATTAACTGCTGAAGTTGAAAGCTTACAGGATTATAACGATCCGCAAGGTATTTATGCTCGTTGTTTAGTGTGTAATATTTCACAATAATGCGAGTTTCAGTTGGAATTAAAAGCGATTTAGACAAGGCATTGATTGCAAAGAATGGTTATTCCCTTGTTAAAATCAATAACGCGGTATAAATCGCTTTTAAACCAACCCGTTGGGCGTTTCACAGGTACTTACTCTCATCGTTGTTACTTCTTAAAAGGGACTGCCATTCTTGCAAAGTAACGCCTTGATATTAAGCACCTGTGAAACGCTGAATTCTGCATCTTGAGGTAGTTTAGGTATATAAGCTGTAATCGCAGCCACTAACCGTTATACTAAGCCCAGTTTTTTTACTGGGCTTTTTTATGAAACGTAAACGTATTTATATCGCATACACTGGCGGTACGATTGGGATGAAAAAATCGAGCCGAGGCTATATTCCCGCTGAAGGTTTTTTAACGCAAACCGTAGAAAACAATGCTGAATTTAATCGTGATGAAATGCCCCTATTCGATATTCACGAGTATTGCCCACTAATCGACTCTTCAGATATGTCCCCTGCTCATTGGCAATTAATTGCTGACGATATTAAAAGCAAATACCAAGATTACGATGGCTTTGTGGTGCTTCATGGTACCGATACCATGGCGTATACTGCATCAGCATTGTCGTTTATGTTTGAGAACTTAACAAAACCTGTCATCGTTACTGGCTCACAGATTCCGCTCTCGCAACTGCGATCTGATGGCCAAGTAAATTTACTCAATGCCATGTATTTAGCGGCTAATTACCCTATCGCAGAAGTAAGTCTCTTTTTTAATAATCAACTATTTCGTGGTAATCGCGCCACTAAGGCACACGCTGACGGATTTGATGCGTTTGCATCCCCTAACCTTGATCCATTGGCATTATCCGGTATTAACATTCAATTACTAAAGGGACAGCTGAGCCCTTACGTTGAGAACGAACTTCAAATAACTAAAATAACACCACAGCCTATTGGGGTTTTATATTTATATCCTGGGATCAGCCACGCTGTTGTAAAAAGCTTAGTAAATGATAATATTAAAGCTTTAGTGTTATTAAGCTTTGGTGTTGGTAATGCGCCACAAGATCCAGATTTTCTAGAAATACTTTCCAGCGCCAGTAAACGAGGTATGGTTATCGTCAATCTTACTCAATGTTTAAAAGGCCATGTTAATATGGGTGGTTACGCAACAGGTAACGCATTACTCAATATTGGTGTGATCAGCGGTTACGATATGACATTAGAAGCATGCTTAACGAAACTACATTACCTACTTAGTCAAAAACTAGAAGTAGAAACTATTCGTCATTTAATGCAAGATAATTTACGTGGTGAATTAAGCCGGTAACAAATAGCTTTCTAAACGAAAAAGGCACGCTATTTAGCGCGCCTTTTTCGTACTTAAACAGCAATTAACGTACTTTCGCGTCAATCTCTACTAAATCAGTTAAATGGCACACTTCACCGCTGTGGGTTTTAATACCATGCTCACCAAAATAATCTCGTTGAGCTTGCACTAAGTGACCATTACTTGGTGTAGTAAGCGTCGCAAAATACGTTTGTGTAGAACTCAGTACCGGAAATGCTAATCCTGTCATCATTGCTTGTCCACAGATCTTACGCAGTGCTAACGACTCTTTTTCTAGTGTATCGATAAACTCAACACCTTCGGCAATATTATCTAAATAATCTGCACGAATGATACAACCAGCACGCCATGTTTGTAATGTTTTAGACAGGTCGACTTTCCACTGATGCGCACGCGATGCACCCTTGATAAGCGCAAGACCTTGACGATAAGCTAATAAACTAGCAAACAAAAAAGCATCTTTAAGTTCGTCTAAATCTAATTCAACATGTGTGGTTGATTTAGCAGCATAGGCCATTTCTTTTGCGGCGTGTGTATCACCTGTGTTTGTTAAATGACGTGCTTGAACTGCTGCAACCAACGAAGGAACCGCAATGCCTAGCTCTAACGCATTCTGTGCCGTCCACAAGCCTGTGCCTTTTGCGCCAACTTTATTATCAATTAAATCAACTAATGCTTCATCTGCATTTGTTTCAAGCGATAAAATATGGCTTGAGATAGATAATAAGTAACTATTAAGTGACCCTTCAGACCATTGATTAAAGATCTCAGCTACTTCGTGCGGACTGCGTTTAGTGCCTAAACGTAGTAATTGATACATTTCTGCAATTAACTGCATTAGTGCATATTCAATACCGTTATGCACCATTTTGACAAAATGGCCACTAGCAGATTGACCTACACGGGCAAAACACGACTCACCCTTGTAACTTGCTGCTACTTTTTCAAACCATGGCTCGACACGCTCCCAGCCACCTTCTGAACCACTTGCCATCATCGCAGGACCATGGCGAGCACCTTCTGCCCCGCCAGAAATTCCCATCGTTGCAAATTCAAATTTGTTTTGATATTTCAGCTTCCGAGTGATGCCGTCTTTATAATTACTATTACCGCAATCAACGATAATATCGTCACAATCAACGCCCGCTTCAACTAGTTCACTGCAAACTTTATCAACTAACTCACCCGCTGGCACTAATAACAAAATTGAGCGAGGTGGCGTTAACCGTTTAACCATATCACCTAAATCAGAGACAATGTGCAAACGATCTGCCATGCCTTGTAATTTAGCACAGCTTAGTAATTCTTCGCCCGCATCCGGGTTTTTATCATAAGCTACTAGTGTCATTCCTTGCTCAATCAAATTGAGAGCAAGATTTTTACCCATAACGCCTAACCCGACTAATGCAACTTGCATTTAGTGTCCTCCTCGGTAACAACTATTGGTTAGAAAATGAAAATAATACCGCGCGCATTATACCCAAGCAGCTTAAAATTGCGAACTTAGACATTAGATACAACGCCGAGCGCAAAACAAATGCGCACATTGCGGGGATTATATCAAACAACCGTGGTTGCAGGGTGATAATTTCACGGTTGGGATTTCATTATTCGTGCATTGACGGAACCTGACACCGGTGTCATAATGTCGTCATATTAATTTTGTATAAATAATGACAGCAAAAGAATAACTAATTACTATTCTTCCCTGTTATTCAAACTGTATATTTCATTGCGCTAAAGCCTATGAATATAAATAATGAAAATAACCGTCAACCTGCTTACATCGTAAGCTCACAGGAGAATTTGATGCTTAGACGCACAAAAATAGTCGCGACCCTTGGACCTGCAACCGATCGAGATAACAACTTAGAAAAAATAATTCGTGCCGGTGCAAACGTAGTGCGCTTAAACTTCTCACACGGTATTGCACAAGATCATAAAGATCGCGCTCAAGCTGTACGTGATATTGCAAAAAAATTGGGTAAGCACATTGCTATTTTAGCTGACTTACAAGGGCCTAAAATTCGTGTATCAACGTTTAAAGAAGGCAAAGTAAGTTTGACTGTTGGTGCTAAATTCATTCTTGATGCAAAAATGGAAAAAGGCCTAGGCGATATTAATGGCGTAGGTATTGATTATAAAGAATTACCACAAGATGTTGCCCCTGGTGATTTACTCCTTTTAAATGACGGTTTAATTCAATTAACAGTCGTAAGTGTTGAAGGCCATTTAGTACATACCACAGTTGCTGTCGGTGGTGTGTTATCAAATAATAAAGGTATCAACCGTTTAGGGGGTGGTTTAACAGCACCCGCTTTTACTGAAAAAGATAAAGAAGATTTATTAACAGCTGCTGAAATTAACGTTGATTACATCGCAGTATCATTCCCACGCAGTGGCGATGATATGCGTTATGTACGTTCACTTGCTGAAGCTGCGGGTTCTAATGCACAGCTTTTAGCAAAAATTGAACGTGCTGAAGCGGTTGAAACTGTTGAAGCTGTTGATGATATTATTCTCGCTTCAGACGCTGTGATGGTTGCCCGTGGTGACCTAGGTGTTGAAATTGGCGATGCTGCTTTAATGGGTAAGCAAAAACTAATTATCCGCCGCGCTCGCTCACTAAATCGTACTGTGATCACTGCAACGCAAATGATGGAATCGATGATCGATAACCCAATGCCAACTCGTGCAGAAGTGATGGATGTTGCTAATGCTGTACTTGATGGTACTGACGCAGTAATGCTGTCAGCTGAAACTGCTGCCGGCGATTACCCTGAAGAAACCGTAGCAACTATGGCACGTGTTTGTTTAGGTGCTGAATCACAAAAAGAAACACACGTTTCTAAACATCGTTTAGATAGCCGTTTCTCTTCAAACGCTGAGTCAATCGCTTTATCTGCAATGTACGCAGCAAACCATTTAGATTCAGTAAAAGCAATCGTTACATTAACTGAGTCAGGTAGCACAGCTAAACTAATGTCTCGTATTAGCTCTGGTTTACCTATTTTTTCATTATCTCGTCATGCAAGTACGCTAGGTCAGACAGCGCTTTACCGTGGTGTTTACCCGGTGTTCTTTGATTCGACTAAATGTGAAAAAGATAATATGGTAAAAGATGCACTTAGCACCTTAGTTGCCGCTGGTTCATTGCAATCAGGCGACACCGTTATCATCACTCATGGTGATACGATGGAGACTATTGGCGCAACCAATACGATGAAAATAGTTACTGTTGCTTAGTTAAATCTTAGTCCTACAAAAACGCGAGCTTTTGCTCGCGTTTTTACGTTAAGGCTCTTAGTTAAAACACAGCGTATAAAATACTCAACTTAATCCCCTAATTCTGGGTAATAAATTTAGCTAGCTAAAGCTGCCTTGACTTTATCGCGGTAGCTACGGCTTACTTTTAACTCTTGCCCATTATCAAGTACAAGTAAATACTCACCACTTACTTGCGTTACTAATTTATTAATTTGTTTTGTATTTACAATGGCACTACGATGAACGCGCACAAATAATTGTGGATCGAGTTCTTGTTCTAGTTCTTTCATCGTTTTACGTAGAATATGCGTTTGCCCATCTTGGCAATGCAAACACATATAATCGCCAGCTGCATCCACCCATTGAATTGTCGCCACAGGCACACGGATTATTTCCCCTTGCTCCTTCACGGCTAAAGACTCTGGATAGCGACGATCTGTTAACGTATCTCCCGTCGCCAACTTTTTCAAAATCTCTTCACAATTATTACCCGTAATTCCAGCAACAAAACTCGCCAATTTCTTTTTATGTGCGTTGTCTTGTTGCGTCTTCAAGTAAGTATGCACTTTTTCTACCGCCTGTTTTAGTCTGTTGTCATCGACTGGTTTAAGAATATAATCTAAAGCATGAATTTCAAATGCCTTGACTGCGAACTGATCAAATGCGGTTACAAATACAATAGCAGGTAACGCCCTTACGCTACTGCTTAATGTTCTAGCAACTTCAAAGCCATTCATACCTGGCATTTGGATATCTAAAAAAACTAAATCTATATTCCCTGCAAGACATGCATCAATTGCCTCTTGGCCCGAGCTACACAACTTTATCACTTCGATATCGTCAAAGTCTTCTAATCTCACCGCTAATCCTCTACGAGCTAACGGTTCATCATCTACAATCAGGGTTTTAATCTTGCTCATTTTTCACAGCCTTTTCAAACGGAACACGCAGATTTACTTTCAATCCACTTGGCGTATTATGTGATAATACAAACGAATAGTTATTTTCATACAAAGTCTTTAGGCGATCTTTGGTGTTTGCCACCCCTACCCCTTGTGCATTAACTAATTGACCATTAACTAGCTCAGTGCCAGGGCCATTATCACCTACTTCCAACAATAGTTCATTAGCAAATACCTGTGCTTTGATATCAATCACTCCACCTTGCGCTAAATGAGCTATCGCGTATTTAATCGCATTCTCTATTATAGGTTGTAATATCAAACTAGGGACTAATGCTTGCTTTGCTTCATCACTTACTTGCACATTGAGCTTTAAACGTTCATCAAAACGCACTCGTTCTATCTCAAGGTACAACATAAGTGCATGCAACTCTTGCTCTAATGGCACTTTCTTAATTGGATCAGTATTAAGTGTATAACGCAAAAAGTCACTTAACTTAGACACCATTAAATTGGCATCTTTATTCTCTTTTACCAATATTAAGGTTGAGATAGCATTCAAGGTATTAAATAAAAAGTGAGGGTTAAGCTGGTATCGCAGCATTTTTAATTGCGCTTCATGGGCCATCGTCGTAGCCTTTAATGCTTTTTGACGCTCACTTTGCAATAACTGATAATACTTTATACCAAAGTACAAACCACTCCAGCACAATACAATATAGACTGAGTCTAAGCCTTGCTGAAAATAATAAAACCATTCTGAAGGACGATAACCATGTCGATATATTTCCCACAGATTAAACTTTTGTACAACTGCCCATAAAGTGCCTGTTACGTAGGAAGCACTAAATACAACAAGCATGAGCACCCAAGGGGATGCATTCCATGCTTTGCGATACATATAACGCAGTGGCACAGTCATTAAGCAACCCGCATATGCATTGAGTACAATGACGAATACGTAGATGTCGCGCATTTCAAAGACTTTTGAGCCAATATAATTTACTAGTGCATAACCAATCCAGCCCGCGATCTGTAATACCCAGAAAAAACGTTGGCGGTTGTCGACTAATGATTGCCAATTCAAAATAGTTAATTACCTCATTAATTTATAATTATTATATAGCGTTAGCTAGGATGGGATCACTACCAACTATCTCGCTTTTCACGAGCCTTACCGCAAAGATATCTACAGATGATTTGAGCATACTTTATTTTAGCCACAAAAAAAGGAGCCATAGGCTCCCTTTTAGTACTTATTTAAAAAGCTTAAGCTGCCGCTAGGCCTTCTTTTGCTTTTTCAACAAGCGCTGCGAATGCAACTTGATCATAAACAGCGATATCTGCAAGGATCTTACGATCGATTTCTACAGATGTCTTTTTAAGACCATTGATAAAACGGCTGTAAGACAGACCATTTTGACGTGAAGCAGCATTGATACGTGCAATCCATAATTGACGGAAAGTACGTTTCTTCGCACGACGGTCACGGTAAGCGTATTGACCCGCTTTAGTAACAGCCTGAAAAGCTACGCGGTAAACACGTGAACGTGCTCCGTAGTAACCTTTTGCTTGTTTTAAAACTTTTTTGTGACGTGCACGTGCGACAACGCCGCGTTTAACTCTTGCCATTTCTAAAAACCCCTATTAAGCGAACGGTAACATACGTGAAACTAGACCATGGTCATTTTTATGAACCATCATCTTAGGACGTAGGTGTAGTTTACGCTTAGAAGTTTTCTTAGTCAGAATATGACGAAGATGCGCTTGTTTACGCTTGAAACCGCCAGAAGCAGTCTTTTTGAAGCGCTTAGCTGCGCCGCTGTGACTTTTTAGCTTATAAGCCATTGCAATAACTCCAAATGTATTGCTTTAAAATTAGTAAGCAGGCGTGAGATATATTTCTATAGCTCCACTTTTAGGCCTAACTTACTGCCATGTTCCGGTGAAAACCCAGCATAAATGCCGCAGTTTTACTTTAATACCGGTTAACTCAGGTGAATATTTACATATTACTTGCAGACCTGAGCTAAATTCGGTGCATATCATAGCGCGTTTATTGCTTTTTAGCAACAGGTGCCATCATCATAACCATTTGGCGACCTTCAACACGATTTGGGAAAGACTCAACAACTGCAAGTTCTTCTAAATCGGCTTTGATACGGTTTAGTAATTCTATACCAATTTCTTGGTGGGCCATTTCACGACCACGGAAGCGGATGGTAATTTTAGCTTTATCGCCACCTTCTAAGAACTTACGTAAGTTGCGAAGCTTAACCTGATAATCGCCTTCATCCGTTCCCGGACGGAATTTGATTTCTTTTATCTGGATCTGCTTTTGCTTCTTTTTCTGCTCTTTCAGTTCTTTGCTTTTTTCAAAGATGAACTTACCGTAGTCCATGATTCTACAAACAGGCGGCTCTGCATTAGGGCTAATCTCAACAAGATCAACACCCGCGGCATCAGCCATTGTTTGCGCGTCTTTTAATGACTGAATTCCAGCTTGTTCGCCTTCAATGTCAATTAAGCGAACTTCTTGAGCTGTAATTTCTTCGTTAATACGATTTTTTTGGGCTGTTTGTTGCCCTTTCTTGCCGCCTCTAATAGTACGTTCCTCCAAGAATATCAAATAATAAGCGTGTAGTTAGCTGTTTTGTAAATGCCCTACACGCTGGATTTTTATAGTCGATTTTTAATTTCTTCGCTAATTTTAGCGACAAATTCATCAACATTAAATTTGCCCAGATCTTCACCTGTGCGGGTACGCACCGCTACTTCTTGTTGTTCAACTTCTTTATCGCCAACAACAAGTAAGTAAGGAATACGTTTTAATGTATGTTCACGGATTTTAAAGCCAATCTTCTCATTTCTCAAGTCAGCAGTGGCTCTAATTCCAATTTTATTTAATTTTTGTACAACTTCTTGCACATAACCAGCTTGTTTATCTGTGATATTCATAATCACAACTTGCTTAGGCGCAAGCCACGTTGGGAATAAGCCCGCGTACTCTTCTGTTAAGATACCGATAAAGCGTTCGATAGAACCTAAAATAGCACGGTGAATCATAACAGGCGTACGGCGTTCGTTATTTTCAGCAACATAAGTTGCCCCTAAACGCCCTGGTAATGCAAAATCTAGTTGCACTGTACCACACTGCCACGCTCTGTCTAAGCAATCGTACAAAGTAAATTCAATTTTAGGACCATAAAAGGCACCTTCGCCCGGTAGGTAATCAAATTCAATGTCATTTGCTTTAAGTGCGTCAGCTAATGCAAGCTCAGCTTTGTCCCACATTTCGTCATCACCAATACGCTGTTCAGGGCGTGTTGACAACTTAACAACAATTTTTTCAAAACCAAACGTTTCGTATGTGTCGTACACCATTTTAATACATGACGATACTTCGTCCATGATTTGTTCTTCAGTACAGAACACATGGGCATCATCTTGTGTAAAGCCACGCACACGCATTAAACCGTGTAGTGCACCTGATGGTTCATTACGGTGACAACAACCAAACTCTGCCATACGCAGTGGTAAATCACGGTATGATTTTAAGCCTTGATTAAATATTTGTACGTGACCTGGGCAGTTCATTGGTTTAATAGCGTATTCACGCTTCTCAGACTCAGTGGTGAACATTGCATCTGAATATTTATCCCAGTGACCTGATTTTTCCCACAATGAACGGTCCATCATCATTGGACCTTTTACTTCTTCATATTGGTATTCACGTAATTTTTCACGTACAAACTCTTCTAACTCACGGTAAATGCTCCAACCATCGTTGTGCCAAAATACCATGCCTGGCGCTTCTTCTTGCCAATGCCATAAATCAAGTGCTTTACCAATACGACGGTGATCACGTTTTTCAGCTTCTTCAAGGCGTTTTAAATAAGCTTTAAGCTGTTTTTTGTCGCCCCATGCGGTGCCATAAATACGCTGTAGCATTTTATTATCTGAATCACCACGCCAGTAAGCACCGGCTACTTTCATGATTTTGAAATTTTGGCAAAATTTCATGTTTGGTACGTGTGGACCACGACACATATCAACATATTCTTCATGCTGGTATAAACCAGGGCGATCATCTTTACTGATGTTTTCGTCAAGAATCTCAATTTTATATGTTTCGCCGCGCGCTTCAAATACATCGCGCGCTTCTTGCCAGCTTACGGTGTTCTTAACCACATCGTAGTTTGTTTTAGCTAGTTGTAACATGCGTTTTTCAATGGCTTCTAAATCATCTTGAGATAACGATTGCTCCATATCGATATCATAGTAAAAACCATTATCAATTGTTGGACCAATAGCCATTTTCGCATCAGGAAACAACTGCTTAACCGCATGACCAATTAAGTGGGCACATGAATGACGAATAATCTCAAGGCCGTCGTCATCTTTTGCGGTAATGATTTCAAGACGAGAATCTTCACTAATTAAATCACATGCATCAACGCGCGTACCATTAACTCGACCAGCGATAGTCGCTTTGGCTAGACCTGGTCCGATATCATTCGCTACGTCAAGAGTACTTACTGGGTTTTCGAAACTACGCTGACTGCCGTCAGGGAGAGTAATAACTGGCATTATAAATCCTTGCTACAGTGGTGACGCCTACAATGCATCACATGTATTTATTAAATTAAAATGAATGACTCTACAACGCTTTTACGAATAAGCATTGTTAAATTCAGCGTTAAACGCTAATGCACTTGTTGAGTCTTACCAAGTACAGTTAGTTATTGTCGCGTTTGAAGCAGTTAAATACAAGTATTTAGCCAGACAAATTGACAAATAACCCTCGCATTTCATACTTACATAGAATTTTAGCTGTTGGACTACTTAATGACTGCGCCAAACCGTATATGCTTTGCCACGCTTAATTTACTTAATTTTGCGGTACCTCCTTATTCATTTTATCAATTGCATGAACGCTATAATGCAACTCAATGGCAACAAAAATTGCAGTTTATTACTGGTTTTTTACAGCAAAGCCAAGCGACTATCGTCGCATTTCAGGAAGTCTTTAGTCCAAATGCATTGCAAACACTTTGTAAAGACCAAGGCTATGATCATTTCGCTACTGTGGCAGCACCACGAAGCGATAATCTTTATCCACAAGTCTTATTTAACCCTGTCGTTGCAATTGCTTCAAAAATTCCTTTTACGCAATGTATCGAATTAACCCCTTGTCCTGAATTACTTGAATATTTAAATAACCAAAATGAATTTAAATTTAATAGAACACCTATCAAGTGCAGCTTTAGTATTCCTAAATTTGGTGACTTGACCTGCTATGTAGTGCACTTTAAATCACAACGGGTGCATTCAATGGCGCATATTTTGAATATTCATAATCAAGAAGATCCGTTACTTAATGTATTGCAGCAAACAGTGGGTATGATGCAATCGCAAATATCTCGCTCTTTAGAAGCGTCTATTGTTTACTATGATGCACTTAAAACACAACGAGAAAAAAATTGTGCCACAATTGTTATGGGTGATTTTAACGATAGCATTCACAGCCCCGCATTGTCATTTATGACCACAGGATTCCCCCCGTTGCAAAGTAATTCGTGTTTAAAGATCGATCAACCAGTAGTTGGTTTATCAGATGCATATGAATTAAGTACTCAATGCGATGCGGGACAGAAAAAGCCTCCCAGTCATTACTATAAAGGCCAAGGCAATGTACTTGACTATATTTTGACCTCAAGTCATTTTAATACGCACTGTGCTTTATCACGAATAAAGTCTTTAGATTATTTAAGTTTTGATTCACATCTGAACCCCCAATTGGTTGAAGAAGATATTTGTGTAAGTGATCATAGTGGGATAGCAATTGAAATAGGTTTTTAAAATGCGCTGTTTTTAAGACGTTTAATTGATATAATATGATTAAACTAGTTATTAGAGAATGACAATGAGAACATGTGGTGTAGAAATTACCGGTAGTGACGTACTACTGTGTATTTTAACTAAAGATAACGATGTATTTGATATACGTGATATCCGCCAAACTCGCTTTACTTTAGGCAATGGTAACGACACTGAAGTTATGCGTAAATTTCAGTTCGATTTTGCAAAATTAATGCAAGATTACCAAATTGACTCTGTGGCAATTCGTCAACGTGCCCCTAAGGGTAAATTTGCAGGTAGTGCAAATGGCTTCAAAATGGAAACGGCTATCCAATTGATCAAAGAATTAGATGTCTATTTATTCAGCACAACTGAAGTCAAAGAACAGTTAAAGCGAAATCCAATCCCTATCGATTTTGCAGAAACGGGACTTAAAAAATATCAAGAAAATGCGTTTGTGAATGCATACGTACACTTGATGAAAAAAACATATCGTAGTGAAGAGCTTTAATTTTTCAAAGTAGCGCTTTATTGATTATAATTGCTTGATCTGAAGCCAAATAAATTAACCTACGACACAACGCCAATGTGTGCTGTTATTCAGCATATCTCATTGGCGTTTTTTATTGCCCTGTTTTTTGCTCTAAGCTCATCCCCCCTGCTACATTGGTCTTAGAACCCTTTCATTTGTCGACAATTTATGCTTTTCTTGTTTTTGTATACTCACACAACATGACATGGAGATCGCACAATGCAAGTAAATGACAACAATAGACCTGTAAAAAATGCGCAGAATAAAGTCAATGATATGAATGACTTGGTAATTAGCCAGTACCGAGGATCACAACCCCCTGATTTGATAGAGAGTACGATAGGTAATTACTTTGACAGCATTGTCGACAATAACCCCGAACATCTTGCAATTGTAGTTCATCACCAAAACATTCGATTAAGTTATAGAGAATATCAACAAAAAATTAATCAATTGGCCATGGGTCTACTATCGATAGGTGTAAAGCCGGGTGATAGAGTTGGGATATGGTCTCCAAATAACTTAGAGTGGTGCTTAACCCAATTTGCGACAGCTAAAATTGGGGCCATTATGGTATGTATTAATCCTGCATATCGTCCAAACGAGTTACAATTTGCGCTTAATACGGTTGAATGCTCAACACTCATCACTGCATCTTGTTTCAAAGCGAGTAATTACCTTGCTATGCTAAATGAATTGCTTCCAGAGCTCGAACATACTGAGCCAGGTATGCTCAATGCAAAAAACCTCCCCTATCTAAAAAACATTATTCGGATTGGTAATGAAGCAGCCCCAGGAATGTTTAGTTTTAACCAAATAATGAATATGCCAACTGATGCGCAAAAATTAGCGCTTGTCACGCTCGCAGCAACTTTAAAACCAGAGCAAGATATCAATATTCAGTTTACATCGGGTACAACAGGCAGTCCAAAAGGTGCAACACTGTCTCATAAAAACATTTTAAATAATGGTTTTCTAATGGCCAATGCCATGCGTTTAACAGCAGATGACAAGCTATGTATCCCGGTGCCTTTATACCATTGCTTTGGTATGGTGTTAGGTAATCTGGTATGTATTAGTAAAGGCGCTACAGCGGTATTTCCTGCTGAATCATTCGATCCAACAATAACCCTCGAAGTAGTAGAAAAAGAGCGATGTACTGCCTTGCATGGCGTGCCTACAATGTTTATTGCTGAACTTGAACTTAAGGACTTTTCCCGTTTTGATTTATCTAGTTTACGCACCGGAATAATGGCAGGCTCGACTTGCCCAGAGCAAGTGATGCGCAAAGTACAGTCACTCATGCATATGAATGAGGTTGTGATTGGATATGGGCAAACAGAATGTAGCCCGATTAATAATGTAACTGAAATAGACTCGTCAATTGAGAAACAAGTAACGACTGTAGGGCGTGCCTTAGCGCATACAGAAGTAAAAATAATAGATGAAGTCGGAAAACTGCAAAAAATAGGATTACCAGGGGAAATATGTAGTCGCGGAGCAGGAATTATGCGTTGTTATTGGAATGATCAGGAAAAAACAGCTGCAACTATCGATCAAGACGGTTGGCTGCACTCTGGCGATTTAGGTGTTATGGATACGCAAGGGTTTGTCACTATTGTTGGGCGCATTAAAGATATGATTATTCGCGGTGGCGAGAATATTTACCCTCGAGAAATTGAAGAGGTGCTCTATACCTATCCTGGTATTCAAGATGCTGCAATATTTGGTATAACAGATGAAAAATATGGTGAAGAAGTGTGTGCGTGGATCCAACCGAAAGAGGATGCTGTACTTGATGAGCAAGCGATTCGTGTGTTTTTAAAAGACAAGCTAGCCTACTTTAAAATGCCACGACATATCCGTTTTGTAGAAAACTACCCTATGACTGTAACAGGTAAACTGCAAAAATTTAAAATGCGAGAACAAATGCAAGCAGAACTCAGCGACAAAGCTTTCTCTTAGCTTCACCACGCTAAATACAACAAAGCACAGCCAATCAGCTGTGCTTTTTAAATATTGAATTTGTTATAAATTCAGCATTCTCTTTTTTAAACGTTCTAAATCAATCGCGCTTGAGCGCACCGTTAATTTGATATGGCTGTATTCATATTCTTCTTTAACAACACTCATACTGGATCGAATTTCGCCCACGATACCTTTGGCGGTATACGGTATAACAACCTCTTCTTCAATCATGTCCTCTTGAGCAATATCAATAATGTACTTATGCAGTTTGCTGATATCATCTGGGTTACGCGTAGATGTCATCATCGCATCAGGAAATTCATCCATTAGCGATTGCTGTTGCTCAATACTTAATTGATCTGACTTATTCAGTACCAGTAACTTTTTACTGCCTTCCACTCCAACTTCAGCCAGAACTTTATGCACTACATCAAGCTGTGAGCGAAATGAAGGATCAGATGCATCAACGACATATAACAATAATGACGCATCATGCGCTTCTGCTAATGTTGAATGAAATGAAGCAACTAAATCATGAGGTAATTTTTTAATAAAACCGACCGTATCTGAAACAAGTATACGAGGCTGTGTAATTGGATACAGCGCCCGAACAGTGGTATCTAACGTTGCAAATAGTTTGTTTTCGCCCTCCACATCACTGCCTGTAATTGCACGCATCATGGATGACTTGCCAGCATTGGTGTAACCAATTAAAGCCACTGAGAATAGCTCAGATCGCTGCGTTCGCCGGTCCATCATTACATCTTGAACACTTACCAATTCGCGCTTTAGTTCTGCTAACTGATCACGTACCTTACGACGATTTAACTCAAGCGTGGTTTCACCAGCACCTTTACCCATTTGTCGTTCTTTATCACCTGTTGATGTTTCACGAAGTCGTGGTGCTACATAATTAAGACGAGCAATTTCCACTTGTAATTTTGCTGTTTTAGTACGCGCATGACGACTAAATATTTCAATAATTATGCCAGTGCGGTCAAATACTTCTACACCTAATTGGTTCTCAACATTACGTAGTTGAGAAGGGGTTAAATCACAGTCAAATACCACTACGTCAGCGCACGCAAAATCAAGTTCATCTGATGGAATTTCTGACGATATTTCAGTTAAAGGAACTTCATCGAGTAAATCATCTGCTAGTTCGTCTTCAACCATTCCTTTATTACCGGTGAGGTGTGCTATTTCTGCTAGTTTACCTGAGCCAAGTACATTAACTTTTTGCGTAGAACTTTGCTTTTGTGATTGTGTGCCCACTACTTTAAATCCTAAAGTAGTCACCAAACGAGCAAGTTCTGAAAGTGATTCAGTTGCTTCGTCACCTTTAAACTGCGGTGTACTAATAGAAATGAGTAACGCATTAGGAAGTGATGGTTTTGCAGTTAGTTGCATAATTTTTTGTGTTAATGCACCCAATAAGTGCAAACCTATTTTTCATTCGAAAGTAGCTTGATCCTACGCTGTTATAGCCTCGCTTTATAGGGTTATAGTTCATTAATGACGTTAATATTTAAAACTAGCCATAATACCTTCAACTTAATGACTAGTTTTAAAATTACATGCGAATCAATTCAAGTTAAACACGTCAAGTACATTATTCAAACGATTTGTTAAACTGATGATCAAATTACGCCTTGTTCAATCATTGCATCGGCTACACGCCTAAAGCCTGCAATATTAGCGCCTAGTAAAATATTTCCAGGCTCACCAAATTCTATCGCGGTATCGTTAGCAGTGACAAATATATTTTTCATAATTTGTTTTAGCTTTTCATCAACTTCCTCAAAGGTCCAACTTTGCATACTCGCATTTTGTGCCATTTCTAGTTGGCTTGTTGCAACGCCGCCCGCATTCGCAGCTTTACCTGGCCCATACGCAATTTTTGCAGCAAGAAAGCAGTCGATAGCCTTTTTGGTAGAGGGCATGTTTGCGCCTTCACTTACTAATATACAACCACCTGCTAATAAAGCACTTGCATCAGCCTCTGTTAACTCATTTTGTGTGGCGCACGGAAAAGCAGCGTCAGCATTAAAACGCCAAACAGCATGTCCATTTTCAGGGTAATCACTTACTGGAATATAAATTGCCTCAGGATGAGTTTTTTTGTAAGCACTCAAGCAATCACGTGATTGCTCTTTTAAGCATTTAATGAGGCTTAAATCTATACCTAACTCATGATAAACAGTGCCACGAGAGTCGCTACAACTTAGAGGAATTGCCCCCATTTGATAGAGTTTTTCCATAGCATAAATAGCAACATTACCCGCGCCCGAGACTACGCAGCGCTTACCTTGTAGGCTATCACCGCGCGCTTGCAGCATATAATCAGCAAAATACACGGCACCGTATCCAGTTGCTTCTTTACGCACAAGCGATCCGCCCCACAATAAGCTTTTACCTGTTAATACGCCTTCATAGCGTCCTGTTAAACGCTTGTATTGACCAAATAAATAACCTATTTCTCTCGCCCCTACTCCAATATCTCCAGCGGGTACATCGGTTGTAGGACCAATATGACGATAAAGCTCACTCATGAATGATTGGCAAAAGCGCATAATCTCAGCATCTGAACGCCCCTTAGGGTCAAAGTTAGCGCCTCCCTTGCCTCCACCAATCGGCAACCCCGTGAGTGCATTTTTAAAAATTTGTTCAAATCCTAAAAATTTAATTATGCTAGCATTTACACTCGGATGAAAACGTAAGCCTCCTTTATAAGGGCCAAGCGCAGAGTTAAACTCAATTCTGTAGCCTTTATTTACCTGAATATTTCCTTCGTCATCAACCCAAGGAACTCTAAACATAATTTGACGT
The DNA here is from genome assembly GCF_013002825.1 of Pseudoalteromonas sp. NEC-BIFX-2020_002. Taxonomy (NCBI): domain Bacteria; kingdom Pseudomonadati; phylum Pseudomonadota; class Gammaproteobacteria; order Alteromonadales; family Pseudoalteromonadaceae; genus Pseudoalteromonas; species Pseudoalteromonas sp. NEC-BIFX-2020_002. Next base: position 107,082 of record NZ_JABEPJ010000010.1, read on the forward strand.
TCGGGCTCAACTAAGCGTTGAATAATGGCATTTTTTTTATATTTCGCTGAGTTTTCTAAGATAGCTTCAAGTGATTCAAGTACTTCTTCTACAGCTTGATAAAACTCACATTGTGCAGGGCTGCTATTTTTTAATTGTGCAATTGTACTATGGATATAATTCATAATTATTCTTCCGTTTCAAAAAAGTTTGATGTGTTAAATATTAAAATAAACATGATCTAATTTGTGACTCATAATCTATGCCCCTTGAGTAATAATCTGCGAGCCACTTTAGCATTATTAAAATTAATATTTAATTATTTCTACTTGAAAAAATCTTTAGTGAAAGGCTGGTAAACTAACTATTAATTCATCTATAGCGAATTAATAGTTAGTGGAGATGGTACTGTTCAAAACAAAGCGTCTCTAGGGTAAAGTTATTATCAGTTATTTACGTGTTCAAATGCCCCCACATCTCCTGGAAATACAACAGGTGATTCAAGACCCTCTTTATTTACTGTGGCTACACCAAAGTAATAATTGTCGATCACTACATTAGTGAGTGTCGCTTCACTTACATCGCCTACATAACGGCTAAACTGCCACTGAGGTTCACTAGTGTAACGCCAATAAATACGGTAGCCAGTCGTCGTTTTATCCTGATTTTTTTGCCATTTTAAAGTGGTGCTCGCCTGTACAGCTCCAGATATAGTAACTGCTTTTGGTGGCGCTGGTGCCCATGCCATAGATGCCAAACTTACAGCATTTAATGCCGTTAATTTGGCCGTGTAATCAAAATCAACACCCTTTATTGTATCACCATAAACAACACCCTCTTCAGTACGTAAATCTTGATGTTGATGATTATAGTTTTCGTTGGTTTCCATAACTCTCACTGCGGCGTAGCCCATGTCATTAAATGGTCTATGATGCCCACCTCGGCCAAAGCGGTCGAGTCGATACACTAATAGAGTATCTAGGTTAGGGATATAGCGATCGGCTATTGTGTCGATATAACGCGCTAAGTTACGACTTGCAGAATCTACCTCACCTCCAGTAAAGCGGCGTTTATGTGCTTGCTCTTTGGTTTCGATAACCCGCGTGCCTTCTGAGAAAATTCGGGCTGTTGTATTATCTGTTACACCATTAATACCCGTAATATTACCTATCATATCGTTGTTTAGTACACCGTGAATTTGCCACCTTTGTTTGTTTGCATATTCAGCTAAAATTTTACCACCAAACAAACCTTGCTCTTCCCCTGAAAGCGTAGCATAGACAATTGAGCCATTAAACTTATACTGTGATAGAACACGAGCCGACTCAAGGACACCTGCAACTCCCGATGCATTATCATTCGCCCCCGGTGAATCACTAGTAAAATCCATTACATCACTAACTCGTGAATCTATATCACCCGACATCACTACCATACGATTGGGCTCTGACGTGCCGCGTTGTATTGCAATAATATTTACGACCTCAACAGGTGTGGGGATCCGCTTTTCACCTGAGATCGTCTCTTTTACTTCTATAACCTGCAAACAACCACCACATTGCTTTGATATTTTTTCAAACTCAGCTTTGATCCATCGTCGCGCGGCCCCAATACCTCGAGTGCTTGAGCGAGTATCAGATAATGTATGGCGAGTACCAAAATTAACCAAACTCTGAATATCATTTTCAATACGCTTGGCAGAAACAGCATCAGCAATACGGTGTAGTTTTTCCTGATCTTGATAGTTAAGCTGCTCGCTCAATGCTGATGTAGTTATAAATAAGGAGCTCAACGCCAATGTATAATTTAAAATCGTTACTTTGCTAGTCATTCGATTAAACATAATCCGTACTCATTTTTATTGTAATAAATACTACAGTACGTGAGCTAATTCATTGTGCAAATAGTTTTGAGATAAACGACGACTTAAGTCGGGCAATAGTAAAAATTGATTGAGTAATGAAAATGATAAATTAAAGGGGTGGTAAAATACGAAAGTAAGCAGTAAGCAAGCAATCCCCGACGTTAAGCCGTATTTGTTAGCTGCATACTTTGTCTCTTCCTGTATTTTTTGCTTTGTACAAATTTGTATCCGCTACTTTTAATAACGTATTAAGTGCCATCCCTGATTGCCTTTGTGCAACTCCAGCACTACTGGTTAATGTGATATTTTTATCTGTTAAATTTAAAGATTTTAAACAAGTGCATAAATTAGCTATAAACTCATGAGCTGCCTCTAAATCAAAATCGGGCATAACGACTATAAACTCTTCACCGCCAAAACGTGCAAATTTACATGCTGTATTCTCTAATTGAGTCTGCAATAAAGTGGTAAACCCTATTAACGCTTGATCACCAATATCATGGCCATGGTTATCATTAACTTGTTTAAAGTGATCGATATCTAAAATGGCGACAGAAAAAAAGCGCTCTTTATCTATGAGCTGCTGAACAATAAAATCGAGTATATAGCGCCGATTACACGCACCCGTTAATGGATCTGTATTTGCACGCTGTTGGCTTTTTACATAAGCGCGGTGCTGATTAAATCCAAAAATAGACATACTCACAATAACTAATAAACCAATAACCAAGTAAGCCGTGTTTAGTTGCCCCTCTTTTGCCAATTTATCTAATGCGATTTGCTGATTTTTTAGTTTTTCTTCTGCTAGCTGTAATTTAATTTCTTGTTGGGTTGATTCAAATTTAGAGCGCGCTTCTTGCTCTAATTTTTGTTGCGTGGTTTCTTTTGCTTCATCACTAAGTTTTATATAAAACCAGAGTGATTTTGACGATTCTTCAAAACGCTCAAGCTGTTCGTAACTCTGCGCTTTGAGTGCTAAAGTTTGTCGCATATAACGGTTATTTAGTGGTCGCTCATAATTCGCTAGTAACTTATCTGACTCATGTAGATACTCAAGCGCTTGCTCTGGCTGCTCTAGTGCTAAAAACACACGCGCAAAATTATTATTCAAAGCAATAATATGAGCAGGGTTAATAATCACTTTATAAACGTAATTTTTAGCAAGATACAACAACTGTAACGCTTGCGTATAATCTTTTTGCTTTAATGCAACACGTGCCTTACCAGCCGGAGCCCAAAATAAATAACGTGGTGCTTTTACACTTGCCGAAAGTGTGATCATTTTTTCATAGCACGCAGACGCCAAATCCAGCTGTTCTGCACGGGAGTAAGTTATGCATAATGTATAAAGGATTGGTAAACCATTGACAATATCCCCGTTATTTGTTGCAAGCTCAGCGGCTATTTCAGCGTACTGTATTCCTTGCTCAAATAGCGACATAGTTGAATAGTATGCTGCGAGACTGTCATAAATATACAACATTGTTGTTGTGGACATTTTTGCAGTTTTTGCTTCAATATAAGCATTTTCAATGATCTCTATTGATTTAGGGTATTCCTCTTGCCATAGTAAAAGTACACCTTCAATAGAGATAGCTCTGACGATCATTTCATAATCATTTGCTTTTGCAAAGGCCTCTTGAGATAGCTTAATTTGCCTAAGCCCTTGTGGTAACTGCCCTTGCTCTAGAGAAAAAATACTGCGATATAAGAGCCAGTAACCATGGATCCAATTATCCGTTTTTGGCAGCTGTTGATATGCGAGTTCAAATGTATCTTTAGAGAGATCGATATCCCCCTGAAAAAGATAAAGGCGAGCAAGCAATGTATTATTATAGGCGTGCTGCGTATCAGGTAAGCTTTTATCATCTTGTGATAAAATTAAACGTTTAATTGCTTCATTAGGGTGTGCCATCGCTGTTTTTTCTACAGACAAAAAATCAATATGCTGGGAACCCATTGCAAATAAAAACGGAGTGAATACTACGCAAACACAAAAAAATGAAAAATGAATTATTCGCATTACTGCTTTTTTCTTAGAATTATTAATAAACAGTTGGCTATTATAACGCCAGTTTAAATTAATGCTAGCGTACCTAATAAGTACAGTTTTATTCATTTACTCTGCTTATTTATCAAAGTAAGGTAGGTGCTAAGCAAGTAATTGATTATGAAGATCAAAATAAAAATATTAACGTTAATATTTTTACATTAAAAAAGGCCCGCGATAAAAGCGAGCCTTTTTAAAAGAAATTAACTGGTTATTACCAACCCGTTTTTTCTTTCAATGCTTTACCGATATCAGCAAGTGAACGTACAGTTTTTACGCCCGCAGCTTCTAATGCAGCAAATTTCTCATCAGCAGTACCTTTACCGCCTGCGATGATCGCGCCAGCGTGACCCATACGCTTACCTTCTGGTGCAGTAACACCAGCAATGTAAGATACAACAGGTTTAGTTACGTTAGCTTTGATGTACTCTGCAGCTTCTTCTTCTGCAGTACCACCAATTTCACCTATCATTACGATTGCTTCAGTTTGTGGATCTTTTTCGAACATTTCTAAAACGTCGATAAAGTTAGTACCTGGAATTGGATCACCACCAATACCAACACACGTAGACTGACCAAAACCAGCATCAGTAGTTTGTTTAACTGCTTCGTACGTTAAAGTACCAGAGCGAGAAACAATACCTACTTTACCAGGCTTGTGGATGTGACCAGGCATGATACCAATCTTAGTTTCGCCAGGAGTGATAACACCTGGGCAGTTAGGACCGATCATACGAGTACCTGTTTGATCTAGTTTAACTTTAACGTCAACCATATCAAGTGTAGGGATACCTTCAGTGATACAAACAATCAGCTCAATGCCAGCATCGATAGCTTCTAAGATTGCATCTTTACAAAAAGGCGCTGGTACATAGATAACTGACGCAGTTGCGCCTGTTTCTTGTACTGCATCACGAACTGTGTTGAATACTGGAAGACCAAGGTGCGTTTGACCGCCTTTACCAGGGCTTACACCACCAACCATTTGAGTACCGTACTCAAGTGCTTGCTCAGAATGGAAAGTACCCTGACCACCAGTGAAACCTTGACAGATAACTTTTGTATCTTTATTGATTAATACAGACATTATTTGCCCTCCGCAGCAGCAACTACTTTTTCAGCAGCGTCTGTTAGTGATTCAGCAGCGATGATATTAAGGTCAGATTTAGCCAGAACTTCACGACCAAGTTCAGCATTAGTACCTTCTAAACGTACAACTACTGGAACGTTTACGCCTACTTCTTTAACTGCGCCAATGATGCCTTCAGCGATCATGTCACAACGAACGATACCACCAAAGATGTTTACTAAAACAGCTTTAACATTATCATCAGAAAGAATGATTTTGAATGCTTCAGAAACACGCTCTTTAGTCGCGCCGCCACCAACATCTAGGAAGTTAGCCGGTTTGCCACCGTGTAGGTTTACGATGTCCATAGTACCCATCGCAAGTCCCGCACCGTTAACCATACAACCAACGTTACCATCAAGGGCTACGTAGTTAAGCTCAAAGCTTGCTGCATGTGCTTCACGTGCATCTTCTTGAGATGGATCGTGGAACTCACGGATTTTAGGTTGACGGTAAAGTGCATTACCATCGATACCGATTTTTCCGTCAAGACAGTGAAGATTACCTTCGTCTGTGATTACTAACGGGTTGATTTCAAGTAATGCGAAATCAAAATCAGTGAACATTTTACCAAGACCCATGAAGATCTTAACGAACTGTTTCATCTGCACTGGGTTAAGACCCAATTTGAAACCTAATTCGCGGGCTTGATAAGCTTGAGGACCTACTAACGGATCGATCTCAGCTTTGTGGATAAGCTCTGGTGTTTCTTCAGCAACAGTTTCAATTTCAACACCGCCTTCAGTAGACGCCATGAAAACAACTTTGCGAGATGCACGGTCAACAACTGCACCAAGGTACAATTCGTTGGCGATATCAGTACAGCTTTCTACTAAAATCTTAGCAACTGGCTGACCTTTCTCGTCTGTTTGGTAAGTAACTAGGTTTTTACCTAACCAGTTAGCTGCAAACGCTTTTACTTCGTCGATAGTTTTAACTAGCTTTACACCGCCAGCTTTACCACGTCCACCTGCGTGAACCTGAGTTTTAACAACCCACATATCACCGCCGATTTTCTCAGCAGCTGCTGCAGCTTCTTCAGGTGTGTCGCATGCGAAACCCTGAGAAACTGGTAAACCATATTCGGCAAAAAGTTGTTTTGCCTGATACTCATGCAAATTCATGATGCTTTATCCAATTTTTTATACTAAAAGAGCTGACTATTTTTATAAACAGACAGCTATCCCAAATTGCGCACCTAGTATAGATCCCAAGGCTTAACATGAAAACCCCAGTACGACCAAAGGCGCAAAAAAAAAGCTGTGAATGTTCATTCACAGCTCATATTTCATACAACTAGATTAAACATCTAGCAATAAGCGTGTTGGATCTTCAAGTAACTCTTTAATAGTTACTAAGAAACCAACAGATTCTTTACCATCAATGATACGGTGGTCATAAGAAAGTGCTAAATACATCATAGGAAGTATTTCAACTTTACCATTTACAGCCATTGGACGGTCTTGGATTTTATGCATACCCAAAATTGACGACTGTGGCAAATTAATGATAGGTGTAGATAGTAATGAACCAAATACGCCCCCATTAGTAATAGTGAAGTTACCACCTGTCATATCAGCAAGCGTTAACTTACCATCACGACCTTTAAGGGCTAGTTCACGAATACCTTTTTCAATTTCGGCAACCGATAGCTTGTCACAATCTTTAAGTACTGGTGTCACTAAACCACGAGGTGTAGATACTGCAATACTGATATCAAAATAGTTATGATAAACGATATCGTCACCGTCAATCGATGCATTTACATCAGGGAAGCGCTTAAGTGCTTCAGTCACTGCTTTCACATAGAAAGACATAAAACCTAAGCGAATACCGTGACGCTTTTCAAACACTTCTTGATACTGCTTACGAAGGCTCATGATTGGTTCCATGTTTACTTCGTTAAATGTTGTTAGCATTGCAGTTGAATTTTTAGCTTCAAGAAGGCGTGTTGCGATCGTTTTACGTAAACGCGTCATAGGCACACGTTTTTGTGTACGATCGCCCATAGGTGCAACTGGAGCAGAAACCTCTGCTTTTTTGGCCGCTGGTGCTGGTGCTTTTAAGAAAGTATCAACATCTTCTTTCGTTACACGGCCATTTTTGCCTGTGCCTTTAATTTTAGCAGCGTCTAGGCCTTTTTCAGCAATTAAACGACGTACAGATGGTGTTAACACATCTGAGCTATCGCTTGCTTCTGCAGCTGGTGCAGCATCAGATTTTGCAGCAGGAGCGGCAGCTACACCACCGGCTTGCACTTTACCGATAACTTGTTCACCAAGTACAGTATCGCCTTCTGCATGAATAATCTCACCCATGATGCCATCTTCTTGAGCAACAACTTCAAGAACAACTTTATCTGTTTCGATATCAACCAAGTTTTGATCGCGAGAAACTGCGTCACCTGGTTGAACATGCCAAGTAGCTACTGTCGCGTCTGCGACTGATTCTGGAAGTACAGGTACTTTAATGTCCACTTCTTTACCTTCTGAGGCTGGTGCTGATGGCGCCACTGGCGCATTGTCTTGTTTATCAGAAGCAGGTGCTGCTTCACTCTTCGCGTCTTCGCTAGGCGCTGCTGCATCAGCATCACCAATTAGACCGATTACTTGGTCACCAAGTACGGTAGCACCTTCTTCTTGCGAAATCTCAGTGATCACACCGTCATGCGGTGCAACAACTTCTAAAACCACTTTATCTGTTTCAATGTCTACTAAGTTTTGGTCGCGAGATACTTTGTCGCCAACACTTACATGCCATGTAGCAACGGAAGCATCAGCAACCGACTCAGGAAGAACAGGAACTTTAATTTCTGTGCTCATTGCTTATCCTTTATTTTCAATAGTAAGCGCGTCTGCGACTAGCGCTTGTTGTTCTTTTGTATGCACTGACATATAACCACATGCTGGAGAAGCTGATGCTTTACGGCCAGCATATTTAAGCTTCGCACCTTGTGGGATTGCCTCTACAAAGTGATGTTGTGAACAATACCAAGCACCTTGGTTTTGTGGCTCTTCTTGACACCAAACAAAATCAGATACATGCTGATAACGGGCCATAATGGCTTCCATTTCATCATGTGGGAATGGGTATAACTGTTCAACACGCACAATAGCTACGTTATCAAGTTCAAGTTTACGACGTTCTTGTAGTAGCTCGTAATATACTTTACCGCTACAAAATACAACACGTTCAACTTTAGCCGCGTCAATATCATCGATTTCATCAATCATATTGTGGAATACACCTTCTGACAACTCCTCTAACGTGGACGTTGCAAGTGGGTGACGCAGTAAAGATTTTGGTGTCATTACAATCAATGGACGACGAAGTGGTCTTACTGACTGACGACGCAGCATTGCATATACTTGCGCTGGTGTAGAAGGTACACATACTTGCATGTTGTGATCGGCACATAATTGTAAGAAACGCTCTAAACGTGCCGAACTATGTTCTGGACCTTGACCTTCATAACCATGCGGTAACAAAATTGTAAGACCACATAGGCGGCCCCATTTTTGCTCACCAGAGCTTAAGAATTGGTCAAATACAACTTGCGCGCCATTGGCGAAGTCACCAAACTGAGCTTCCCAAATAACTAATGATGTAGGCTCAGCTGTTGCATAACCATACTCAAAGGCAACAACAGCTTCTTCAGAAAGAACTGAATCGAATACTTGGAAAGTGCCTTGATCTTTACTGATGTTTTGCAGTGGTAAATAGGTAGAACCATCTGTTTGGTTATGAACAACCGCATGGCGGTGGAAGAACGTACCACGCCCTGAATCTTGCCCAGTCATTCGAATATCTGTGCCTTCAGATGCAATCGTTGCATAAGCAAGTGTTTCTGCCATACCCCAATCGAGTGGTTTTTCACCTGTTGCCATTAATTTACGATCATCATAAATCTTTTTAACACGTGATTGCGCTTTATGCCCTTCAGGGTAGCTAGCGACAATTGTACCAAGTTCTTTAAGTTTTTCTATTGATACGCTTGCATCGTATTCTACATTCCATTCATGGCCTACATATTTTGCCCAATCAGAAGAATGTGATGTTTCTTTTTGAATCTCTTCAACAACACAGTGACCGTCATCTAAGCTATTACGGTAATCGTCAGCTAATGCTTTAATTTCACTTTCAGTGAATGACCCTTCCGCTGTTAGTTGATCTGCATAGATTAAACGTGGTACTGGGTGTTTTTTAATTTTTTGGTACATGATCGGTTGAGTCGCATTCGGCTCATCCGCTTCATTATGGCCATGGCGGCGATAACAAACTAAGTCGATGACTACATCACGTTTAAATTGATTTCTGAAATCAAGTGCGATTTGAGTTACAAATGCAACGGCTTCAGGATCATCAGAGTTAACGTGGAAAATCGGTGACTGGACCATTTTTGCGATGTCGGTACAGTAATCTGTAGAACGAACATCGTCTTGTTTACTTGTAGTAAATCCAACTTGGTTATTGACTACAATACGAATACTACCACCACAACTAAACGCATTTGTTTGCGATAAGTTAAAGGTTTCTTGTACAACGCCTTGCCCTGCAATTGCAGAATCACCATGAATGGTAATTGGTAACGCTTTTGAACCGCTCTCACTGTTTAAACGATCTAAACGTGCACGAACTGAACCCATTACAACTGGGTTTACAATTTCAAGGTGAGATGGATTAAAAGCAAGCGCCATATGAACATTGCCACCTTTGGTAGCAAAATCAGACGAATAACCCATATGGTACTTAACATCACCCGAGCTCAGTGTTTCTTTATGTTTACCAGCAAACTCATCGAATAACTCTGATGGGTTTTTACCTAAAACATTAATAAGCACATTTAGACGACCGCGATGAGCCATACCAATGACAGCTTCTTGTTGACCGCTTTCGCCCGCTCGATGAATCAATTCTTTTAGCATCGGTACTAATGCATCACCGCCTTCAAGTGAGAAGCGTTTTGCACCAGGGAACTTAGCCCCTAAATACTTTTCCAGACCATCAGCTGCGGTTAACCCTTTTAGGATACGCAACTTTTCATCTTTACTGAAAGTCGGACGCGACTGCACTGATTCCAAACGTTGTTGTAACCAGCGTTTTTCTTCAGTGGATGTGATGTGCATATACTCAGCGCCAACAGAGCCACAATATGTGGTCATCAGAGCTTGATATAACTCACCTAAAGGCATGGTATCGCGGCCAACGGCAAACGATCCCACGTTAAATTCGCGGTCAAAATCAGCTTTAGATAGGTCGTGGTATTCAAGTTCTAAGTCTCGAACGCGTTCACGCTGCCATATCCCTAATGGGTCTAGGTTAGCATTTTGGTGACCGCGGAAACGAAAAGCATTAATTAGCTGGAGTACTTTAACCTGTTTAAGGTCTCCACCATTGCTTTGTGTTACCACTACTTCTCTATGCTTGTTTTTAGCAAGCGCCGCAAATTGTGCACGAACTTCTGAATGCTTAACGTCAACATCCACACCATCTACTTTTGGTAATTGTTCGAACACTTCTCGCCATTCTTCTGGCACAGAAGTCGCATCATCTAAATACGCTTCATAAAGCTCTTCAACATAAGCAACGTTTCCGCCGTTTAAATGTGAAGATTCTAGCCATGCCTTCATCACACCTTCGTGCATTTATAAGCCCTTTTCTTTAGCGCAGAAATTAATTGTTATATAACAAGATGGCTAACTTACATCAGCCACCTTACTTTTTACAATACTTTTAAACCGAACGGTTCAATAGCATTGACTTGATTTGTCCAATTGCCTTAGTAGGATTAAGACCTTTAGGACAAACGCTAACACAGTTCATGATACTGTGACAACGGAATACGCTGAACGCATCGTCTAAGTCAGCTAAACGTTCTTCTGTTGCCGTATCGCGGCTATCAGCCAAGAAACGGTAAGCATGAAGAAGGCCAGCAGGACCTATGAACTTGTCTGGATTCCACCAGAACGAAGGACACGATGTTGAACAACATGCACACAGAATACATTCGTAAAGACCATCTAACTTATCACGTTCTTCGATCGTTTGAAGACGTTCACCCGCCGCTGGCGTGTCATTAATTAGATATGGTTTTACTTTTTCGTATTGAGTGTAGAACTGACTCATGTCAATAACAAGGTCACGTACCACAGGTAAGCCTGGTAATGGACGAACTACGATTTTACCTTTGCCATTTTTTTGCAGCGTAGATAAAGGTGTAATACATGCTAGACCATTTTTACCATTCATGTTGACACCGTCAGAACCACACACGCCTTCACGGCATGAACGACGAAATGATAAGGTTGGATCTTGCTCTTTTAATAATAAAAGTGCGTCCAATACCATCATGTCGTGGCCTTCTTCCGTTTGCAAAGTATACTCTTGCATACGTGGGGCGTTATCAACATCTGGATTGTAACGATAAACAGAAAATTGTACTTGTGCCATCGTCTCGCTCCTAGTAGGTACGTGCTTTAGGTGGAAATGCTTCGCGCAGTTTAGGCGCATAGTTTACATCACGCTTGCTCATTTCATCCGTTACCGGATTGAAAACTGAGTGACATAACCAGTTTTCGTCATCACGATCTGGGTAGTCAAAGCGAGAATGCGCACCACGGCTTTCTGTGCGGAAGTTTGCAGCAACTGCTGTTGAGTATGCTGTTTCCATCATGTTATCTAATTCAAGACATTCGATACGTGCAGTATTGAAATCTGATGATTTATCATCAAGACGCGCATGTTGCAAACGTTCACGAATTTCTTTAAGTTCTTGCAGACCCGCAGCCATAGACTCACCTTCACGGAATACCGAGAAGTTAAGTTGCATACATTGTTGTAGGTCTTTCTTGATTTGAACTGGATCTTCACCTTGACCAACAGCTGAGTTTTCCCAACGGTTGAAGCGAGCAAGAGCCGCATCTAAATCTGATTCTGACGCATCTTTTGATACTTCAACATCATTTAAGTATGTGCCAAGGAAGTTACCCGCTGCACGACCAAAAACAACTAAATCAAGTAATGAGTTACCACCTAAGCGGTTTGCACCGTGTACAGATACACAGGCAATTTCACCTACTGCAAATAATCCTTCAACTACTTTTTCGTTGCCTTGGGCGTCGATTTGTAGCGCTTGACCATTTACGTTAGTTGGAACACCACCCATCATATAATGACACGTAGGGATTACTGGAATTGGTTCTTTAGCAGGATCAACGTGTGCAAATGTTTTCGCAAGGTCACAAACACCTGGAAGGCGTAAATTAAGCGTTTCTTCACCAAGGTGATCAAGCTTAAGTTTAATGTGTGGACCCCAAGGACCATCACAACCACGACCCTCACGAATTTCCGTCATCATTGAACGCGCAACTACGTCGCGTGACGCTAAATCTTTTGCGTTCGGTGCATAACGCTCCATGAAGCGCTCGCCATCTTTATTTAAAAGATAACCACCTTCGCCACGACAACCTTCAGTAACAAGTGTACCCGCGCCAGCAATGCCAGTAGGGTGGAATTGCCACATCTCCATGTCTTGCATTGAGATGCCAGCACGTGTTGCCATACCAACACCGTCACCAGTGTTGATGTGTGCATTAGTTGTTGATGCAAAAATACGACCCGCACCACCCGTTGCTAATACAACCGCTTTTGACTTGAAGTAAACAACTTCACCTGTCTCAATATCAATCGCAGTACAACCAACAACATTACCATCATCGTTTTTAACTAAATCTAATGCATACCACTCTGAGAATACATTGGTTTTATTTTTAACGTTTTGTTGGTAAAGAAGGTGTAGTAGCGCATGACCTGTACGGTCAGCTGCAGCTGCTGTACGTGCGGCTTGCTCACCACCAAAGTTTTTCGATTGACCACCGAAAGGACGTTGGTAAACACGGCCATTTTCAAAACGAGAAAATGGTAAACCCATGTTCTCTAATTCAGTAATGGCTTCAGGTCCTGTTTTACACATATATTCGATAGCGTCTTGATCGCCGATAAAATCGGAACCTTTAACAGTATCGTACATGTGCCATTCCCAGTTATCTTCATGTGAGTTACCCAACGCAACCGTAATACCACCTTGTGCGGACACAGTGTGCGAACGGGTTGGGAAAACTTTAGAGATAAGTGCACAGGTTTTACCTGATTCAGTGATTGCAAGTGCTGCGCGCATACCCGCACCACCTGCGCCAATCACGACGGCATCAAATTCACGAACAGAATATTTCACTTAAACACCCCATAAAACAATTAGACCAATAGCTACGTACGCCGCGGCCATAAGGTTTAATACAAACCCTAAAGCAGCACGCAACTTTGCGCATTTAACATAGTCTGTTAGTACTTGCCAAAGGCCAATACGGGTGTGAACCATAATGCAAACCAGGGTAATTAGCGTAAACCCTTTCATTGCTAGGTTTGAAAACAGGCCTTGCCATGCTTCGTAAGTGACTTCTGGCGACGCTAAAAAATAGCCAATAATAAAAATCGCATACGCGGTAATTACGAGTGCCGTGGTACGTAAAGATACGAAATCTTGTACGCCATCACGCTTAAGAGTTGCTTGATTTAACACCATATCCACACCCCTGCTAATACGGAAGCCACAACGCCAAGTGCCATAGCAATTTTAGCGCTGAGGTTACCTGATTCAAGTTCTTCCCAATGTCCCATATCCATAATGATATGACGAATACCGCCGATAAGGTGATACGCCAATACAGAAATGGTGCCCCAAGCTATGAATTTGGCAATGAATCCGCTAAACAGACCCTTGACGAATTCAAAACCTTCAGCTGAAGAAAGAGACTCTGACCAAGCCCAAATGACAAACGTTAAAGCAAAAAATAATGCAACACCGGTGACGCGGTGAAATATTGATGCTTTAGCCGTTGCCGGCATAGATATAGTTGTTAGATCTAGATTTACAGGTCTTTGCTTTTTCACAGTTACTTGCCCATCTTGCCCACTTAGGAGCTCATCTACTTGTTTTTCTAAACCCACCAAAAATGAATTTTTCTGATGGAACTATCTAAATAAACTTTATTAACACAAGAAAAGTTCACATTTTTGCAAAAATCACATGTAAAAATAACGTTTACCTACAGACAATACGGTATAAAACCTTCGATAGTATATATAGCCAACGGTCTTTTTACAATTCTTGTTTAATTAGAGATATTTGCGAATTAGCCAATGGTATAATATTTAATCCTCTCAGAATATTTATTATACATTTGTGCATAATGTTTATAAAAATTGACTTTAACCCCCTCTTTCACGTTAAAATGAAAAGAATGTGCTTAAACAAATTCAGAACATAACAATCAGAGTTGTTATCTTAATAGGAGATAAATAGATGGCGGATAAAAAAGCCACAGTCCATATTGATGGTCTAGATCCAATCGAACTTCCAATTTACCAAGGTACTGCAGGTCAAGATGTAATCGATGTACGCACGTTAGGTGCACACGGTCATTTCACATATGATCCAGGTTTCATGTCGACTGGTTCTTGCGAATCTTCAATTACTTATATTGATGGCGGCAAAGGTATCTTGCTTCACCGTGGTTACCCAATTGAGCAATTAGCTGAAGACTCAGATTATGTTGAGTTATGTTACTTACTATTGAACGGTGAGTTACCATCTAAAGAACAATACACTGAATTTGCAAAAGAAATCACTCATAGCACTATGCTTGATGAAAAAATTGCAAACTTCTTTCAGGGTTTCCGCTTTGATGCTCACCCAATGGCTATGCTGTGTGGTGTTGTCGGTGCATTATCATCTTTTTATCATGAAGACCTTGATATTACGGATGCGACACAACGTAAAACAAGTGCTGTTAAACTTATTGCTAAGCTACCAACAATTGCTGCAATGGCTTACAAATACAACGTTGGCCAACCGTTCGTGTACCCACGTAACGACTTAAGCTATGCTGAAAACTTCTTACATATGATGTTCTCTGTCCCTGCTGAAGAATACAACGTGAGTCCTGTTGTTGCTAAAGCAATGGACAAAATCTTCATGCTTCACGCTGATCATGAACAAAACGCTTCAACGTCAACAGTACGCCTAGCTGGCTCATCTGGTGCTAACCCATATGCATGTATCGCAGCGGGTATTGCATCTCTTTGGGGCCCTGCACATGGCGGCGCTAACGAAGCATGTTTAAACATGTTAGAAGAAATTGGTTCAGTTGACCGCATCGATGAATACGTCGCTAAAGCGAAAGATAAAGCGGACCCTTTCCGCCTTATGGGCTTTGGACACCGTGTTTACAAAAACTTCGATCCACGCGCAACAGTAATGCGTCAAACGTGTCATGAAGTACTTGCAGAGCTTAATATTCAAGATCCATTGCTTGATATTGCAATGAAACTTGAGCAAATTGCACTTGAAGACCCGTACTTTGTAGAGAAGAAACTTTACCCTAACGTAGATTTCTACTCAGGTATTATCTTAAAAGCAATTGGTATTCCAACAAGTATGTTCACTGTGATCTTCGCAATGGCACGTACGGTTGGTTGGATCACTCACTGGGATGAGATGCTATCTCAGCCTGGTCATAAGATCAGCCGCCCACGTCAGCTATATACGGGTTACACACATCGTGATTACGTATCAACTGATAAGCGTTAATAATTAAATTATCGCAAAAAGGTCGCTTTAGCGGCCTTTTTTGTTGCTGATTTTTACTATTAACAGTTGAGAATTATCTTAAAGCCATTACAATTCCAGCAACTTTTACTGTTTGGTTTTTTTATGTTTGCTGTTGAAAAAATTCGTGCTGATTTCCCACTCTTAACACAAAAAATAAACGACCAACCTCTTGTTTACCTTGATTCTGCTGCAACATCACAAAAACCCCAATCGGTTATTGCTGCGACAGAGCTTTTTTACACACAGCAGAATGCAAATGTTCATAGAGGTCGTCATTCACTCAGTGAACAAGCAACAACAGCCTACGAAAAAGCGCGTGATAAAGTTGCCCAATATTTTAATGTGCAAAGCCGTGAAATTGTTTGGACTAAAGGTGCTACTGAGGCATTAAACCTAATTGCTTGTGGATTAACTGAACAACTTGATAAAAATTCAAGTATCGTTATTACCCCACTTGAACACCATGCAAACATCGTCCCTTGGCAACAATTAGCACTTAAAACTGGTGCTAAATTACATATATTACCGCTTGAAGCGGATGCAACATTCAATATGTCAGCCTGTATTGAATTTTTAAAACAAATAAAACCAACCGTGCTTGCGCTCACTCATGCATCAAATGCATTGGGAAATATAACAAACCTAAGCCCACTGCTTAGTACTGTAAAAGGTTTTAATACCATCACTGTCGTCGATGGTGCTCAAGGCGCGATGCACCTACAGCCTGATTTAAATATACTCAATTGTGACTTTTATGTGTTCTCTGCACACAAAATGCTTGGTCCAACTGGCGTGGGTGGCCTGTATGGTAAGTATGAGCGTTTAAACGCCTTACTGCCTTATCAAACGGGTGGAGAAATGATTGAAACGGTGAGCCTTTTCAACAGCACGTTTCGCGATGCACCTGCCAAGTTTGAAGCAGGCACACCAAATATTGCAGGTGTAATCGGGTTTTCTGCCGCATTAGATTATCTTTCTGAACTTGATAAGAATGCAGCCTACGACTATGAACAAGGGCTATTTAACTATGCGGTTAATAAATTAAACGAAATCGATGGCATCACAATTTACAGTAATTTAGAACATAATATTGGTACCATTTGTTTTAATTACAAAGACGAACACCCATTCGATATTGCGACATTACTTGATGGATTTGGTGTTGCCGTTCGTAGCGGCCACCATTGTACCCAACCTTTAATGGTACATCTGGGTATCAACGGCAGTGTACGGGCAAGTTTTTGTTTTTATAATACTCACCAAGATATAGATATTTTCATTAATGCTCTGCACGAATGCATCGCTTTATTAGATTAAAAGTAGATAAGCAATGAATAAAACGTTTAAAGAAATAGCACAAACCCTGAAAAATGCACCCGGCTGGCAACAAAAGTACCGTGAGATTATGTTACTAGGGAAACTATTACCGTCTATGCCTGACATTTTAAAAACACACGATGCACTTGTACCTGGTTGTGAGAGCAAAGTATGGTTGTATTTAGACTTTGACCTTGAAGAGAGCTGCATCGTACTTGTCGGTGATTCTGATACTCGGATCGTCAAAGGCTTATTAGCACTCATTTTGTCACTATATAATGGTTTAACACCTACGCAGATTCTATCAATTAATGCTTTTGAAGAGTTTGAGAAGCTTGGTTTGATTAGCCATTTAAGCCCATCTAGAGGGAATGGTGTTAAAGCCATTGTCGAGCGAATTCAAACAATGGCTGCACAAAAGTAGCTTTAAACTTGAACTAATCGTTGCTTTTTATCTAAATACTTACGAATTGCTTTGGCTGCAACAAAAAAGCCAAAGCTTCCTGTGATCATCGTCGCAGAGCCAAAGCCATTATTGCAATCCATATTCATGGAGCCATCAGCATTTTGTTTTGCATGGCAAACACTGCCATCACTGCCTGGATACACAAGTTGCTCTGTTGAATAAACACAATCGATATTAAACTTGCGTTTTGGATTGCTACTAAAGTTGTACTGTTTACGTAAAATATAGCGTACTTTAGCTAGCAGCGGATCTTGTGTTGACTTAGCAACATCACCAAACGTAATTTGACCAGGGTCAGTTTGCCCACCGGCGCCACCAGTAGTAATAATCGGCAACTTATTACGTTTACAGTGGGCAATTAATGCGGCCTTTTCTTTCACTGCATCAATGCAATCAATGACATAGTCAAAATTTTGAATATGTTCACGAATATTATCCAAAGTAATAAAATCATCGATAACAGTAATTTCGCATTCCGGGTTAATCAGTTGACACCGTTCTTTCATTGCATCAACTTTTGCTTCACCAATAGTTCCCGTTAATGCATGTATTTGCCGATTAACGTTCGTCGCGCAAATATCATCAAGGTCTATTAACGTTAGTTTACCAACACCCGTTCTAACTAATGCTTCAGCAGCCCAGCTACCTACGCCACCAATACCAATCACACAAAAGTGTGCATTTTGTAGCCATTCAAATTGTTGTTGCCCGTATAAGCGCTTTATACCGCCAAAGCGAATATCTATTACAGAGTCTGTCATTTACCAATCCAATTGCCATGGCTGCTGCCATGAATGAAAGTTTTCGTGTTTAGTAATTTGTGCAAATTGAGTATTGCTATTAGGTTCACAAATAAAACGATATAGCTCGTTATCCCAAAGAAAGCACAGTGCATAAGCATGCAAATATGTACGTTCAGCAATCGTGCCACCGTAAAGCGCATCACCTAAGATAGGCGCTGATATGCTTTTTAGAGCAACCCTTAATTGATGAGTTTTACCTGAGTAAGGTTTTAAAATAAAGCCGCGTAAATTAGCCGCAACACTCATCGAATAAAAACGAGTAATAGCCGGGTTTTCTGTTGTATTTAAAAGTTTATAGCTGCTACGGCGAGATTTGGCCATATCACCCTTTACCCAGCCTTGTTTTTTCTTAGGCTTTGCATCTGACAATGCCAAATAATATTTGTCTACTTCATGAGCAGTGAATTGCCGAGTAAACTCAGCTGCGGCCTCACTACTGCGCGCCAAAATAATTAAGCCAGATGTAACCTTATCTAAACGATGTACTGCATACAGTTTTTCATTTAACTGCTGCTGTGCAATCACAACAAATCCGGGCCCCTCTTCACTATGAAAATTAAGCCCTGCTGGTTTTTCTATGACATAAAAGTCATTATGCTGCGCATGAACATGTAATGGGGTATGTTGTTTATCCACAATGTGTGTTGCTTCGTAAATAATTTACTACACGCGTTAAGTCTTCAGGTGTGTCAACACCTGCATGCGGTGCTATTTGTGCTTGCTCAATTTTTATTTGATGCCCATGGTAAAGCACCCGTAACTGCTCTAACGACTCAAATTGCTCAAGCGGCGAAGGTGTCAGTTTGATGTACTCTTTGATAAACCCAGCGCGATAAGCATAAATCCCCACATGACGCTGGTAATTTGCAGTATTAATTAAGTCATGGTTTGCTCTATCCATCATATTTGCACGATCAAATGGTATGCTTGAACGTGAAAAATACAAGGCATTTTTATTAACATCACTTACTACTTTAACCGCATTGGGATTAAATACATCCTCTATATCATCAATCGCAACACTGAGCGTGGCCATAGGTGCTATTGAATCAGCCAGTAGTGCAGCTACTTGTGTCACATTTTCGGGGGCTAAAAGCGGCTCATCACCTTGCACATTTACAACGATTGTATCATCTGGCAATGCCAATAAATCCATCACTTCTGCAAGGCGTTCTGTACCTGAGTGATGATCTTCTCGTGTGATAAGCACATCAGATGTAAAGGCTTTTACTGCATCAAATACTTTTTGATGATCGGTGGCAATAATTACTTTGCTGGCACCCGAAGCGATCGCTTTTTCGTACACATGTTGAATCATCGGCTTTCCACAAATATCAGCAAGTGGTTTGCCTGGTAGTCGAGTAGATGCAAAACGCGCCGGTATTACGACTACGAATTCCACTTGTCTACCTCGTCTTGGCTTAATTCACGCGCTTCGTTTTCAAGTAATACTGGGATGTCATCAACGATTGGGTAAGCAAGTTTTGCCGCTGTACTTATCAATTCATTATTTTCTTTATCTAAGCGCAACTTTCCTTTGCCTACAGGGCAAGCAATTATTTCAAGTAATTTTGTATCAAAGGCCATCGAGGATCCCTTTTTCTTTAAGTAATAAGTTTAGTTTGTTAATTACCGCAGTTGATGGTTTGGCATCAACAGGTAAAAAGTACCATGTTGGTTTTGCAAAAGTGTGGCATTTTACCGCATCTTTTTCCGTCATAAAAACGGCTTCTTCGTTATATTTTTCAAAATCAGTCACCGAATATGCATAGTGATCACGATAATGTGCTGTTGATAGTAACTCTATACCTTGGGCTGTTAAGGTGCGTTCAAATCGTTTAGGGTTACCTATCGCGCTGACTGCATGCCCTTTTAGTAATGGTTGCTGTGCTTGTTTCCCGTTTGCTACAAGTAATAATGGCGACGCTTGAAGTTGATAATTAAATTCATGCTCTCCTCCATTTTCAATCACTAAATCAACCGCGTTTAAACGTTTTTGTGTTTCTCTCAACGGCCCCGCGGGCATTAATAAACCATTACCAAAACGTCGCTCGCTGTCTACAATACAACATTCAATACTGCGCGCCATTTTATAATGCTGCATGCCATCATCAGAGATGATAACGTCTAATTTATTTTGCGCGCAGAGCATTTTAATATTCTGTGTACGATCAGGTCCAACGACCACTGGACACCCTAATCGACGCTGGATAAGAACGGGTTCATCACCCGCTTGCTCACACGTAACCGTTTTATCAACATTCAGCGGATAAGAATCTGATTTCCCTCCATAACCACGACTTAAAACACCAACTTTTAAGCCTTTTTGTTGTAAATGCTGAACAAGCCAAATTACAAAAGGGGTTTTACCATTGCCGCCAACGCTAATATTGCCAACAACAATAACGGGCACTGCCCCTTGATATGATTTAAGCACACCTAATTTATAACAAAGTGTCCGCAAAGATGAAATAAGCCAAAATAAACCACTTAAAGGCAATAACAATAATGTTATTAAGCTAAATTTTTTATACCAACTTTGTTCAATTTTACTCACCCGTGTTCACCAAACTGCATTTTACATAAAGCAGCATAGGTACCATCTTTTGCAAGTAAAGACGGATGATCTCCACTTTCAATCACTTTCCCGTTATCAATTACATATATTCTGTCACTGTGTTCAATCGTTGATAAGCGATGGGCAATCACGATGGATGTTTTATTTTTCATTAACACATCTAATGCTTGCTGAATCAATTTCTCTGATTCAGTATCCAGTGCTGATGTCGCCTCATCTAAGATAAGAATCGGGGCATCTTTTAATATCGCACGCGCTATGGCAATGCGTTGGCGTTGTCCACCTGAAAGCATCACACCATTCTCACCTACCATCGTATTTAAACCATCAGGCAAGTCTTTTACAAATTCCCAAACATGCGCTTGTTTTGCAACAGCAAGTAGTTCGTCCTCAGCCAATTCGCGTGAAATACCATAGCTAATATTATTCGCTATGGTATCGTTGAATAACACAACTTGCTGTGATACCAATGCAAACTGTTTACGCAAGTCAGCCAATTTGTAATCACAAAGCGCTACACCATCTAAGAGTATTTCACTCGGCTGTTGTAAATCGTAATACCGTGGTAAAAGGTTAGAGATAGTCGACTTACCAGAACCAGAACGCCCAACTAACGCGATCCTCTCACCTGCTTTTATTGTTAAAGACAAATCATGTAATACAGCTTCATCTTTGGTCGGATACTTAAATGTTACATTTTTGACTTCAATTAACCCATGTACTTTATCTACAGTAACTGTCCCTGTGTCTTTCTCAATATCTTGATCCAGTACTAAAAAGATACTTTGCGCCGCAGAAATGCCACGTTGTAAGTCACTATTAACATTAGCTAGTTGTTTTAATGGCCGTAAAAGCATCATCATTGAAGATATCAACACCATAAAATCACCAGACGTAATGGCGTCAATCATTGATGGCATTGACACTATCCATAAAATAACAGCCATTGCACTGGCCGCTAAAATTTGGATAACTGATACACTTACAGCTTTAGTCGCATCCATTTTAATGCGTTGTTGGCGATTATGATTATTAACTTTGGCAAACTGCGCTATTTCTTGTTGTTGGCCACCAAAACCATGAATAACTTTATGACCGCTTAGCATTTGTTCTGAGCTACGGGTAACTTGTCCCATTGCGGATTGAATATTCTTAGAGATATGGCGAAAGCGTTTTGAAACTACAGATACAATAATCGCAACCAAAGGAATAATAACTAAAAAGATTAAAGACAATTTCCAACTGGTATTAAACATCACGGCCAATAAAAACACCACAAAGGCACCTTCACGCACAACGACTAACAATGCTTTTGTTATTGCTTGTTGGACTTGTTCGGTATCAAAGGTAATTTTTGAGATCAAATCGCCCGTTGAATTTTGATCATGAAATGACACAGGTAAATGAAGAATATGTTCAAACAATTGCTGACGTAATGAACGTACGACCTGAGAGCCTACATAGCTCAAGCAATAAGATGACATATAATTAAAAACCCCTCGTCCGATAACGAGTGCAATAACTACAAAAGGTGCGTATTTTAAAACATCGCTATTTCGCTCATTAAGCCCCTGATCAATAAAAGGTTTCATCAATTGAATAAATAAAGCATCCATCGCTGAATAGCCGATCATGCCTACCACGGCTAAGATTGCAACGCTTTTATAATCACCCACATACGTCAATAAACGCTTATAAATTTGTGATGTAGTTTGATCCATAACACTCTCTAATTCATAGTCTATGGGTATTGTAGCCTCCAGCAACATAAAACTAAACTCAATCTTTTAGAAACCAATAACTTTCATCCCTTGCAACGCGAACACGGTAACTATTTTGATAAAAAAGGATCTGTACTTGACCTTGCGTACCTGTAACATGTTGCTTTATTTGTTTGTTACTATAGCGCTCAACAACCTCAAAATGAGGAAGTTGCCACTGCCCCTTATATGCACTGGAATGAATAACAACGTTGGGCGACACCGCGTCGATAAATTCTTCACTTGAAGAGGTATTGCTCCCGTGATGCGGACTTAATAACACAGTACTTTTTAGATCTAAATTTTCAGATAACAGTTCATTCTCACGCGCTATTGAAATATCGCCAGGTAATAACACACTAAAATTGCCATCACTAATTTGAATGACACAAGAGTTATCATTATCTGATCTAAAATTTCCTTTATTCTCAATGACATTAATTTTTAAACTATGAAAATCATAACTACCAGCAAGACATATTTGCTCCACTCCTTCTGGTTGTAATAAATTAAACGTATCCGCGTAACCGTGTTTTAACCAGTGATTTAGTCCTCCGGCATGATCCTTATCCATATGACTAATAACTGTATGCTCAACCTCAATATCATTATTTTTTAGATAAGGAATTAACGTACTTTCTATTCGACTGAATTGATTAAAATATATAGGGCCTAGATCATACATAAAACCTTTATTCTGTATCGTTATTAGTGCCATGGTGCCATGCCCTACATCGAATATATCTACTTGCCAACGAGCCCTAGCTTGTAATAATTCATCAACTAACACCAGACAAAAAGGGAATAGCCCAATAATAAAATACCGCGGGAATAGGTAAATAATTGTGGCGCTTACGTAGCAGCCTAATACTATTGCGAGTTTTGGTTTTGTCGTGTCATACCAGCGGTAATCTACAGGGATAGTTAAAAGTAGTTGATACATTTCAAACAATAAAAAATCAAATAGCGCTATAAGCTCACGTACTTCTACAAAAAAACTTAGCAAGCTAATAAAAACCAAGCAAGGCATAATAACGATACTAAGCAGTGGTATAGCTATTAAATTTACTGCTAAGCCAATAAAGCTTACTCCACCAAAGTAATGCAAGGATAGCGGTAACAAGCCGATTGTTAATGCTAACTGTATAATAACCAGCATTTTAATTGTTGTAAAAAAGTTAGCTGGAAAACGTGTTCTTACAGTAAATATTAAGAAGATAATAGCCACTGCTATGAATGAAAAATATATCCCAGGACTCAATAAGCTAAATGGATCAATTACAAGCACACACACTAACGCAAACAAAATACTCCGCCATTTTAATGTTTGCTTAGAGCAATAATAAACAAGTAAATAACAACCTAGCATTATTAATGCACGCGTAGCTGAGACTAAAAAATCACTTAAATAAACATAACAAAATGCTAAACTAAACCCACCAAAGCTATAGATCACTGATAAATTAAGTTTTTGACTAAATAACTTTATAAAACACGATACGAAGATTTTGCTAACAAAAAAGCCAATACTGAAAATTAAACCTATATGTAAACCTGAAATAGCAAGTAAATGACTCAATCCAAACTGCTGTAATTCATTTTTTTGCTCGAACGACATTAAACTTCTTTCCCCAGTCAATAGTGCATAGTAAAGCCAATTAAGTTGAGTCACTTGGTAAGTTTGCTTAATAAAATCACGGTAGCTTTGTCGTAATGTTGCCTTAGGCCGCCGCATAATTTGAATATCACTGCCTATCTGCTTTGCTTTATAAAATAAACGCTGGCTAAAAGCATGCTGCTCTTTATCAAAAACATCAAAATTTTTCTGGCTACGGTATTGAACCAATTTAAGCTTAGTGGTGATGCTATCTCCAATAGATAGCAATTCATCTACCTTTAAATTCACTAACGCCAGGGGGGGCTTAATTTTTGATACGTTTTTCTCGTGAATTGATTCAATTTCAACTTTTAAATAATACGCATCACGTCTTGAAATTACCTCTACAACTTTAAATGTACTTAGTAGCGATTGATTTTCGTGCAACTGTTCCGCGTTAATTGAATAAAAGCTATAAAAATGTACCCAAACACATAAAATTGAGCAAATAAAACCTAACAATACAGGTAAAAACGGCTTAAAATACAAGCTCGCAATTGTTAAAGATGAAGCGAAGAGAATAAACACAAGGGTCTGATAATAAAAAACGGTTATTAAACAACCTACAACAAACCCAATGCTTAACCACACAGATGTAAATGGTTGCTTTAAATGGCTAAAAAAACGATCCAACGGTTTTTACCCGATCACAATACAGTTAAACATCACAAATTTTTAAAAATTTTTGGTCGTTTATTGCATGATGCTAATTTGTGGCATTTAAATCGACGCTCTGCACGAGGTGCATTTGCAGTTGGCTTATTTTTCGCATTCATCCCTGTTCCTTTTCAAATGGTTTTGGCTGCAGCGTTAGCCATTCCTTTACGTGTAAACCTACCGATTTCTGTTGCCGTAGTCTGGATCACTAATCCTTTAACCATGCCGCCTATTTTCTACTGTTCTTATTTAGTCGGAGCAATTGCTTTAGGGCATCCTGAGCAACATTTTGCATTCGAACCAACTTGGCAGTGGTTTATTGAGAGTTTGACGACCATAGGTCCTGCCTTTTTAGTTGGTTCTATTATTTGTGCCAGTATGGCGGCAATACTCGGCTATTTTGGTGTTGATTTACTATGGCGTCGCTCTGTACGTAAAGCTTGGTTGAATCGCCATAAATAAACTCATCTATAAATAATAGTTCACACACTATTATTAACATTCAATTTTTGGTTCATTTAAATCCTGTTAATTGAATAATAATGAAGTATAGAACAAAAAAGCCCTCCTTATAAAAAGGAGGGCTTTTTTGTTTAAATCACTCTGTGATAATTACTTATCACATAAGATTTCTCTTAACGAAATACGCGGCGTAAACCCACTAATGGTAACAATAATAATGTATACCAAGGGAAACTTGCAGATTGGCGCTCGTAAGTCTCGGTTGCAGGATCAGAACAACTTTCAACTTCACCATTAATTGGAGTCAATTTAATGGGAACAGGTACACTTTCGTATTCAATGTCCCCGTTAGTATCTCTGACAACGCCACCTAGTGAATCAGTTTTTTCAACTGTTTTTGTTGCAACACCGAAAATTTCATTATCATTATTGATAACTCGTGCTTCAGAAACAGTGTATTTATACCTTGTTTCACCATCAAGTTCATAGCAAGGTAATAAGTCATTCAAATTAGTAATTTTATCATCACCAATTTTATATAAAAAGCCTTCACGACGGCGATTTGATGTATTATATACATCCGTTTCACCTTCGCCTACAATATAGCCGTTATCATTTATACTATTAGCGAATGAGCTTGAGCTACTAAAGTAGTCCGTAGGGAACACTGTGCTGTTGCTCGCTATATCATGATAGAAAAGTTTGTAACGTTGTGCACCATCAATTTGTTTTGATGCATAGCCTACAATAATATTATTTTCACTAATAGCAGATGCTTGACCCTCCACCCAACCATCTTCTTGGTTGACTATCTCAGTTACCTTACCATCTTTATAATACGCAGGTAATGATATAATAGTACTCGCTCGATCATAATAACGAACACTAGAATAACCTACAGCAATATCTTTTCCATTTACTGCTATGGCATTACTGCTATATGCAAAGCTCTCACTTTCGTCATCTTCTGGTGTAAACCCTAAACCTAGCTCTTGCGTTTTTGTGATATTAAGATTGTCATCTAAAGTCCACATAACAGCACGTTTATCAAACAACCCGCCACTTCTCTGATGGGTTATATTTAAACGCTCTATGCATACGGATACAAGCTCATCTTTACCATCACAACTATCGTCAATATTTTTTTGACGATCTGCAGGTATCCCTGTAGAAACTTGCCCGACAACTACATAGCCTGAATTAGTTTTAACAATATCGTTAGCGGTACTAATACCGCCATGTTCTGAAAACTCTGGTATTAACGGAACTTCTGCGCCTGAAGGCGATAAAATGATACCTCGTGATATAAAGTCACGAACGAACTGTGTTTCTTCCTCTGTTTCACCGTCGGCAGTGAATGTTGTTTTGTCATAAGGCGCCGTACCCCAACCGACAGATACTCCATCTTCTGAAACAGCGTTATAAAGATTATTTACAGAACGAGTTAGGCCATCGTAATCAACAGATGAAATGTCAAATAACACTTGCTCTTGCGCACTGCTATTTAGATAGTTAATACCAACAAAGCGACCTATTTTTTGATAATCAGGGTTATTAGCTTGTGATGCAAGAAATGAAAGCATAAAAGCATGGGCGTCAGGGTTAAGCGCAGCTGCATTTTCATTTTTTATTTCATCAAGCGTAAACGTTATTTCTTTGTTAATTTCTTCATAATTAGCCTTAGTATTGCTATATGCCGTCTTGATTAAATCAAGTTCAAAATTTATATAGCTAACATCAATTGGGAAATTATACAAATTTTCTGCAAGCCCTATGATATGACCGCTATTGCTGACATCGCTGATATAATTTTTTTTAGCTCCATCATACGACTCTAATTCCGTTAGTTTATACGTTGCACTGAGTGCCGATGTGCTAATCGTCGCTAAAATACTGGCAGCGAGTAATTTATATTTCATTTTAGTCCTTACTACTGATTCTTTAAATCTTCAAGTTCTTCCCAGCGCTCCAAAGCGGCTTCGAGGTCAGACTCAAGTTGTGCTAAATGGTTCAATTGTTTCGTCGTTTCACTGGCGTCTTGCTTAAAAAAATCACCATCATTGACAACAATTTGCTGAGCTTCAAGCGCTTTTTCTATTTCTTCCAGCTTACTAGGTAACTGTTCCAATTCAAGTTTTAATTTGTAAGATAATTTATTACTTTTGTTATCATTTTTTACCACAGGTGTAATAGGCGCTACTTCTACCTTTTTAATAATAGGTTGCGTATTTTTTTTCTGCTCATCAGCTAAATAATTAACATAAGCTTCATAGTCGCTATAACCACCAACGATATCGGTAATAACGCCATTCCCCTCAAATGCCCACACACTCGAACAGGTATTATCAATAAACTCTCTGTCATGACTTACAATTAAAACAGTACCTTGATATTGATTAATAATATCTTCTAATAATTCAAGTGTTTCAATATCCAAGTCATTGGTTGGCTCATCGAGCACTAAAATATTTGAAGGTTTTAAAAATAACTTGGCTAATAATAAGCGATTTTTCTCACCACCTGATAGCGCTTTAACTGGAGTACGAGCACGTGCCGGTGGGAATAAGAAATCTTGTAAATAGCCAAGTACATGACGTGAACGACCATTCATCATCACTTCTTGCTTACCTTCGGCGACGTTATCTTGCACTGTCGCCTCTTCATCAAGCTTTTGACGGTATTGATCAAAATAGGCAAACTCTAAATTAACACCTTGTTTAACAATACCTCCGTCCGCTTCTATATCACCAAATAGCAGTTTTAATAAGGTAGTCTTACCAATACCATTTGGCCCTACAAGTCCAATACGGTCACCACGCATTACTAGTGTTGAGAAATCATTAGCAATTACTTTGTCTTTATTGAACGCATGATTTAGGTGCTTAGCTTCAAATACCAATTTGCCTGATCTGTCAGCCGTTTCAATATTGAAATCAGTTTTACCAACTTGATCAACACGTTGCTTACGTTCATTACGTAATTGCTTTAACTCTCGAACGCGTCCTTCATTACGTGTTCGACGTGCTTTAACGCCTTGACGGATCCACGTTTCTTCTTCAGCTAAACGTTTATCAAATAATGCGTTTTGTGTTTCTTCAACTTTTAAATCGTGCGCCTTTTGTTCTAAATAGGTCGCGTAATCACCTGGGTAAGAAATTAATTTACCACGGTCTAAATCTAAAATACGTGTTGCAACTGCGCGAATAAAAGCACGGTCATGAGAAATAAAGACAATTCCGCCTTTAAACTCTCTTAAAAATTGCTCGAGCCACATGACACTTTCCATATCTAAATGGTTGGTAGGCTCATCGAGTAATAATAAATCAGGCTCACTTACAAGTGCACGTGCAAGGGCGACTTTGCGTAACCAACCACCTGAAAGTGATTCAAGTTTTGCATCAGGAGAAAGCTCTAACTGTGTAAGCACTAATTGAATACGGCTATCAAAGCGCCAACCATCTGCGGCTTCCAATTGATTTGATAAACGCTCAAGTTTATTTAGCAACTTGTCTGTACAGTCAGTTTGTAACTCAGTACTAACATGGTGAAAATCAATTAATAAATTGGCAATTTCAGGCATCCCTTGAGCAACATAATCAAACACCGAGCCACTGGCTCCTTTTGGTGGATCTTGCTCTAAACGAGATATTTTGATACTACCTAACTGATTTATTTCACCATCATCTAAAATCACTTGGCCATCAAGCACTTTTAAAAGCGTTGATTTACCAGCACCATTACGACCAACAACACACACTCGTTCGCCAGTTTCAATGACAGCGTCTGCATTATCTAAAAGTGGATGCGTGCCATATGCGAGTTGAGCTTTAGAAATTCTAATTAAATCCATACTATCTGTTTACTCTTATTCTGTTTGCGTAAAAAACTGACGCACATCTTGCGCAGTAAAAGGCCAAAAAAATTGTTGGCCTCGTTCGCTTTCTAAAACCGGTATGCTGGTCTGATATTTTGAAATTAGCGTTTCATCGCTCATAATATCAATTAGCTGTAATGAATCATCATCTAGCAACGGCGTAAGCAAAGCATGTGCTTGCTCACATAAATGGCAGCCATCTGTATGATATAAAATCCATTTAGCCATGGGTAATCAACCAGCTATTATGTATTCTTTTATTGCGTTTAAAGTCAGGTGAAATCGTTTTCTCAGAAATATTAACCGCTTTTAATCCTAAGCCAATTAAACCGACTTCATCCATTGTAAAGCCACGCATATTGTTCGAGAAAATCAACGTCCCTGATGGACTGAGGATTTTTTTAACCCATGTCAGTAATTTAATATGATCATTTTGCACATCAAAGGCATCTTTCATACGTTTTGAATTAGAAAATGTAGGGGGATCTAAAAATATCAAATCATATTGACTGGTTGCATGCTCTAACCATTTCAAGCAATCAGCTTGCTCAAAGCGGTATCGCGTATTACTGATATTATTTAAATCAAAGTTATCTTGGCCCCATTTTAAATAGGTTTTCGATAAATCCACAGTCGTAATTGCTTTAGCTCCACCTAATGCAGCATGTACAGAAGCTGTACCTGTATAAGCAAATAAATTCAAGAAGCGCTTATCTTTTGAATTTTCTTGAATATAACGTCGTGCTAAACGATGATCTAAAAACAGCCCCGTATCTAAGTAATCAAATAAATTAACTTTAAACTTAGCACCAAATTCTTCGATAACTTGAGTACGATTTTGCTTTGCCATTGGCGTGTATTGTTCTTCGCCTTTTTGCTTTTTACGGACTTTTACGGCAATGTTTCCTGGCGCAATATTAAGCTGCTGTGCGGTCAATGAAATAACGTCTTGAAGACGCTTATGTGCCGTCACATCGTCAATTTCTTTTGGTGCAGCGTATTCAAATATGACTGCTGAATCACCATAAATATCAACGGCAACATTGTATTCAGGGATATCAGCGTCGTACACGCGATATGCGTGTATATCATTTTGTTTAAGCCAATTTTTTAAACCTTGCTTATTCTTTTTAACGCGGTTAGCAAACGACATTGAACCTTCAAAGTTCAATGCTGGTTTATCTTCCGTTGTTAAGCTTACTTGCTTATCGTCAAGTTGATATAAGTTAAGTACCACATCAAGCGGGCCATTTTTAAATTTATAGCGTTTGAGTTTTACTAACTTGAGTAGTTTAAATAAACTCTCATCCATACCTAATAACGCAAGTTTCCAATGATTAAAGTGTTTTTTAAATCCAGTACCTAAACCACTATGTAAACTAACTAACTCAGCCATAGAGCCGATACGTTCACCATACGGTAAATTTGAAATGACCACACCCGGCAATTTTGCCACTGAGGTCAACTTGGTCGCATCGCTTTGTTTAAACTTGATCACATCGCCTAAATCAGCTCTGCGGGCATTATCCACCGCTTTGCTAAGTACGTTAGAATCATTATCATGACCAATAAGCCATAGTTTAGGATCGGTAATTTGCGAGGTAAGTTGTTCTTTTAATTCTCTGTATTTAGCAACACGAAAGCTTGGTAAGCGCTCAAAAGCAAAACCTTCTCGGAATAAACCCGGAGCTTCATTGCGTGCCATACCTGCAGCTTCAATTAGAATAGTACCAGCACCACAACATGGATCAAATAACGGCTGTTGAACATTTTCAAGCCAACCACTGCGTTTAATCAGTGCGGCTGCTAAATGTTCTTTTATCGGTGCCTTGCCTTGGCCTTCACGATAACCACGCTCAGATAAACGAGGACCTGAATAATCAATATACATCGCCACGCCTTGGCGCGATAGCCGTGCAACAACACGCACATTGGCATTTTGTTTATCTACATTTGGGCGCTGTTCGAAAAGGTCATTAAAATAATCCACAATAGCGTCTTTAATCACAAGCCCTGAGAACTGGGTATTTTTCAATGAATCATTTGTTCCATTGAAATCAACAGCAAATGTTTGTGTGGGGCCGAACCATTCTTGCCAAGGTTGCGAACGAGCAAAATTGTAAAGACTCTCTTTGTCATCTACGCCTTCTTTCTCTTCGATCAACATCAGAACACGCGTTGCAAAGCGGCTCATTAAACAAACTTTTTGTGCTAATGTAGTGTCGGCGTCAAAACGCACAGAACCCACTGTTTGCTTGGTGACAGTTGCACCAATTTCAGTAAGTTCATCAACCAATAAATTTTCGATTCCGATCGAAGTAAGCGCGATAAATTGCAAAGTAATAACCCTTAATAGCTAATTGCGCAGGATTATACCATAGGTTGACTGACAAACACGTGATAATGGGAGGAACTGCAAAAAATATGCTTAGGCAGTTTTACTATTTTGGGCGTGGTTATAAATTGGAAAAACACGGTTATTGAGCACTCGAATAGCTTCAAATTGGTTAAGGCTCAGATTTTCATCTAATTTAAAACACTCTGACAAACTAATGCATAAAGATGCTTCTTTACAATGATCAACGATCAAAAACTCACCACTTTGAGCTGCCGACTGTAGCTTTATAACAGCTTCAACACTCGGTTCTGCTCCGGTGTAAGTTTCAAAAAACCAACTTTTTGCAAGCATTGGCTTTAAATAAAATTTTGCTGCGGTTGCATTGAGTGCAATTTGACATAGCTTTGCTGGTTGCCAAATATTAAAACCATCAAGATATTGATATACTTGCTGATAAAATGCGGCATCTTCTAAACTAAAATTAGGTTGAGTAAGTACAGAATCAGTCAATTGACGGAGTTTATAAGGCGTGCACAGCTGCATATCTTGGTCTAAATCAACCAATAAACGGTTCCGTACTTGACAAGCAACCCACTGCCATTGCTTTGATGCTTGTAACATGCTCTCCTTTAGCTCCCAGAAATTAATTACACGAATAATGAAGTATAGCGGCTTTTGATCATTTACACTATGTTTGCTTAGAACATTTAATGAACGATCAAAAGCTTAGATAACGGATCCTTATAAGTCGTTAAGGATCGTTTTAACTAATTGCGGACCTTTATAAATAAATCCAGTGTAAACCTGTAATAAATCGGCACCCGCCTCTAACTTTTCTTTCGCGCTTGGCGCATCATCAATACCACCAACACCTATAATTGGTAACGCTCCACCTGTTAGTCGCTTTAGTTCCTTCACGACATGAGTTGAACGTGCCCGCACTGGTTGGCCTGATAATCCACCCGCTTCATCAGCATATTGCTGTCCATGGACAGAAGCTCGCTCTAATGTAGTGTTCGTCGCTATTACACCATCTATTTTATTATTCAGTAAAGACTCACTTACTTGCCTAATTTGAACCTCATCAAGGTCAGGGGCAATTTTAACCAACATAGGAACTTGTTTACCGTGCTTTGCGATTAAATCGAGCTGTTCGTTCTTTAGGCTTTGCAATAAATCATCAAGCGCTGCACCATACTGTAAATCACGAAGTCCCGGCGTATTTGGCGACGATATATTAACGGTAATGTATGAGGCATGCTCAAATACCTTACGCATGCAATGTATGTAGTCATCTTTACCCTGCTCATTTGGTGTGTCTTTATTTTTACCAATGTTGATACCTAAAATACCGTCGTATTTTGCAGCTTTAACATTAGCAACGAGATTATCAACACCTTTATTGTTAAAGCCCATGCGGTTAATAATTGCATTAGATTGTGGTAAACGGAAAATACGTGGTTTGTCATTCCCGACTTGTGGGCGTGGGGTAACCGTACCAACTTCCAAAAAACCAAAGCCCATTTGCGCAAATGCATCAATACACTGCGCATCTTTATCTAGCCCAGCAGCAAGCCCAACAGGGTTTTTAAATTGTAAACCTAGAAACTCAACAGGATGATCTGTCACCGATTGCGACCATGCAGCACTAAATGGGGTATTGCTAAAGCGACGTAAATTATGAAGTGCGAATTCATGGGCCCATTCCGCATCACGGGTGAACATAAAACGGCGAGCTAGATCGTAAAACATAAAAGAATCCTCTATATAAAAAAATACCCCAGACTAGGCTGAGGTATTGTATAACAAATTTAACTATTAACTCATTATTTTCACGTAAGAAAAATATAAGTTAAGCTAATTGTTTATTTTCCTGATGTATCGCAATTGTGGCTAAGCAACATAAGTTCGCGAAGTGCAACAGAAAACTTAGCAAAGTCGTGACTTTGTGATGTTTTAAATTCTGCAAGCATTTGCTTCCAACGTTGCAGTAATTGCTCTTGAGTGTCCATCCACTGATCTATTTGACCATCAACATCCTTATTGTCACCTTCAAAGCCATTTAACACAACTTCAGCAAGTGTACGTTGTTGCCAATCAAGCTCTTCTCGATATGATGCACGAGCAAGTGCTTGCCAATGATTTGCAACTGGTTGATTTGTAATTTGATCAAGGAACCAATGTAAGCCCATACGCGCACCAAGCTTAAAGTACGTGTTAGACACCATATCAATGCTTCGCCCTGAGTTATTTGCCACTTCAGCTAAATCCATAATTGAGAATAAGCTTGAAAGCGCGACAATACGATCAGCAAGTGCAACTGGCACACCATTATCAACCAGCTTTTCTGCTGATTTGGCTAAACGTTCAGCTTCTTTATCAACCATGTAGGTATTTAAGTTAGTACTTAAATCTGCAAATGTTGGTGTGAAGAATTCAATTGCTTGCTCAATCGTTTGGGCTTTATTGCGATGACGTAAGAACCAACGTGTTGTGCGACGAACTGTTCGGCGTAATTGATATAGCATTTCCGTTTGAACAGCAGCCGGTACTTTGTTATCGAGTTCCACTATCGATGACCATGTATCACGCATCTGGAAAACTTCCGTTGCGATTGAATAGCACAACGCAATTTCAGATTCAGTTGCTCCAGTCTCTTCATGCATACGGACCATGAAATTAAGACCCATATCATTTACGATATTATTAGCTAGTTTGGTCGCAATAATTTCTTTACGCAATGGGTGATTATCCATCGCACCGTTAAATTTTTCACGTAATGGTAATGGGAATGACTTCACCAATAACTGACGATAATACGGATTCTCTGTAATGTCATCAGTAACTAATGACTCTTTAAGAACCATTTTTGCGTACGATACCAACACAGATAACTCTGGACGAGTCAAATCTTTACCCGCGGCAGCACGTTCAGCCAATTCTTCATCACTTGGAATAAATTCAATGGCACGATTTAGCTTACCATCTTTTTCAAGCGCATGAATAAAGCGTATTTTTTCTTTAAGCGTTGATGAACCCTTAGATTGAGTAATTGACAGCGTATGCGTTTGACGATAACAATCTTTCAACACCAATTCAGAAACTTCATCAGTCATTGAGTACAGCAGTTCATCACGTTGTTTACGTGTTAAATCACCTGACGTTACCAACCCATTAAGAAGGATTTTAATGTTCACTTCATTATCTGAACATGCAACCCCACCCACATTATCGATAAAGTCAGTATTAACGCGACCGCCTTTAGCCCCGAATTCAATACGGCCTAACTGCGTAGCACCTAAGTTACCACCTTCGCCAAGTACTTTCGCACCAAGCATTGCACCATTAATGCGCAATGCATCGTTAGCACGATCGCCTACATCTGCATCACTTTCTTTACTGCTCTTAATGTAAGTACCGATGCCACCATTCCACAGTAGATCAAATTCCATCATCAAGACTGCTTTGATCAATTCATTTGGTGTCATGCTGGCTTTTTTAGTACCCAACATTTTTTTCATCTCTGGGCTTAGTGTGATTGATTTCGCTGCGCGAGAGAAAACACCACCACCGGCTGAGATTAATTCTTTATTGTAATCTTCCCATGAAGAGCGTGGTAAATTAAATAAACGCTCACGTTCAGGGTATGATGTTGCTGAATCCGGCGTTGGATCAATAAAGATATGCAAGTGGTTAAATGCTACTTGTAAACGAATATGTTTAGATAACAGCATACCGTTACCGAATACATCTCCCGCCATATCCCCTATTGCCACTACAGTGAAATCAGTTGTCTGGCAGTCAATATCCATTTCACGGAAATGACGTTTAACTGATTCCCACGCACCTTTTGCTGTAATACCCATCTTCTTATGGTCATAACCTACTGAACCACCTGAAGCAAATGCATCGCCCAGCCAGAAGTTATATTCGTTTGCAATTCCATTAGCAATATCAGAGAACGTCGCAGTACCTTTATCGGCTGCAACTACTAAGTAAGCATCATCTTCATCATGGCGAACAACATTTTGCGGTGGGACAATCTCACCCTGAACAATGTTATCGGTAATGTCTAATAAACCACGAATAAAGATTTTGTAACATTCTTGGCCTTCTTTAAAGAATGCATCACGCTCAGCTGGCAATTGCTTACACACAAAGCCACCTTTAGAGCCTACAGGGACGATTACTGTATTCTTTACTTGTTGCGCTTTTACTAAACCAAGGACTTCTGTTCTGAAATCTTCGCGACGGTCAGACCAACGTAATCCTCCACGAGCAACTTTACCGCCACGTAAGTGAACACCTTCAACACGAGGTGAGTAAACGAATATTTCAAATGCCGGTAATGGTAATGGCATATCTGGGATCAAACTTGGTTTAACTTTAAACGATACATACGATTTAAATTGACCAGTCTCATCTTTTTGGAAGTAGTTAGTACGCAGTGTTGCAATGATCATATCAACATATAAACGAATAATACGGTCATCATCTAAATTAGCGACGTTTTCAAGTTCTAAATATACTTGAGCAATTAATTTATCAAGTGTTTTAACACTCGCAGGGCTTTTTACAGAAAACTTTTTAGCGAATAGATTAACTATTTGCGTAGCAATATGTGGGTAGTTCGCAAGCGTACTTTCGATATAGCTTTGTGAAAAAGTAACACCGACTTGACGCATATATTTTGCATACGCACGTAATATTGATGCTTCACGCCCTGTTAATCCACCCATTAATACAAGCCTGTTAAAGCCATCATTTTCTAAACGATTATTCCAAACACTTGTTAATGCAGCGCGAAAACGTGCCGATATTTTATCGAAATCAGCAATCCCTTTGCTATCAAGTAGCATTGAAAAGTCCATGATCCAGTTGATACGACCATCGCTGGTTTTAACTGAATAAGGTGTTTCACCAATTACGCGCAAGCCAAAATTTTCAAGCATTGGCATTACATCTGACAAATGGATTGGCTCATCTTTATGGAATAAGCTCAAACGTACGATATTGCTATTTGCTTCTTCTTGCGGACGATAAAACTGCATTTCCAGCTTATTATCATCGTTCAATAATTCAAGTTTCTCAATATCAACAACTGCAGCACTTGGTAATACTTCATCTTTATATGAACGCGCGAATGCATTAGCATATTTACGATTTAAATCGTTACCACGCGCTTCACCAGCCGATTCTAATAGCGCTGATTGTAATTTATCTTCCCAAGTACGAGCTGCTTCTATTAAATTATTTTCAATGTCTTTCACGTTATATTCTATATTGTTGTCAGTCACACGTACGGTATAATGAGTACGCGCCAGTGTTGACTCAGAGAAGAAAGTAGTAAATTCGACTTTATCGTCAGAATTAAATGCATTACCTAAAATACCTTGAGTTTCGCGACGTAACGCTGTGTTATAACGCTCTCGAGGAACATAAACCATACAAGAGAAAAAGCGACCATAAGCATCTTTACGAACAAATAAGCGACACATATCACGTTCTTGCACTTGTAAAACACCCATTGCAACTTCAAGTAACTCGCCTTCTCGGGCTTGAACAAGTTCATCGCGTGGATACGTTTCAAGAATATTCAAAACTGCTTTATAAGCATGCGTACCTTTTGCAAAATCACACATATCCATAATACGCGTTATTTTACTTTTAAGGACTGGAACATCAGTAGCACTGTTGTTATAAAAGCTTGATGAGAACAAACCAATAAAACGATCTTCACCTATCACATTTCCTTGCTCATCAAAACGCTTAATACCAACATAATCGATATAAGCCGGACGATGAACACGCGACACGGAGTTCGTTTTAGTTAAAATAAGTAAGTTAGTGCTACGCGCTTCTTGGCGAGCAACTTCTGGTAACTCTGAAAGTAAACGTGAATGCTCTTCGGTTGAATTTTTCATCAAACCAAGACTACTTTCCATTATTCCTTTTAATTGATAATCACCTTGAACAGGAGATAAATCATACTGACGATAACCCATTAACGTGAAGTTATCTTTTACCAACCAGTCTAAAAACTCGACTGTCTCTGCTACTTCATTTGCATTTTTATTATGGTGACGTTTTGGTAAATCTTTACTGACTGCAATTAGTTTTTCACGGATCGGCTGCCAATCTTCTACCGCTGTCGATACATCCGTTAATACAGACTCAAGCTCTTTTTTAAACGAGTCAATCACTGTCGAATCTGTTTGGCGATCAATTTCAATAAAAAACACTGTTTTTGTTGAACTCGATTCTTGCTCTGCTTTTAAATTAGACAAAGCTGATATTTTAGTGTTTTTATCGCGTTGAATTTTAAGTGGGCTATGTAGTAGCAAGTGAGATGCGATGTTTTCGCGGGTCATCGCCATACGTACGGAATCAACTAAAAATGGCATATCTTTAGCGATAATTTCGACGATTGTATGCGATGACTGCCAGCCATCTTTTGCTACTTCAGGATTGAAGACGCGAATAACCGCATCATCAGAGGTATTTTTTTCCAGCGAGTTCCATAGGCTAAGTGCAGCGCCATATAAGTCACTATCATTGCGATGTGCCAAATCTTCTTTAGACATATTGCTGTACAAGGATTTGGCGAATTTCTCAACGAGTAACACATTATCAGCGTGAACTTTTTTCTGGATCAGCTTACAGACATTATCTAAGATAACCGAGGCTTGCCCTTCATTTCGTGTCATTACATGTTCCTTAAATCTATACCATCTAAATTAGATGGGAAATTTGTACAGCAATTTAATTGTGTGGAGTCAGGCAAATTCTAACCCTTTTAAAATTAATAAACAGCCCTTTCGATGAAAACATTTTAAGCATTTCAGCTATTTGGTCATCTATTCACAAATTATAGATATAAATGGCCATTACTGACCATTTAGAAGCACAATTATTCACATTATTTTTTCTGGTCAGTCCAGAGTAAACTACCTATTGCAGGTAAAAGCAGTACTGCACCTAGCATATTGACCAAAAACATAAAGGTTAACAAAATTCCCATATCCACCTGAAACTTCAAATCAGAGAAAATCCATGTGCTCACACCAATTGCAAGTGTAATACCTGTAAATAAAACAGCGCTGCCACGTTCAACTAGTGCATTTCGATACGCAATAGGTAACGCAACCCCCTGCTTTAATTGGCCCATCATCGAGGACAAAATATAAATTCCGTAATCAACACCTATACCCACTCCTAACGCGATCACAGGCAATGTTGAAACGGTCAACCCTATTTCTAATTGCACCATTAGGGCTTGTGCAAGGGTTGATACAATATATAACGGAAGTACAACAGCAATAGTAGCTTTAACACTTTTAAAGCTTATCAAGCATAAAATGATAACCGCGCCATAAACATAAAGCATCATAGGCAATTGAGCAGCTGAAACCGACTCATTCGTTGCCGCCATTACACCAACAGGCCCAGATGCCAATTTGAATTGTAAGGTATCTGTTTGCTCCTCAATGGCAAACTGCTTCACACTTGCAATTACATTATCAATAGTCTCTGCTTTATGGTCATCTAAAAAGATGATTACAGGCATGACAGAGCAATCCCCGTTTAATAACCCTGTACTGGTTTCAACACGAGCCGTAGACTGGACTAAGCTAGCTGTATTGCGAGGCAATGTTTGCCATTTAAGATTACCTTCGTTGTAACCTGCATTAACTGATTGAGCGACTGAACTCAAGCTTACAGCTGACTGGACACCTGCCAGATTTTCAACTTTATACTGAAAGCGACTAATACGCTCCATCACATCATGCTCTGTACATGCTGCTGGATAGGCCTCAACTAACACTTTTAATATGTCAGACGAAATAGTGTATTTATCCGATATTAAGAAGGTGTCTTGGTTGTAACGTGCATCTTGATGAAGCGAAGGTGCACCTGCATGTAAATCGCCAATACGCATTTTATCTGCTTGCCAGTAACCCAATGCAAATAATACCAAGGTAAATACAATAATAAGCTTAGCCCACTTTGGATCTGTCGCTTTTACTAAAACCTCACGAATTGAGTCAAGTATGTTTGGTTTATTTGTATTACCTTTTTGAATTTTAACTGAGTTTTCAAAATGCATATAGGATGCCCAAACAGGCAGTAAGATTAAATTAGTGAAAATAATGACTGCAACACCTAAACTTGCTGTTATAGCTAACTCGCGGATAATACCAATATCAATAGTGAGAAGCGTTAAAAAGCCAACAGTATCTGAAAGCAGTGCAATCCCACCAGGAACTAACAAGGAGCGAAAACTTGATTGACAACATAAACGTGTGCTCGCACCTTCGAGTACCTTTTTACCAATCGCATTAATCATTTGCACGCCATGACTAACACCAATAGCGAAAACCAAAAATGGTACTAAAATAGACATTGGATCAAGACCAAAACCAAGGCTAGATAAAATCCCTAATTGCCAAATCACCGCAATAATTGAACATGCAATCGGAAGTATTGTGAGCTTTAAGCTACCACAAAATAACCAAACCATGATGAAAGTAAAGGCGATTGCGATTGCAAAGAATAAAACAACACCTTTAGCACCTTCAGCAATATCGCCAGCCATTTTAGCAAAGCCAATTATATGAATGCTGACAGTTTCAGTGCTTAGCGGTTGACGAATTTCAGTTTCTAATTTTTGAGCGAATGCCAGGGTATCCAATTTTTCTTGAGTTTGCGGATCAGTTTCCAATAGTTGAGCACTCACCATTGCACATGAGTAATCGGATGCGATCATACGACCTACAACTTTAGCCTTCTCAATATTTTCTTTTACAACTGCCAGCCCACGCTCATCTGCTTTGAAATTTGCAGGGATAATTGGCCCGCCTGCAAAACCATCTTCAACAACTTCAACAAAACGAGCACTTGGTGAAAAAATTGAGTTTACTAGAGGTCGATTAATTCCCGGTATAAAATAAAGCTGATCATGCACTGCTTTTAACTGCGTAAAAAATTCAGGGTTAAATATATTACCGCTATCATCACATACAGAAATTAAAATACTATTTGCTCCACCAAACTGTTTTTCATGTTTGGTATACACTTTCATATAGTCGTGATTAAGCGGTATATTTTTATTAAATGAGGCATCTAATTGGATGTTAGTCGCTTTGAAAGCTAAAAAGCACGTTATCAAAATAAAGCTGATAAGCATAACCAAACGGTGACGAAAAACGGCCTTCTCTAAAAAATCTAAAATACTGTGCATTACGGAGTTATCCTCTTCACTTTAATACCATTTTCTGAGGCCATAACTAATTGTTGCTCAAAAATCACGGCATCTAAAATGGCTTTACCATCCGGCAATTGTTCTACTTGTAACTGGCTGTCTTTATAATGAAAAATGACACCACTATTAGCCAATAACAACCAGTTACCCTTATCATCATGGATAATACTATTAACTGTAGCCGTTTTAATATTTTCGATAGGCTGCCACATTACATCCCCATGACGGCTAAATATATTGCCACGCAATCCTGCAACTAACTCTTCGTTTTGTTCATTAATGCCATAAGCAAAGAAAGACCCTGGATAAATTTCATCATCGCGTTGCCAAGTTTGACCATTATCAAGGCTATGAGCAAGTAGACCCATCTCTCCTACTAAAACAAGCTTTTCATTAGTGGCAACAATACGATTAAAATGCGGTAAAATTGAAGCGGTTTCAGCTTCATAAGCCTGTGGATCCGATTCTTTTAGATCATTCAAGTAATCACGATCATCTTCAAATAATAATGTATCTAAAAAGCGTTTCTGCCATTGCTTTCCGCCATCATGTGTTTCATAAAACATACCATAGGCGCCTACAGCAAAACCATGCTGCGCATCTTTAAACAATATATCGAGGCATGGTTTATCTAATGTCGCATTACTATATTGAAGCTGCCAATCATTACCCCCATTATCTGTATTTATAATGGTCGCATCATGCCCACAAGCCCAACCATTTTGAGTATCGACAAAATTGACCGCAGTGAGTAAGACTTGTGTTGGTACGTTAGCCTGCTCCCAATTTTTGGCGTCTGGACTCGTTATGACTGTTCCGTGTTTACCAACAGCGACTAATTGATCACCATTGAACTCAATATCTGTAAGGAGCGTTTTATCAGCTTTAATTGCACTAATAGCGTAAAGCGGATCAGCCGCTAATGAATGGGCAGTAAAACAAGCGAGGGAACTAAAACCTGCAAAAAGCAAATACTTCATAAATTTAAATCGCCTTGAGGAGACTGTGTTTGTCTAATAAAACTAGCAATTGGGTGTTCTAGTACGTGTCACGAAGACAAACGCGATTTGATAGAAAAG
This sequence comes from Pseudoalteromonas sp. NEC-BIFX-2020_002, assembly GCF_013002825.1. NCBI lineage: Bacteria > Pseudomonadati > Pseudomonadota > Gammaproteobacteria > Alteromonadales > Pseudoalteromonadaceae > Pseudoalteromonas > Pseudoalteromonas sp. NEC-BIFX-2020_002. Next base: position 149,026 of record NZ_JABEPJ010000010.1, read on the forward strand.
GCACCTAACCGATATTAGGTGCCTGTTTTATTAACGGCCTTCGCGGCGTAAAGCGTTTGATGTAAATTCGTTGTCATTAAACGATTGTGAGAAATCATACATTTTCTCTTGGTTGTCTAAACCAATCGCTAAATAACGACGTGAATTTAAATCATGGTATACGTCAAGCGTACTCCAATTTGTAAGTGCATCATAGTAATTGATACCATGCGCCATTGCTACACGATACATTTGATCACGATTATCGTAAATATCAGTTACATGTACTTGCCAGCTATCTTCATCAATATAAAACACACGCTTTTTATAAGTGTGGCGTGTATCAGCTTTCAAATTTGCTTCAACAACCCATACTCTGTGTTTTTCATAACGAACATGTTCAGGATTAATATGACCAGCCATCAAAATATCATCATATTCTAACTTATCACTGTGAAGCTTATAGCTATTATAGGGAATATATAGCTCTTGCTTACCTTTCAATGTCCATGTGTAACGATTTGGTGAACCGTTAAACATATCAAAATCATCAGTTGTGCGTAAGCTATCAGCTGCGGTTCCTGGTGCATCATAGGCTACATTTGGCGCACGACGAACACGACGTTGGCCTGTATTATAAGTCCATGCTTGACGTGGCGTTAATATTTGGTCCATCGTTTCATGTACTAGTAACGCAGTCCCCGCTAAACGGGCTGGCTGAGTAACCTTTTGCTTAAACTTAAACAAAATATTTGACTCTTGCAGCTCTGCCGGCGTCGCTTTTGGATCTGAATACTTAACTAATAGCTGTTCGTCAAAGCCAACCATGTTGTAAGAGCCTGAGGCTGTTGGTGCTGCTTGACCACCAAAGCGTTCTACCGACATACCGCGATAACGTAAAAGATGATTCCAAATGGCTTCTAAGCCTGTTTTTGGAATTGGAAAAGGAATACCAATCGCAGTATTTTTAATCCCATTCCCATCTTCAATTAACTCAGCAACAGGCGCGTACTGTTTCGTTGCATCATAAACAAATTGCGGGTTCGACGCACTGCGATGAGTTTTGTAAATGTTCATTTTAAACGTATCTGGATACGCTTCAAAAAGTGCAACTTGGCCAGGACTTAGGTTTTCTTTGTATTTCGCGATGTTCGATTTATCAATCGTGAAAAGTACTTTATCATCAGCAAAAGGATCTGGATGGTGCATACCAGGCGTATAACCTGCAGGTGCTTTGGTAATACCACCCGTCCAAGCTGGGATTGAACCATCAGCATTGCCAGCTTTTTCAGCGCCCAATGGTGTTAGATCTGCACCTAAACGCGCGACTTCTTCACTTGTCATTTTAGCGACTGCAGCAGTAGTTGAAAATAAACTACATAGTGCAAACGCAATGAGGGTAGGTTTTTTTATCATCATGATACCCTTAAATTGAATATTTAATATTGAAAGAAACAAAATCGCGATCAGAGAAAGTATTTGTTTGACCACCACCCCAGAAGGAGTTGTAGCTGAAATCAAACGACCACGCATTTTGGTAGTTAAAGTTGGCAGTAACACCTAATGACTTACGGTCTTCAATAAACAAGAACATAGGATCTGGTGTAATACCATTTACATCGTGAGAAAACACAATGCGCGGTGAAAAGTTAACGCCTTTGAAGAAGTTATAGTAATCACCCTTTGCAATTAAACGATAACCCCAAGCAGATGCGGTCGGAAATGAGTTAGTTTCGGGGCCATTTGATAATCCCAAGTGTAAAGTCGAATAATCATCAGCATTAGGACCAGAAATAACACCACTTCGACCAGTACCCGAAACATTTAAACGTAATTCATTATAATCAGGTAAATCGTTTATACGCACGCCACCTATTTCACCTACAACAGCCCAACTATCAGCGCCTAAAGAAGGACCAAATAAATGTGTTGCTGTAAATTGAAGTTGCGCTGTATTACGTAAAATATAGCCTGCAGCGACTTGACCTGGTGCAACCGCACTACTAACAATAGTTCCATCAGCAAGTGTTGTTTTTGCATTGCCTGGCACCTGAGATATACGTTCTAAATCAGGTCTTAAACCTGCTGCAGCTAACTGTTCAGGCATACCGGCATAAAGCAGCTCTACATCATCAATTTGCAATGGTTCGTCTTGACGAAATGCAAATTCACCAGCAAATGCGGTTTCACCAAGCGACGTATTAAAGCTTAAACCATATAGTTTAATATCTTCAGGGTATTCTAAAATACCTTGAGTAAATGCATTAAGTTGAGTGATGTTATCTTCCGTGATCTCTGATGACAATATCATCGCAATATCTTGGCCGATTGCTGGCGCTGAGAAGTTAGATACTTTACCAGAAATTAAAGGGCGGCGGCTGTGGTAATTTATATGATAAAGCGCAACCTCGGTATCATTCAGTTCAGGTAAAAACATCCCTAAACGAAGACCATATTGCCCACCGTTATCTGGTTCAATTTTACCCGCACTGCCTTTTCCTTTAAGTGCAACTTTTGTAGGGTAAGCCATATACATTTGGCTCATCATAGCCTGACCTTGTGCACTCGTTGGGTCAACACCTTGAGAGCTTACAATATCGTCTAGATTATTTAAACTTTGAGTCAAAAATGCCAAGTCAATATCAGGATTCGCAGTGAATCCTAACTGGACATTCTGCTGATAGCCATTTTCTGATGCAAAATCATTTGTTGAAAAATAACTACCTGCAGCAGGTAAACGTGTTTCATGCCAGTCATATTGGTAAAAGGCTTCAAGATTAATATTATCAGTGATCCCCAGTGAAGCCCATAACATTCCTACCGGAATAAACGCTTCTTTTAGCTCCGCACCGGGTGCTTTCAAGCGATCGATATCGACAGGGTTAACATTGATACCATGGGAGATTAATGTACTTTCACCCCAGTTAACTACTTGTTGACCTAAACGAATAGACAATGGGTTATTGCCGTCATTCAAGTCGAAATCTGCCCAAACAAAAGCATCAAGTAAGCGTATATCAGCACACACTTGCTTTTTAGTATCTGCGTCATCGCATGGATCAGCTGCTTTACCCGAAGTTGGGTTCTTATAAGCTCGCTCACCATCCATAAGTTCAAAATCATAAAAATACATAAAGCGTGTAAACAAGCCAAAGTTATCTTTATTTATAGAAAGGTCATGCGTACCCTTGAGCAATTTAGAAAACGAATCACCGCTATCGAAATTTAAGTCCCCCGCATCACCATTGTTCGAATATGCGCCTGGCTGAGCCCAGACATCTTGCCCAGAATAAACAGTGTTCCCAACTGAAGGGTTATAACCCGTCCAATCGAAAGCTGGATTATTACTTTTACCGATCAAAGAAAAATCGCGGTCTTCTACGCGAATACTTTGGCCATAAGAAAAGTTTGAATCAAACGTTACATCAAAACCGCCAACTTCAAAGTTGGCAGCGTGTGCTACGCCCGTTGATAAACCTAAAGTTGCAGCAGCTAGGCCCATAACGATTTTATTTTTAACAAATAGCGATCTTCTTATCATTGTGTGTTCCCCCTTTCGCGGGTCATTTTGTGATCAAGTTATTGTTTTTAGTGTAGTCGTAACGATAGAAGCGAAATAAAGAAATTACAAATAGAACGCGTTCAATCGGTCATAATTTTTCAGTTTAGTTGGCGTTTACGCAATGGTAAGACGTCCTACCAGATAATTTATACACGTAAATTAACAATAGGACAAATTGATTTAACAAAAATATAATATAAACCAAATAATTTTTTTTTATCCATCTTAGCCAATGCGCTCTAAACGTATAAATTTATGTTCAACTGTTAATAAAAGTCTAAACCGCCCTCTCACTCCTAAAGAAGAAATAAACGGGCGTAAATGATGGGCAGCAAAACGTACTTTTTTACCGCCATCTTCTTGTACTTGCACCGAGGTATACTTACCTTCGTAATAATCCATACATTGTATATAGGTAAGGTTTAATAAAAAGTAATATTCGATCATAATTTATTGCAGTGCTTTATCTACTTTTTCAAATAAATCATCACTTAAATCATCAAGTAAAGCCAAACGTTGTAACTGTGCTTTCATTGCACTTGAACGCTGTTCATCATAACGACGCCAAGACATAAATGGCGTCAACATACGAGAGGCATTTTGCGGATTAATAGCATTGAGTTTAACCAATAAATCGCCTAGTAATTGATAACCTAAACCATCTTTTCTATGAAATTGTGCGGTATTGAAGTGACTAAAGCTACCAACTAATGCCCGCACACGATTCGGATTTGAAAAATCAAAACATGGGTGTTCATAAAGGTTTTTTATTTTATCAATCGCATCATCGCCACATTGCATTGCTTGCAAAGCAAACCACTTATCCATCACCAGCACATCATGGCGCCAATGGCTGTCAAATTGCTCTAGTAACTCTACTGATAATGGATTATCTGCTTTTACAACAGCGCTTAGAGCTGCTAATACATTTGTCATGTTCGATGAAGCCGCTGCGTTATTAAGCAGATTTGCGATGGCTGGATCAGTAATTTTAGCCAAGTAATGCAAGCATATACTTTTTAATGCGCGTGTCGCAACAGCTGAAGAACTCACGGTACCGTCGTCTATTAAGCTTGCATAACAATCAAGAAACTCATTACATAGATGCTCTGCTATTTGTCGTTCAAATTGCTCTGTGATACTGATAATTGTATCTACAGGGATCACATCAAACTCTGCCGCTAGGGTATCAAAGCTAGGGAGCTTAAGTAATTCAGCAGTCAATGCAAGATCACCATCACGCTTGCCTAATAGGTTCTGTAATGCCGCTATAATAGGTACACTGAGCGTGTTATCTGCTGGGTTTGAAATAGCTTCTTTAACGGCCGATATAAACAGTTGCTGCTGCGCATCCCAACGCGAAAAATCACTGCGTGCGAACTGCATAATATGCAGTAGTTCTGTTTCTGTATTGTACTTTTCAACAATACAAGGTGCTGAAAAATCTTCCAGCAAGACTGCAACTGGCTTTGCAGTTAAACCATCAAAACTAAAGCATTGCTGTTTGCTTGTGACATTTAATACATGGCTGACTGGTTTCCCTTGGAAACCTAAAGTAATTGAGTCCCCCTGCGGATCAAGTAATTCTATTGCAAATGGAATATGCAGTTCTGTATTATTGGGTTGATTTAGAGGTGTGAGTTGTTCAATATTTAATGTAAAAACACCTAGTTCTTCATTATAATCTTGCTTAACAACCAAACGCGGTGTGCCTGCTTGGCTATACCAGCGCTTAAACTGTTTTAAATCAATATTTGAAGCATCGCTCATCGCTCCAACAAAGTCATCACAGGTCACCGCTTGTCCATCGTGGCGCTCAAAATAAAGAGTCATCCCTTGTTGGAATTTTTCTTCTCCCAGTAATGTATGCATCATACGGATCACTTCAGCTCCTTTATCGTATACCGTTACTGTGTAGAAATTATTCATTTCAATCACTTGTTCTGGACGAATTGGGTGAGCCATAGGGCCTGCATCTTCACTAAACTGGTGTGTACGCATTACTTTCACAGCATCAATACGATTAAGTGCACGAGAACCTAAGTCACTGCTAAATTCTTGATCACGAAATACTGTTAAGCCTTCTTTTAAAGACAATTGAAACCAATCACGACAGGTCACGCGATTCCCTGTCCAGTTATGAAAATATTCGTGGCCAACAATTGACTCTATCGTGTGATAATCTTTATCCGTGGCGGTTTCTTGGTTTGCTAAAACGCATTTAGAATTAAAGATGTTTAAGCCTTTATTCTCCATTGCCCCCATATTGAAAAAATCAACGGCAACAATCATATAAATATCTAAATCATATTCAAGATTAAAACGCTCTTCATCCCACTGCATTGATTTTTTAAGTGATGTCATTGCATGTGGCGTTTTTGGTAAATTACCCTTATCAACAAATAATGCTAAATCAATACTGCGACCGCTATGCGTTACAAAGGTATCTTCTAAAACATCAAAATCACCTGCAACGAGTGCAAATAAATAGCTTGGTTTTTTAAATGGGTCTTGCCATTTAGCAAAGTGGCGACCATTATCTAGTTTACCTTCATCTAATTTATTACCATTAGATAATAAATGAGTGAACTGAGTGTCTGCAATAATCGTCACATCAAAACTAGCAAGTACATCAGGGCGATCAAGGTAGTAAGTTATTTTTCTAAAACCTTGTGCTTCACATTGCGTACAATAGGCACCACCTGAAAGATATAAACCTTCTAAAGATGTGTTTGTCTGCGGCGATATCTCGTTCACTATACCTAAACGGCATTGCGACGGTAAGTTGCTAATGATTAGCTGCTCATCCGCTTCGCGAAAATCAGTATAAGCGTGCCCATCAACAGTTACTGAAAGTAGTGTTAGGTCTATACCATCTAAAACTAAATCGTCGTTTTCTGCTGTTAATCTTTTAAGGGTCAGCAGTGAGCTAACTTGAGTTTTTAAAGGCGCTAGATCAAACGTTAAATCTATATGTTCAACGCTAAAAACAGGGGCTTGGTAATCTTTAAGGTAGTGTGCTTGTGGTTTTTTTGACGCGGTCATAATGAACCTCCAAAAAGGCTCCTCTTTATCAGAGGAGCATAGAATTTATGCCTGTTGTTTTGGTTTAATACGTAATATTTTGATGCCTAAATAGGCATACACAACAGCTAAAAATGGATTAATAAGATTAAAGAATGCATAAAGCGCATAATCAAACGGATTGATCAATAACACACTTTGCATATATGCCCCACAGGTATTCCAAGGAATAAGCGGGCTTGTAATTGTTCCACCATCTTCTAATGTACGAGATAAATTAACAGGCTTTAATCCACGTTTTTCGTACTCTTCTTTAAACATACGTCCTGGTACAACAATAGCAATATACTGATCTGCAGCAATAACATTTGTACCGATACACGTCGCAATCGTTGCTGTAATAAGTGAGCCTGTGCTTTTTGCTATTTTTAGAATACTTTTAACAAATATATCAAGTAGTCCTGTTTTTTCCATGATGGCACCAAACATGAGCGCAGTCATAATTAACCAAGTAGTTGTTAGCATGCCTGACATCCCCCCGCCACTTAGTAATGAATCCATCTTTTCATCGCCGGTTAAAATACTAAAACCATCAAAAAAAGTAGTCCAAACTAATTTGAAGTAACCTACTAACTGACCTTGTGAGCCATCAATTTGGTTTGCGATTAAGTCAGATTGAAAAATCATCGCCCATACAGCACCAATTACAGCACCAATAGAGATAGCAGGAAATGCAGGCATTTTCCTAATTGCTAAAACGAGTAAAACAATCAAAGGCACAAGCATTTCTAAGCCAATATTAAAATTTTGTTCAAGTATTCGCGTTATTTCATCAATACGCCCTGCTTCACTTGAGGCTGTTGCATTAAAGCCCATAAAAATAAAAATAACTAACGCAATTATAAAGCTAGGGACTGTGGTCCATAACATATGGTGAATATGTTCAAATAAATCAGCACCAACAACCGCTGGGGCTAAATTGGTCGTTTCTGAAAGCGGACTTAATTTATCACCAAAATAAGCACCAGAAATAACAGCGCCTGCTGTAACTGTTTGTTCAAGCCCTAAACCAGTAGCAACACCTAATAATGCAACACCTATGGTCGCAGCTGTTGTCCACGAGCTACCAATGCTCATCGCAACAATGCCACAAATCAAGCAACTCGCAGCATAAAACCAACTCGGGTTGATTACTTGCAAACCATAATAGATTAACGTTGGAACAGTGCCTGACAACAACCACGTACCTATTAACGCACCTACCATTAATAAAATTAAAATAGCGCCGAGGGAGAGTGTGATCCCTTCAATCATCGCCTGCTCTAGTTTTTTCCACGTGTAGCCATTTTTAAGGCCTATAAGTGCAGCTGTAAAAGTAGCAAATAGCAGAGCAATTTGATTAGGGCCTGATGACGAGCTATCGCCAAATAAATACACTGCAGCACCTAATAAACATATCAATACTGAAATTGGGATTAAGGCATCAAAAAAGCTAGCCTGAGCAATAGGTTTTTCTTCTTGTGACTTCAAAATAGAGACTCCTACACGTATTTAAGTACGTGTTTAATTATTATTTTTAGCGCGGACAGATTATCTAGCGAAACTAGGACGCTTAGGTTTATCAGCGTTTAATCATCAATTATAGCAATATCAGACGCTTTAGGTAGCAAAAAAGGCGCTAAAGCGCCTTTTTTATTAGTTAATAAAACCATTTACTTTTTAACTAAGCGGCCAAATTTAATATAATCTTGTGTAATTAATGCTGCTTCTTCCAAGAAAGGGTCTAAATCGTCTAAAACGTCTGGTATATCATCTAAGTTCTCAACAGGTTTTACACCTAGGCGAACAAGACGTTCATTAGTACGTGCTAATGCCCGCGCTTCACCTTCATCCTTTTCTTTAATACGCTTTGCTTCAACAAGCGAAATTGTTTTACGATCTTTCTCTTCTTTGTAGCGTGTAATATCTTGGTAAACGTAGTTAAATTCAGGTTCCGTTTTTATACGTTCAGCATGAGCCTTACTTAAGTAAGTTATCGCCGGTTGCAAATTATCAACCGAATTATATCTCGCTCTAATGATGCTATCCCACGGGAGTGCATTATCTTCTTGGCTCTCCCCCCACTCAGCAGGATCTATAGCTGATGGAAATGATATATCAGGAATGACACCTTTATGCTGTGTACTTCCACCATTTATGCGATAAAACTTAGCAATTGTATACTGCACACTACCAAGTGGATTTTCATATAAATCATAGGCTCTGCCTAAGCCTTTATGCTGTTGTACAGTCCCTTTGCCAAACGTTTGTTCACCGATGACCACTGCACGACCATAATCTTGCATTGCGGCAGCAAAAATCTCAGAGGCAGAAGCACTATAGCGATCAACCAATACCGTTAACGGGCCATTATAAAACGTAACACCGTCACGATCTTTTTGTTCTTCTATTCTATTATTTAATGTATGGATCTGGACTACAGGGCCTTGATCAAAAAACAAACCAGATAATTGTGTGGCCTCATACAAAGAACCACCGCCATTTTGGCGTAAGTCAATAATTATGCCATCAACTTTTGCTTCTTTTAATTTAGCAAGCTCAACTTTTACGTCTTTAGAGAGGTTATTATAAAATCCCGGGATTTCAATAACGCCTATTTTACTTGTTAAGTCTGAGTATTTTGCTTCGAATACCTCTGATTTAGCCGCTCGGTCTTCCAAACGAATTTTGTCTCGGATGATTTCAACCACTTTAGGCGTGCCATGTGCGTCCGCGCCTTTTAAGTACTGTAGTCTTACTTTTGTCCCTTTTGGACCTTTTATCAAATCAACTACGTCATCTAAACGCCAGCCAATTATATCAACAAATTCTTCGCCATCTTGGGCAACACCAATTACACGGTCATCAGCTTTAATTTGTTCAGATTTATCTGCAGGCCCACCAGGGACTAAACTGCGAATAACGGTATAGTCTTCGTCATAACTCAGCACCGCACCTATGCCCTCAAGTTCAAGGTCCATATCCATCTTAAACTGTTCGGCTCTGCGTGGAGATAAATAAGATGTATGCGCTTCTATGCTGCGTGCAAACGAGTTCATAACAATCTGAAATGCATCTTCACTGTTAGTTTGAACTAATCGTTTTTGTGCATTGTGGTAACGCTTTGTCAATACCTCTTTAATTCCGGTCCAATCTTTACCCGTCATTTTTAAACGTAGAGCGTCATACTTCACACGTTCACGCCAAAGCTCATCAAGCTCAGCTTGAGTTTTGGCCCACTCGCTTTCTTCACGGTCAAAGAAATATTCATCTTCTTTATCGAAGGTCATTTCTTTTTCAAGCAAACTTAACGAGTAGTCATAACGCTCAAAACGACGCTTCATACTTAAGTTAAAAATATCAAACGTGAAATCGAGTTTACCTGTTGGCAATGCGCTATCAAATTGGTTGCGGTATTGCTCAAAAGATGCAATATCCGCAGCCAAAAAGACGCTTTTATTAAAATCAAGGGATTCAATATAACGATCAAACACTTTGCTAGAAAGTGCGTCATCAAACCGAATTGGCTTGTAATGTGCACGAGTAAATAAGTTTGTCACTCGTTTGCTAGCCGTACTATGCTGACTTTCCTGCTTAAGTATCGGTAAGTCTTTGACTGATAAAACATCCGCTATATCAGCTGAGGCAAATAATGAACCCGAATATAGGGCCGCGACTAACGGAATGAGCGTAAACTTCTGACTCATACACAACTCCTTAATTTATATACAGCTTAAATAATGTACAGGCTGTCTGCTTTGGTTTTAACTTGCATACCTGTTACCAACTCAACATGAACGTCTTCTTTGTTCACTTCAGTGATAATTGCATTAACAAGGGCTTGGCCAAGTTTAACTTTAACTTTGTTATTAACCTTGACCTCACTCGCTGGCAAAGGTTCAATTTTACCAGAACGTTTAGCCGGCGCAGCTTTCGCTGAGGTACTATTAACCTTAGCGTTTTTATCACCTGTTTTGGCGAATTGACCCGGTTTCTTTTTGTAAGATTTTGTGTCTGAATCATTTCGAGGGCGTTGTGACTTCTTACGTTTAGCCATTTTCGCTCGACTTTCTTCAAGCGATTTTTGCGCATGATCGATATGTTCTTGTTCAACTTTTTCACCTTGATTACCATCAAGGTCAATGCGGAACTCAGACTTAGTAACGGCTTCTAAATAGCGCCAGTTTGAAGTGTACTTTCTAAGTGCTTGACGCACCTGAGTTTTACTAACCTTCTCTGACCCTTCAATACGCTCAGCAATATCTTTAAAGATACCGACTTTAAGCGGTTTGATACCGTCCTTTTGTTTAAAACATTGTGGGAATTCTTGATATAAAAATTCCAACACTTCATTAATATCTTTTAGCTTGTTTGTGGTTTCCATTTTAGAACCTATTTTTCACATCTTTTCATCAAGGGACGAATCGACGTAGTGTGTTACCCAGTCGACCAGCTCTTCAAAGTCGGCTTCAATTACAGCCATATCACCTCGAAGGTGTTCCCAAATACCATTAATTATTTCATCGATTAATTCACTATCGGTCTCATCAGGAAGTCGTTCCCATGCAATGTGAATTAAATCATTTAGCGTTTCAGCTACATGCTCTTCATCCCCTTCCCAATCACCAACATCGGCAATGGCAAACAGATAATCCTGTACATTTACTAAGTCTTTCATGCAATCGTTGCCTCAAAACACGCAACTAATGCTTCTAAGCCTTGTTTATCATCAGCATCAAACCGGGCAATACTTGGACTGTCGATATCTAATACAGCAAATAATTCACCATTTTTATGGATCGGTATTACTATTTCAGAATTAGACGCTGCATCGCAGGCTATATGGCCTGAAAATGCATGTACATCTTCAACAAGTTGTGTTTGTGCAGTTGCAGCGGCAGTTCCACACACACCTTTCCCAACGGGAATACGGATACATGCAGGGTTACCTTGAAACGGGCCAAGTACCAACTCCGACGGAGAATCCATTAGATAAAAGCCCGCCCAATTCACATCATTTAATGAAGTAAATAACAACGCGCTAATATTTGCCATATTGGCAATAACATTAGACTCTCCAGCAATTAGTGATTCAGTTTGTTTAACTAATGACTGGTAAAATTCTTGCTTTTGCATACCAAACTACTTCTTATCAAACATACAGTAGTTAAAGGTACTCTTTGTGGCCAATAATTGAAACCTTTTCAGGGCAAAAAAAAGTAATTTGCCCTAATTTTCAGCACGCTTGGTTAATATTTCTGCTATTGCGTGGATTGTTGTTTTGCAGCGCCTTGTCGTAGCCCGTATAAAAATAAACCTGCAGCCAATGCTGACATTGCTGTATTAACTAAGAACACCATGCCACCGGTGGCACTGAGTAAGAAGCTAAAAATTGCCCCCCCCAACAAACCTAATGTCAAAACGCCCGAGTAGTTAACTTTGGCATACTTAAACATCAGTAAATATCCCGGAACAACAAATGCAGCCATCGTTAAACCAACGATATGAGCATTGGCTATCGCGCTCATTAATAACTGAATAAATGTGGTGATAGGATCCGCGTTTAATGTTAAGCCATAATAAACGCCTAAAATGCTACCAATAATCACAGGCGATAGTAGTGATAAGCCAACACTTTTTGCAAGTTGATGTTTCATAAAACGTCCTTAAAGTCAGACCTTGATAAATACTAAGGATGCATCATGTTGTACCACTTCGAAATAGAGACAATGGTCGTAATTTGTGATGATAAACAATAATAGAGGAAAGTTTCCGCGCACAACTCATTCCCCCCCTTGTCTACATCTGTGTAGGGAGGGGAATGAACTAATCGCCCTAAGCAGTTTCCCTTCAGGCAGAGCATTTTAAATCTCGAAAGATAACCGGCCTGAAAAGTTATAGCTGCTCGATCTCTCTTGATAAATCAACATTACTATTTGTTACTATTTTTTCAAGTACAATGATTCTTTCAATTAGAACCGCTAATTTATTTTGCATTGTTAAGACAGCTTCTGCTCTATTTGCTTGCTGTAATAAAACCAACTCTTTTTGAACTGTTGTTTTATAAGCAAAATAATGCTTAATAATTACTAGCAAGATTAGAGGGGAACTAAAGACCATAGTAACTAAAAATAATTCAAGCATCATTAAGTCCATAAGTGGGCGTTTTAATAGACAAAGACGAACTATTTGGTTGGTTTTTAAATAATGAAGAAAGTGTTACTTCTCGCTTTTTACCACCTTTAATAAGTACGTTGATGTATACGATACTCAAAATAATGGCGGTCGCTTTAAATAAATTACCTTTTAAATCACCGGCTGCCCCACCAGACATACTAAATATGCCGTAAGCCGCATTCATCAAAATATGCATCCATAGCGGGAACCAAATACGATAACCGCATTCGCAATATAGCCACGCAAACCATGTGCCTGCAATTGTTGTAATAGTAACAGCCATAAGAGCTGAAATAACATCATGCCCTTGATAAATATGGCCCAAACCAAAGATTATGGAACTAATGAGTGCTGCTGGGATAAACCCCCAACGACAAAAACGAAATAATATACCGAACAATGCAGCCCTAAAAATTACTTCTTCAAAAAAGCCAGCATATATTGAACCTGTAACAACCCCTGATATAGAAATATTTAGCTCACTACTTAAAAAAGCATAGCCTATTACCATAGGTGTACAGCAAGCCAGTGCTGCTAATAAATAGCGTTGAGAGTCTTTTATATTTAGACCTAATAATTCATACCAGCGAATCGACTTAAATAACACTGTTGCTATCAGTAAGAATGGTCCATAGATAAACAAGTATTTAGCTGGAAATAATAAAAGATCTGTGTGTTGATCTAGCTCTGATAAAATAGGTATCCAACTTTTACCCCAAAAATATTTCATCCCGTAATGACAGAATATAAACGTAATTACTAGTAACAGTGCTTTTATTTGATTCTTCATATGACCTTCTTAAGTGAAATTTTAAATTCAACTCAAGCATGTCAATCACTCATTATAAAGTCGATAAATTAGGGCTGTAGTTCATTCTCTGGTACTAATTGCAATGTTTTGGGGCCGTTTACATGCTTTAGGGGCCAACAACAAGGCTTGTTTAATTGCATCAACATAAGTTCTCGAAACTGGTACTGCGATATCAGATGACAGCATAGTTAGTTGTAAGCCACCCGCATTACCTTTACTGGCCATCACTAACTCTAAATTCACGGCATAAGAACGATGACAACGATATATAAATATATTTTCAGGGAGTTGCTTTAATAAACCAGTTAACGTGACGCGCAGCAATGTATGGCAAACACCCTCGTTTTCTTTAATAGCAAGTTCACAATAATTATCAGCCGACTTAATAAATATTATATCCGCGGGTGCAACAGTCAGCCGATCACTTTTATTGTCACCAATAAGTGTAATTAAGCGAGGGGGTGTAACGTCACTTCCTTCTAACACATTACAAACGCTCTGATTGCTAGAAGCCTTCTCAGTAGTATCTGTAGTTAATACGGTCTGTTTTGCATGGCGATTCACCAACAGCATAAAACTAATTGGCAGCAAGCCAATCGCTAACGTATAGCCAATAAAAAGTAATTGATTTTGCCAATGCCAACGTCCCAAGACTGCGACAACAAAGTATCCATGATTAAACACAGCCGTAATTAGAACGTATACAGCGGGGATCATAATCAATAGCAGTGTGCTGTTGAGAGTGAGCCGAGTTAACGATATCTCAATAGCGCCTGCCAGTAAGAGAGCGCAAAATGTCACTAAACCATAGCCAGATAAACGAAGTAACTTGTAAGGCGTCGTATCATTAGTTGTGCCAAAGGGCTGAAACACAAATAGAACAAATAAGGTTACCAAGGAAAATAGCATTGCTCTATAAACAAGTAACTTTCTTGAAGCTAAGTCATCTTGAAGCCACAACATCATATTTTATATACCTTTAGCAATAACCAATAATAAGAAAATATCATAATTCCACAAGAAACTAACAGCCTAACTTCAATTTATTGAAGCCAATTATTTTAACTTTTCGGCCCGACCAACAAATTTTAAGCACAAAAAAGCCCGCTAATTTAGCGGGCTTTTTTGTTATATGGTGGAGAGATAGGGATTTGAACCCTAGAGGGGCTATAAACCCCTGCCGGTTTTCAAGACCGGTGCATTCGGCCACTCTGCCATCTCTCCAAACTCTTTATAAATTACAAGTAAAAGTGTACTCGTAATTATTTTAATTAGGTGGTGGAGAGATAGGGATTTGAACCCTAGAGGGGCTATAAACCCCTGCCGGTTTTCAAGACCGGTGCATTCGACCACTCTGCCATCTCTCCGCACGGCCTGAATAATAGAGAAGCCCATCGCCTTTGTGAAGCTTTTTTTTCAAAAAAACGTTTAAGTGCCTAAAAAACAATTGATTTGTGCATAAATAAATCAAGACAGAACAAAAACCGTGCAAACAGGAACTTTTATATTATTTAATTGGTCTATTGAACTACAAAGGTTTGCCCAAATATAGAAGACTTGGTAATCTAACTTTAGTTAATTATCGTATCTATACTGGTTTCACACAAAGGAGCTCTACAATGGCATTTAATCACTCGTACAATACCGCTAAACCGGTTATGTCGACCATTGAAACAAACAAAGTGCTTAAAAACACTTACTTTCTACTGGCAATGACATTAGCATTTAGTGCTGTGACGGCTGGTATTTCAATGGCATTACAACTTCCCTACTTTATGGGAATCGTTTTTACACTTATTTCATTTGGTTTATTATTTGTTGTAAACAAAAAAGCTGACAGTGCATCTGGTGTTGCATGGGTGTTTGCTTTTACAGGCTTGATGGGCGCAGGCCTCGGTCCTTTATTGAACCATTACGCAGCCATGCCAAATGGCCCTATGCTAATTATGCAAGCGTTAGGTTCAACTGCCCTGATATTTTTTGGTTTATCTGCGTATGCACTTAACACTAAAAAAGATTTTTCGTTTATGGGCGGTTTTTTAACAGTAGGCCTAATCGTGGTTATCGTTGCGAGCATTGTTAACATCTTCATCGGGAGTTCTTTGATGTTTATGGTAGTAAATGCTGCAGTTGTGCTAATCATGTCAGGTTTTATTTTGTTTGATACCAGCCGTATCATCAATGGTGGTGAAACAAATTATATCCGCGCAACAGTCTCTCTTTACTTAAGCGTATATAACTTATTTACATCGCTACTTGCGCTACTTGGCGTAAATAATGACTAATTAAATAGTTCTGTTAAAATAGCCCCTCTTTAGGGGCTTTTTTATTGGATTAGTTTTGGCACGATTTGTACTTTCTATTCACTGCGCACCATCAGATCATGATACAACACAACGTTTGGTTAAATTTGCTCATGCATGCTTAGCACAAGGTCATACAATAGACGCTATTTTTTTGTACCAGCAAGGTGTATTCCATGCCAGTCAACATTTAAACCTTGCATCAGATGAGTTAGCTATTAGTGCCCTTTGGCAAACACTGTATGAAAAGAAAATAAACTTAATGTTATGTGTCACTGCTGCCGAAAAACGGGGTCTTGATATTACAAAAAAAGGTATATTTTCAATCGCTGGGTTAGCCGAGTTTGCAATGCTCGCAAGTGATGCTGACAAATGGGTGCAATTTAAATGATCAATGTACTTGTACTAAGCCAGCATAGTCCTTTTGATGATATGCATATTCGCGATGCCCTTGATATGACCTTAATTTTTGCAGCTATAGAGCAAAATATTAGTTGGCTGTTTACAGGCCCCGCTGTACTTGCATTGAAAAAAGGTCAACACACTGATCCCCTCGGGCTCAAAAATTATTTTAAAAGCATAAAAACACTCGAAATTTACGATGTTGAAAACATTTACGTATGTGAAAAATCATTGGTCGATTTTAACCTTGCTAAAAGTGACTTACTCATTAACGTCAACGTATTAGACTTTGCAGCGCAAAGTAAATTAATAGCCACTCAACACCAGGTCGTCAATTTATGAGTACATTGCATATATTTTCAAAACCAATCAGTTACTATGCCACAGAGCGTTTAGCTAATTTAATACAAGAGCATGACAGCGTATTGCTCGTTGGTGACGCATGCTATTCAACATATTTATACCGCCAATTTTCATCTGATTTATTATTTTTAGCCGAAGATGCTCTTGCCCGTGGTTTAACAATAAATGAATCTGATAATGCCCTTAATTATGCAGATTTTGTTGCTCTTACCTTATCAACTTCACAATCAATTACGTGGTGATCCATGCTCGAATTTAATAAACAACTTATTGAAACAGATAAACAGGGCTATTTGCTCAACCACGAACAGTGGAGCACAGAGCTTGCCCCAACGCTTGCAGAACAAGAAAATATTGAGTTGACACCGCAACATTGGGAAGTAATAAATTTTGTCCGTGATTTTTATCTTGAATACAATACGAGTCCAGCGATCAGAATGCTGGTAAAAGCAATGGCTAAAGCGCTCGGAGAAGACAAAGGAAATAGTATTTACTTATACACATTATTCCCAAAAGGACCTGCCAAACAAGCGACAAAAATAGCTGGGTTGCCTAAACCTGCAAGGTGCATATAATTATGAGCCAAAACAATAAACCACAAACAAGCCGACGCAGCAGTGGACGTAGCTATAGCCGCAGTACCCTTATCTCTAAAAAAGGTAGTAGTGCCACAAAGCGTGAAATCAAACCAGCAATTGATCCAAGCGAGCGTAAGGTTGTTTTATTTAATAAACCTTTTGATGTACTTTGCCAATTTACAGATGACGATAATAGACAAACCTTAGCAAGCTTTATTCCAATTAAAGATGTTTACGCTGCAGGGAGACTAGATAGAGACAGCGAAGGCTTATTACTACTAACAAATTGTGGAAAGCTACAAAACACACTTACGGCCCCAAATAAAAAAACCAGTAAGACTTATTGGGTGCAAGTCGAAGGCCAACCAAGTAATGACGCGATACGCGCACTGTGCCAAGGTGTCGAACTAAAAGATGGGATGACACTCCCTGCTAAAATTGAGAAAATAGATACCCCAGATTTATGGCCAAGAACCCCAGCCGTAAGAGAGCGTAAAAACATCCCAACCAGCTGGCTTAGTATCACCTTAACCGAAGGTAGAAATCGTCAGGTTCGTCGTATGACTGCACACATTGGCCACCCAACTCTGCGTTTGATTCGTTACCGTATTGGTGATTACTGCCTCGATAACATTGGAACGGGTGATTACAAATTACTGTAAAACTAGCAAGTCAAGCGAGCTTACTTCAGCTCATTTTTAACACTATTGATTTACTACAATACAATCTCGACCATGTTCTTTTGCTTTGTACAATGCTTTATCCGCACCATCTAAAAGTTGAATATGGTCACATTGATTATACCGTGTATTAATACCTAAACTTAATGTCACTTTATTTGTAAAACAATGATCATATATTATTGTTAGTTCAGAGATAGCATGTTGGATTTTTTGAGCTACGTTACATGCCCCAGCAGCACTTGTTTGTGGCAGAAGAACTACAAATTCCTCTCCACCAAAACGCGCAACAAAGTCTTCAGGACGACTAACCGCAGTAGATATACATTGGGCTACTTTAAGTAAACATTCATCACCAATTAGGTGCCCATAACTATCATTAAATTGTTTAAAATTATCAATATCAATTAAAATTAATGACAAAGGACTGTTTGTTTTAATACTTAAATTGAATTCTTGAATTAATTTTTCATCGAAGCGACGTCTATTCGCTATTTGTGTCAACGAATCTAAAAATGCCATGTCTCTTAAAATATCTTCAGCTTCCATGCGTTGTGTTGCATCTTTAAAAATAGCTAAAAACTCATTATCAATATAAATACCCGAAATTTCCATCGTAATCAAGCGACCATCTTTACACGTAACCTGATAATGTTGTGGCTCTATATCTGTTTTATGCTCAACTGCATACTCAACTGCAGTGTTCCATGTTTGTAAAACCCACGATCGGTAAGCTGGATCTGGGTAGGCCTTTAACCACCAAGTATCCATATTTGGTATGTCTTTAATTGTATATCCAAATACGTCCACAAACCTTTGATTTAACCTAATAATATCACCCGTGACAGTGCTGACATTACACAAGGGTATTGGCACTTGGGTAAATAAATTAGCATAATGACTTAACTCATGCTGACGCATAGGTTGGGTATTCCCTTGCGTTAAATGTGTGATATTTTGTACCGTTACAGGGCTGTTTGTAATAACCTTTGCTTGCATTGAGTAAACAAAAGACCATTCTAACCACCAGTTTGCAAGTGCCGCACTCAAAGCTTTATTTCGTGTTTGTTGGGCAGTGAATTTATTGTCTAATGAAATAAAAAACACAGGTAGCTCTTCAAGTAAAGAGCCGTTTTGAGTTGATTGATTATATAATGCTTCAAATAGTGTAAACGCCTCAGTTCTGAGATCGCTATTCGTATTTTTGACCATGTGATCAATTTCATCGTTTGCAAAGACTGCAAAACGGTCTATCAATGAGATTAATGAATGAGTATATAAGACATAATCCATATGTATTGCCCAATACTTTATCGTTCGTTACGAACAAATAAAACTAAAATGACACCTGAATAATTTAAAAAAACACATTCAGCGTGAAGAAATAAATAACGATTTTGAGTTAATCACTCAATTATTGCATTTTACAGTATAAAATACGTTACCCTGATATTATCACTAAGGTCTAGTATTTTATTAAAATAGTATCTAATTAAAATAATACATCCGGATTACTTTATTCTAATAACAACTTTAGACCCAGTAAAGCAATCCAGCCTAATTATTTACTATTAACTTGTAAAGTACATTACAAACCACCTTCCTTTATATAACTCTTTCTGTAACAAGTTAAATATGGGTACTGCGCGATTGTCAGAGCAACCCCTATTCCTCAGTAATCGCTAGACAAAACTCATTTTTTGGGTGGCTTGGCTGTCTATTTACATGCTATAATCGCGGCCTTTCATAGTCTGTGTGGTTAATCAGAGCCTCTATTCTTTATCTCTGTAATGCACATATGCGCTAGTAGTTTAAATGACAGCAACCTGTATAAGCGAAATTACCCATGAGCGAAAATAGTCACATTAAAGTCATCGTTGGCATGTCCGGCGGTGTTGATTCTTCTGTATCAGCTTATTTATTAAAACAACAAGGCTATCAAGTTGAAGGCCTGTTTATGAAGAACTGGGAAGAAGACGATAATGATGAATATTGCGCCGCCGCAGACGATTTAAAAGACGCACAAGCGGTCTGTGATAAATTGGGCATTGAATTGCACACCGTTAATTTTGCTGCAGAGTATTGGGATAACGTATTTGAGTATTTCCTTGCTGAGTATAAAGCAGGCCGTACACCGAATCCTGATATCATGTGTAATAAAGAAATCAAATTCAAAGCCTTTTTAGAATTTGCAGCAACCGCCCTCGGTGCTGACTTTATTGCAACAGGTCATTATGTCCGTCGTGAATTACGCGATGATAAATATGTAATGTGTCGTGGCCTCGATGATAACAAAGATCAAAGCTATTTCTTATACACATTAAGTCATGAGCATATTGCGCAAACGCTTTTCCCTGTGGGTGATATTGCCAAACCAGAAGTGCGCCGTATTGCTGAAGAACAAGATTTAATTACCCACGATAAAAAAGACAGCACCGGTATTTGCTTTATTGGCGAACGTAAGTTTAAAGATTTCTTACAAAAATTTTTACCTGCACAACCAGGTGTTATCGAAGACACTGACGGTAACAATGTAGGTGAACACGAAGGCTTGATGTATCACACATTAGGACAACGCAAAGGTTTGCTCATTGGCGGAATGAAAGAAGGCTCAGGCGAACCATGGTATGTGGTTGATAAAGATCTAGAGCGTAATGTACTCATTGTTGGCCAAGGTAAAGACCACCCTCGTCTATACAGCAATGGTTTAAATGCCAACCAGCTACATTGGGTTGATCGTATTGGGCCAAAAGGCACGACTCGTTGTACGGTAAAAACTCGCTACCGCCAAGAAGACTTAAGCTGTACGCTATTAGTTGGTGATGATGGCCTAGCTCGCGTATTATTTGATGAGCCACAAAAAGCGGTAACGCCAGGTCAATCAGCCGTATTTTATGCCAACGAGATTTGTTTAGGCGGCGGTATTATAGACTCGGTGATCAAATAATGAATGAACACCAAGTCATGGCATTAGCAGCCATGTGCCAAGTTGCTAAACAAGTTCAAAAAATAGCGCAGTTCGGTAGTAGCAACGATTATGAATTAGAAAAGCTATTTACAAGTATTGTGCAAACGTCGCCTGATTCACCCAGTGATGTATACCAAGGCACTGAAAATTTAAGAGATGGCTATAAAAGTTTACTTGACCAGCTCAGTGCGGGTGAAAAAAAAGATGTTGAAATCGTCAAATACGTTGGCGGTTTAATGCAATTAGAGCGTGCTTTAAGCGCAAAACCAAGTAGCTTAGCAGAGCTTGGGAAAAGCATAGATGATATCAAGCGCCGTCTTGATCATTTTTCAGTAACTGATGACACTGTTGTTGCTGCCCTTGCAGATATTTATTCAAAGGTGCTTAGCCCCCTAGGGCACCGAATACAGGTTTATGGCAAACCTGACTTACTAAAACAGCAATTAATACAACACAAAATACGTGCCTTATTATTAGCAGGTATTCGCAGTGCTGTATTATGGCGACAAATGGGCGGAAAACGCCGTCATTTTTTCTTTTCGAAAAAAAGCATTATCGCCATTGCTAAAAACCATATTTAATTATCGTTCAAAACTAAAATTTAGGAGTTATTATGGAGCTTTCAGCGTTAACAGCTATCTCTCCGGTGGATGGTCGCTACGGCAGCAAAACCACTGAACTACGCAGTATTTTCAGCGAATTTGGCTTGATCAAGTACCGTGTAACAGTAGAAGTTCGTTGGTTACAAGCCCTTGCTGCAGCAAGCGAAATCAAAGAAGTACCGGCATTTAGCGACGAAGCAAATGCTTTACTTAACGCGATTGTTGATAACTTCAGTGAAGCAGACGCACAGCGTGTAAAAGACATCGAAAGTACCACAAACCACGATGTTAAAGCAGTTGAATACTTATTAAAAGAAAAAGTAGCTGACAACGCAGAGCTACATGCCATTAATGAATTTATTCATTTTGCATGTACATCAGAAGACATCAATAACCTATCTCATGGTTTAATGCTAACTGAAGCGCGTAACGAAGTATTACTTCCTTATTGCGATAAGTTACTTAACGCAATTAAAGAAAAAGCGATTGAGTATAAAGCTGTACCAATGATGACTCGTACTCACGGTCAACCAGCTACACCTTCAACTATGGGTAAAGAGTTTGCAAACGTTTATATGCGCTTAAAGCGTCAACGTGATCAAATTGCACAAGTTGAAATGCTAGGTAAAATCAATGGCGCAGTAGGTAACTACAACGCTCACCTAAGTGCTTACCCTGATTACGATTGGCACAATCACGCAGAGCAATTTGTAACGAGCCTTGGTTTAACATTCAACCCGTTTACTACGCAAATTGAACCGCATGACTACATTGCTGAGCTGTTTGATGCTATTGCACGCTTTAACACAATTTTATTAGACTTCGATCGTGATGCATGGGGCTACATTGCCCTTAACCACTTCAAGCAAAAAACCATTGCCGGTGAAATTGGTTCATCAACCATGCCGCATAAAGTTAACCCAATTGATTTTGAAAACTCAGAAGGTAACTTAGGTTTAGCTAATGCTATTTTCTCACACCTTGCACAAAAGCTACCTGTTTCTCGCTGGCAGCGTGATCTTACTGACTCTACAGTACTACGTAATTTAGGCGTAGGTATGGGTTATGCACTAATTGCATACCAATCAACGCTTAAAGGTGTCAGCAAGTTAGAAGTAAACGAACAACGTTTACTTGACGAACTAGACCAAAACTGGGAATTGCTAGCAGAACCAATTCAAACAGTAATGCGTAAGTACGGCATTGAAAAACCATATGAAAAGCTAAAAGATTTAACCCGTGGTAAACGTGTAAATCAAGAAATCATGGCTGATTTTATCGATGGTTTAGACTTACCAGATGAAGCTAAAGTAGAAATGAAAAAGCTAACGCCAGCTAACTACATTGGCCGTGCTGTCGAGTTTATCGACAACCTAGTTTAAGCTTTCTGCAACAACTAATTTTAATGTACCCAACCTCTCGATGCAGAATTCGCATCTTGAGGTGGTTTGGGTATAGACTACTAAGCGAAAGGCCCTAGCCTTTCGCTTTTTTCATTTTTAACGGGCGCAGCATGTATCAACTAACTATAAATGGCTTAACTGAGCAACAATTTCTAACTCAATATTGGCAAAAAAAACCGCTCTTGATCAAACAAGGTTTTGCAGACTTTGTTGATCCACTTGATGCCAACGAACTTGCTGGCCTTGCTATGGAAGAGAGTATTGAATCGCGGATAATCACAAATCATAATAATGATTGGCAAGCACACCACGGTCCATTTGAAGATTTTGAATTACTTACAGAGCAAAACTCGACCCTATTAGTACAAGCAGTTGACCACTGGCACCCAACAGCTTCACAACTACTCGAACCGTTTCGATTTATTCCAAATTGGCGAATAGATGATTTGATGATCAGTTTTTCAACGCCTAATGGTGGTGTAGGCCCACATTTAGATCAGTACGACGTATTTATTATTCAAGGTGAAGGCAAGCGTCACTGGCGAGTGGGTATGCCAGATAGTAACCTAAAACAATTTGCACAAAATAAAAGTTTATTACAAGTTGAACAATTTCCTGCGATTATTGATTGTATTCTCGAGCCCGGCGACATTTTATACATTCCACCAGGGTGCCCACATGAGGGTTACGCAGTAGAAAATGCCCTAAACTATTCAATCGGTTTTCGCGCACCAAATCAGCGTGATTTATTATCAAACTTTGCCGATCATATTATTGATAAAGAAGCTGGAAATAGTCGTTATCAAGACCCCGCAATAAAACTGCGCGATTCTAAAGGTGAGATCCAAGCAACAGAAGCCGATAACATTAAGTTATTAATGCAAGCAATGCTTGATGATGACGATTTATTTACTTCTTGGCTAGGTACAACACTGAGTCAACCTAAGCACGAGATGGATTTAATGCCACCAGAAGATTTATTTAATAGCGAACAAGTAACTGCACTATTAGAAGATAATGAACTGTTTTTTGAACGCTTAGGCGGCACCCGCGCGTTATATCAAGTTTTTGATAATGAAATACTTCTCAGCGTCAACGGTGAAAATTACTCGCTTCCATTAAATGATTTAACAGCAGTTAAACTACTCACTGATCACACCATGGTGACAGCAGTGCAACTGAATAGTTCAAAAAATAGTTTAGTTTTTATACAAACCTTTACTACACTATTAAATGAGGGTATTTGGTTTTGTTAGGAGTAGGTTTCTATGAGCTATCATATCAACAAGGTAGAATGGGATAAAGGCAAGGACTTATTACAACATATAAGAGAACGGGTATTTGTATGTGAATTACATATACCCAAACACATCGAGTTTGATAGTCTCGACCGGTCTGCTTATCACATACTTGTTACAGATGATGCGCAAACACCCGTCGCAACAGGGCGATTATGCAAAGACGGCTTAATTGGCCGTATAGCCGTGTTACCAGAGCATCGTAATCGTTCAGTATATAAATCTTTACTTACCTATATTGTCAATCTCGCACAGCAGCAAGGCTGCGAACGAGTAAGCATTAATTGTATTTTAAATGAAGTAGAACGTTTTAAACGTAATGGCTTTGAACAACAAGGCCATGTTTTTATGGAAGCAGGAATACCTAGGCAGCGAATGCAGTGCCCTATAAATCTATTTGATACTAAGCCATTTACTTTAGTACATTAATTAATACGAGTTATTTTATTGCCACTAGCTTAAAATAACTCGTATGCTTCTAGGGAATATTGGGTTTATATTTTACTATTTTGGCTCGTTAACCCACAGCTCTTCTTTTTCGTACATTTCATAGAGTCCATGCGCACGGTTTACTAACAAATTAGCAAAGTCGACGGACGTTTTATCATTTCCTGCTGTTTCTAAAAGCTGGTCCGCTTTTAACTGCCATTGAAACGAAAAATATCTTAAAGCGTCGCGTGCATTTTCTGCAGCCGATGCCAACGCATGATCTGTAGGTAAGCGACCCGTGATCACCCAATAATTTTTACCATCTTGAGCCTTAAATTTCCACAATGCACACAATGGCGCAATAAAGCGGCTTTCTTTCTCAAACAAACTTTTTGGCATTACGCCTTTTTCAGCTAAATGCTTTTGTGCATTTTGAAAACACGTTCGCTGCCACTGAATATTCTCTTGCTGTGCTTGTTCTTCTGGCGTTAAGTCTTTTACTTGTTTTTGTTCCATAACATTTAATTCTCTTTTACAACATGATGACACTTTAATTCTATATAATTATCGGCGCAAGTAGAAACGATCAATTTCCTTTGCTATTTAGTGTCAAATTAATATCGTATCGCGCTATTAATTCGAATTCTTACTAAAAATTTTAGTGGAGCACTGTTACGGCCTCATTTCTATTCGCTAAATCACAGATTGCATTTTATTCCGTTTAAATTAATAATACTGCTCCCCAAGCGGGAACATCATAACTATAAAATGGAATATGTATGAAAAATCTAATTAAAACAACACTTCTAGCCACTACTTTCGCCGCTATTCAAGGCTGTGCTCCAAGCAGTTATAAAATTACTGCACCTGTAACATCAACCAATCAGTATCAAGTTGATAATGTAACTACACATAACCTTAATTTCTCAGATAAAAGAGACACAAGCACAACACCATTTAATCACGGTGTGCTAAAAGCTGATTTAATCCTCGACAACCAACCTCTTGCTCCCGTTGAGTTTTTACAAAAAAATGTGCTTCTTGAGCTACAGGCCCGTGGGTTACCTGCAAGTGTATTAGATACAAGCGACACTGAAATCCGTATCAATAAATTAAATATGCGCAATCATAGAACCAATACGTATACGCCTTTTATTACTTTTACTATGCTCAGTGCAGATATTATTACACCTGAAAATACCCAGCGTGTTGCTGTGTATGTAAAACGCGGTAAAGTGCCAGTGTGGAGCTTTGACGAGATTATTGAGCCTACTTTAAATCAGCCTATGGATGTTTTAGTCAAGGAGCTATCGGCTAAAATTAACCGAGCACTATACAAGCAACAACTATCGAATGCTGATGTACAAACTCTTATTAGTAAAATTAAAGCTAACTTAGATAAAGATATTACTTACCTTGATGTTTATCAATTAGGCTTCTCAAATAACCCAACCGCTATTGATTATCTTGTTGAACTAACTAAACATGATGGTGAATATATACGTTTAGCTGCTATCTCATCACTAGGTAACATGCAATCAGTTGCACATTTTCAATTACTAAAAGACCTCTATGAAAACAGTAAAACTTGGTCTGACCGTGCTATGGCATTAAAAGCAATTGGCGATTTAAATACAGATCAAAGTCGCTCTTTTTTAGCTGAAGCTCAAGCTGGTCTTAATAAGAAAAATAGCAAAGAGACCCTTTGGACAACTGAATTAATTAATTTATACCTATAAGAATATAGGTTATACGAGTAAACAATGTGTTTACTCGTCTTTTATCGGTAGTTCTTTTTCGCTGTCATACGGTTAAAAAAGCCTGGAAAGAAACGCTTAATGGTTGGAGCCCAGCCACTTATCCCCTCTCCAACAACGACTTCATCTTTACGTTTGGCTATGGCACTAATCATCTGCTTTACCGCAGCGGTTACAGCCATGCCATTTTCAATTGACTCTTCTGCTTTATTTTGTGCAACTCCATACTCATTAAGTGAGTTATGAGCAATCGCGGTTTTTATCGAGCCAGGGCAAATCGTCAAGCAATGAATATTTTTATCGGCAACTTCTGCTCGCAGGCAATCCATAAACCCAACAACTGCGTATTTAGAGCCTGAGTAACCCGTTCTAAATTTAGAGCCTACTTTACCCGCCACACTACTTATCGACACTACAGAGCCGCTACCTTGAACAACCATACTTGGTAACACCGCTTTTGTAAGCGCAATTAAACCAAAGTAATTAACTTCCATAAGTTGGCGATACACGGCAAAGTCATTTTCTAAAAATAAACTACGCTGCGATACACCACTATTATTAATTAAAATGTCAACTTTACCAATATCAGCCATGTTAGTTGTTACATATTCAAGTACCTGCTCAGGCTGTGATAAATCAAGTGGGATCACTTTATGCTGCCCTGGCGGTAATTGATCACAAAGTTGCTTGAGCTTATCGGTACTTCTTGCTGATAAAATTATATTAGCGCCTAAGTGTGAAAATTGTATTGCTAATTCTTTACCAATTCCTGATGATGCACCGGTGATCCACACAGTCTTATTATGAAAGTTCATATTCTACCTATGATTTTAATTATTATGGTTTTGATTATTAAGGTTTTGTAGGACCCGCTATATCGCTGATCTGCTGCTCTAGCTCTTGGTATAATCCAAGTAGAAAAAGTGCTTCAACTAACACAAATAACGGTCCGATTATCAATCCAATTAAATCATCAACAAAAGCCGGTTTTTTGCCTTCATAATAATGGCCAATAAACTGTAGTACCCAGCCAAATACAAAAGTACCGATACTCATAATCAGCCAACTATTTAAACTGAGGCTCGCAACGGGCACTGCTGCAATAGTCATTAGTATTAGAATAGCCGCCATTATCAAACCCAATGACATACTCAGCGTTAAGTAATAAATCACACTAGCCAATACAAAAATATCGGCACCACTAATAACATACTCAGCAAAAGGTAGCTGAATACGCGCTAATAAGCACAGTACCGCAAAAATAATTAATGGGATCCCAAAAAAATGTGTAATTACATTTCGTCTTGAACGATGATACAAGCCGTAGTTGCCTAATTGCTGTTGAAGTGTTTTCATTCTGCTGCTCTATAAAAATGCCTTACTCATAACTTTAGCACCTTACATGACGCAACAATGTCTGCTACCCGACATTTTAAAATTCCTTTTACACAAATGCGCTTATAATTTTCCCTTTATCGTGATCCGGTGTCTTAGATTGTAGCTCACGGCCCTTTTGGTACTCTTGTTCAAGCATCGTTTGAAGCGCTTCCATTTTTTTAGCTAAATCTTTGCTATCACCGCCTTGCTCTTGAATTTGCTCAGCCAATTTTTCAATGGCCGCTTTGAGCTCATCAATTTTTTCTTTATCGACCCCTAAACGTTGATAAATAAGGGTCTCTTTTGCTTCATCTAAAAATTTTTTTTCATAGGATGGATTTTTAAGCCGGCTAGCCGCATCAGGTTGGCTAGTATTTGCCACCTCAGGCAAAGCCGTTGCCGCTTTAGGATGGGCAATAGTTTTTACTTGAACGGGTGCACTATATGGCTCTGTGCGGTACTGATTATTAAAAGTAAGTGAGGTCATTATTTCAAATCCATTGAGTGTATGCATTTACGAAGCAAGTTTAACGCCAACAGACTTAAAGGGTTTAATGCGCGAGTAAAGCCAACTCTTTCTTATTAAGAATTTCAATACGCTGATAGTGCAAAGAAATAAGCTTTTTTTCGCTTAATATTTGTAGTATTTGATTAATTGTTTGACGTGTTAGATAGGTCATATCTGCTAGTTGTTGCTGCGATAACATAATCGTTGCTTTATTGCTGCTTAAAGGCACTGCTACGGCCATCATAGCAAGACGTTTACATACTTTTTGCTGTGCAGTTAATAGCGCATGATCTTCGAGTGAACTAAACAATAGCCGTATTTTTTGTGATAGCAATATACCAAAATCATGCCAGTAAATCGGGTTTAGTGCTAACAATTGGATCAGTGCGCGATGTGGTATATGCAGCAATCTAACCTGTGTTTGTGCATATACATCATGCGTACGTAGTCCGCCATCAAATAGAGCAACTTCACCAAACCAAATAGCAGGATCGATAAAACTAAGCACCGCCTCCTTACCTTCACCATTAACGCCACTAACTCGCATAACTCCGGCAAGTACCGCATATAAGCCACTATTAGCCTCACCTCGGTGAAAAAGCGCATCAGCTGCATTTAATTCAATTATTTTTGCTGACGATAATAAAGCGAGTTGCAATTCATTTGATCGACTACTAAACCAGCCCCCTTGATTGATTATCGCACGATCCTGTTCATTCATTGTACTTTGCTCTACATTGGTGTTAATCAACAAATAATAAAAGGGATTGTCATGTTACACAAAATTATTTACAGCAGTTTATTGCTATGTGCTTTATCCTCGCCATGTTTGGCTGCCGATCTTAATGATGGTATAAACAAAAAACTAAAAAAAGCCAACCACAGTGTTAGCGAAAAAGTCATCACTTGGCGCCGTCATTTACATCAATACCCAGAGCTTAGTAATCGGGAATTTGAAACCGCAAAATACATAACTAAGCACTTAAAATCACTCGGTCTTGAAGTACAAACAGGCGTTGCTCACACCGGTGTCGTCGCCAAATTAAAAGGTGGCAAAAAAGGTCCTTTAGTCGCATTGCGCGCTGATATGGATGCCCTACCAGTCACTGAATTGGTAGACTTACCCTTTGCATCTACTCAAACCTCAACTTACCGTGGTAATAAAGTGGGTGTAATGCACGCCTGTGGTCATGATAACCATGTCGCCATTTTAATGGCCGTAGCCGAATCACTCGTTAAAATTCAAGATGCGTTAGCCGGTGATGTACTTTTTATATTTCAGCCAGCTGAAGAAGGCGCTCCTGAAGGTGAAGAAGGTGGCGCAGAGCTGATGTTGAAAGAAGGTTTATTTAAGCTAAAACCAGCTGCTGTCTTTGGCTTGCATGTAACCAGTTCACTTAACACAGGTAAAATTGGCTTTCGTGAAGGCCCCCTTATGGCCAGTGAAGATTCATTCACAATTAACGTACAAGGTCGCCAAACTCATGGTTCTCGTCCTTGGAATGGGGTAGATCCGATTGTAACGTCATCACAAATCATTATGGCCACCCAAACTATTTCATCTCGCCAAGTGGATGTTACAAAAGCGCCGTCGGTGATCTCGTTTGGTGCAATTAACGGTGGCGTCCGTTCAAACATCATTCCTGATAGTGTTGAACTCATTGGTACTATACGTACTTTTGACCAAACGATGCGAGCCGATATTAAAAAACGTTTAGTGAAAACCGCTGAGCTTGTTGCTGAATCAGCAGGCGCTAAAGCTGATGTGCATATTAACCACGGCTATCCGGTTACAGTTAATGATGTTCAACTTACCCAACTAATGACCCCAACACTTGAAAAAGTAGCTGGTGCAGACAATATTATTACAACGGATTTAATTACAGGAGCCGAAGATTTTAGTTATTACGCCTTAGAGACCCCTGGATTGTTTTTCTTTTTAGGTGTAACGCCACAAGGTAAAAATGCAAAAAGCGCAGCGAGTAACCATTCACCACAATTTTATGCCGACGAAAAAGCCCTGCAATTAGGGGTAAATGCAATGACGAACTTGGTTGTGGATTTTTTTGCAAAAACGCATGACGTTACGCATATTCAGGAAGAATAAATTTTTACTGCGTTAGTATCTCGCACTATTAATAAATGAAAAAGAGACACATAGTGACATCAGACTACTTTCATTTTTTAAGTTTAATTGGGGTCGCCTTTTTCGCAATCTCTGGGACATTAATGGGTCATGAAAAAAACATTGGTGGCTTTGGGGTGGTTGTGGTTGGTTCCGTTACCGCACTTGGCGGTGGTACACTTCGTGATGTGCTATTAAACCAACCCGTTTTTTGGATAACGCAACCAGATTATTTATACGCTACATATGGTGCAATTTTTATTGCTGTTATATTTATTCGCCACTTACCTGACGTATCGAATTATTATATGCTCCTCGTCGACGCAATCGGCATGGCTATATTCAACATTGTCGGTATTGAAAAATCTCTTCTTGAAGGCACAACCATGTTAGTCGCCATTACTATGGGTATGACCACTGGCATATTTGGCGGCTTAATGCGTGATGTTATTTGCCGAGAAGTCCCCTTGGTTATGCGCGATGAGCTTTACTCAACCGCCTGTTTTTGTGGTGGTTTGACCTACGCCGGATTCTTTTTACTCAATGTATCTTATATATGGTGTATTGTGGGCTCATTATTCATCACCGTGTTTTTAAGGCTAGGTGCTCTGCATTGGGGTTGGCAACCTAATATATTTAGAAAAAGGACGCCCAGAAAATAATTTGCAAGACTATCAAAATGCATGGACTATCTGTAAGTCGGGATTTATTCCAATGAATGTTTAAATGATAAATTCACTCTATTTTGGCTACCTTTATTAGGGTATGCTGACCTTTCAAGGTTGAATTTGCAGCAGCCTGTTTGATACTGTCTCGCGCTGCGATTAAATCGCCCCGCGGTTGAACGAATTTTAATCCGCAAAGGTCAACAGACCCTAAACTCAGGCTTCAATAATTCATAGCATTTTAAGTCATGATATTCATTTTTCCAGTAGCCACTTGCCCTACGGATACCTTCCTCTTTAAAGCCAAGCTTTTTTAATACAGATTCTGACGCACCATTACCAAACAAATACCCAAACCACCTCAAGATACAGAATTCAGCGTTTCACAGGGGCTTAATATCAAGGCGTTATTTTGTAAGAATGGCCATCCCTTTTAAGAAGTAACAACGCAGAGAGTAAGTCCCTGTGAAACGCCCAAAGGGTTGGTTTAAAAGTGATTTATTCTGCGTTATTGATTTTAACAATAGAACCACTATTACTTGCAATCAATGCCTTGTCTAAATCGCTTTTAATTCCAACTGAAACTCGCATCTTGAGGTGGTTTGGGTATAGTCTCGGCTTGAACCCTATAAAGTTCACCAAATGGTAGCTGATCAGAAAAGGCCGAATAAATAATCTTGTGCAAGGCTTGCGTAGCATAGCCATAACCCCAATGCTTGGAAGATAACTCGTAGCCTATCCCCGCATTTTTCATCTTTTGGTTCCATGAATTAAAGCCGCAAGTACCAATTAACTTTCCGGTATCTTTTCTGCGAATGCCCCAACGAATACCCACACCTTCAATAAAGCGATTGTTGAAGAATTCAATTAATTTTAAAGATTGCTCTAGGGCGTGTTGACCTTTCGTGATTGATTTTGCAGCAGTATGTTTGGTATTTAGGCAAGGCAGCGCCTATGTCGTGTGGTTGTTCCCCATAAATAGGCGATAACGCAGTATAAATGCCAAACATGCGCTGCCCAAAGGGTTCTTCCTAGGGGCGATTGACTCTTTGTTGCTCGGTTTTTACTTAGCCCGCTAGGTTACAAACCTCGCGCCGCGATTAAATCGCCCCTAGGTTGAAAAAATTTCAATCCACAAAGGTCAACGCGCCCTTGGGCGTGTTGACCTTTCGTGATTGATTTTGCAGCTGTATGTTTGGTTTTTAGGCAAGGCAGAGCCTATGTCGTGTGGTTATTCCCCATAAATAGGCGATAACGCAGCATAAATGCCAAACATGCGCTGCCCTCTGGGTTCTTTCCAGGGACAATTAACTCTTTGTTGCTCGGTTTTTACTTAGCCCACTAGGTTACAAACCTCGCGCCGCGGTTGAACGAATTTTAATCCGTAAAGGTCAACTGACCCTAAACTCAGGCTTCAATAATCCATAGCATTTTAAGTCATGATATTCATTCTTCCAGTAGCCACTTGCCCTACGGATACCTTCCTCTTTAAAGCCAAGCTTTTTTAATACAGATTCTGACGCACCATTACCAAGCATAGTCTCGGCTTGAACCCTATAAAGTTCACCAAATGGTAGCTGATCAGAAAAGGCCGAATCAATAATCTTGTGCAAGGCTTGCGTAGCATAGCCATAACCCCAATGCTTGGAAGATAACTCGTAGCCTATCCCCGCATTTTTCATCTTTTGGTTCCATGAATTAAAGCCGCAAGTACCAATTAACTTTCCGGTATCTTTTCTGCGAATGCCCCAACGAATACCCACACCTTCAATAAAGCGATTGTTGAAGAATTCAATTAATTTTAAGGATTGCCCTAGTGAATCATAAGTGTCTATATCGTAGAACTTAGTGACGCTTTTATCTGAAAAAATATCTAATAAACCCTGACTATCATCCCCTGACAGCTGAGTAAGCATTAAACGAGATGTTTCTAACTCTGGGAAGTTCATCTTATACCCTCTATGAAATATAACGAGCCAGCATCTACAGGCTATGCTGTGCTATAGGTCGGGATTTATCCCGAAAGTTTTTAAGCTAAAGCTTAACCTGCAAGGTCAACTTAACATCAATGCAAATTCTGAATTTGTTCCTATTTTATTGGCTTCGAGCATCTTTTAACTTTAAGAAAACCAATAATATAAATGACCATATAAAAAGCATACATACCAAGCTTCTCCCCCCACGTAGCGTGTGAAAACGAACCGAATAAACGAATGTAATCATTAATAATTAACATTCCAACACACACTACTATGGCGGTCGTTTTGAAGTAGAAATCACCAGTGCGCTTAATTGTTGCTATTGAGGTAACTAACATCACCAGAGATAGGTAAAAAGCTAATAATGACATTGCCCCTGGTACAAAACTTGGTGCCAAAGCAAGAATTGCAATAACTATTGAAAACCAGCCTAAAATTTTGATAAGCACATACTCCTTTAAAAATAACTTAAAAATGATAAATTCACCGGATAATAAGCATTCTAGCAAGCCCTTTAACTCAATAAATTAAACATCGCACAATCACAGCTAAAGCAGGTTCTTAAGCTATCAATTCAACGCGAGCCAAATTTACCGCTTTACTTTAACCGCTCATACAACCCTGATGCCCGACTCACTGATTTAGCCATGGCTTTGAGCAGTACTTTTTTGTCGGCCACCAGCTCGAAGGTGTTTTTAGCGCGGGTGATGCCGGTATAAACTAGTTGACGGTTAATACCCGCTGTGGCTTGGTTCTCTGGCGGCAGTACCATGGCGGTGTAAGCAAACTCAGATCCTTGTGATTTATGAATCGTCATTACATATACTTTATCGTGGGCTGGGAGTCTGGCAGGTGAAAATGCGCGTTGATTTCCTTGCTCATCAATAAATACCGCTTTGAGTTGCTCACTTTCATCCAAAAGTAAAATACCAATATCGCCGTTAAATAGCTTAAGTTGGTAGTCATTTTGCGCAATCATAATGGGCATACCCACGTAATGCCGTTGATTTGGGTGTACATTGATCTGACCTTGGAGATGTAGTTGCTTTTCAATACGCTGATTTAATGTATTAACACCATAATCGCCCTCGCGCACTGCGGCTAAAAGCTGATAACTTGCAAATGCTTTATGGATCTCGACAGGGCTTGCCTGCTCTTTTATCAGCGTAAGGTAATGAGCGTATTTACTGGCAGCGCTTTGTACTAGCTTTTCAACAGGTTTACTGACTATGTCATAATCTAAAATCACATCATTAAACTGGCCACTATTAATCTCCTGTTCTACATACTTAAGCTTACCGCTGTTATTGGTATTAACAGCCAAAGCCAACTGACCAATGCCACTTTGCGCTGTAAAACGATAGCTGTGCTGTAAAAATGCAATGCAATCGGCCAATTTAAATTCACTCTTGCCACCAGTTAATTGTGGTTCGTTATCAAAACACACATTATTTAATTCAGCGCAGCGCGCTTGTGAGTAGTTTGGTGTTTGACCAAGCACTAAACCTTGGCATAAATCGCTCATAACACTGCCGGTATCAACGGAGGCTAACTGATCTTTGTCACCTAGTAAAATTAAGCGCGCGTGATTTGGTAAGGCTTCAATTAACTTTGCCATTAGCGATAAATCAACCATCGACGCTTCATCAATGATCAACACATCTAAGTGCAAAGGGTTTTTCCTATTATGCCTAAATTTATTCGTAAAAGGTTTTACGCCGAGCAAACGGTGAATTGTTTGCGCGCTTTCAGGGACAAGCGGCTCAACAGCTGCGGGGATCACATCTTTAAGCTGCTGTTTTGCACCTAAAATTGATTCGCTCAATCGTGCGGCGGCTTTACCTGTGGGCGCCACCAGCTTAATACTCAGCGGCGCACTTTGGTAAAGCGATTGTAAAATTGCCAGTAGCTTGGTGACTGTGGTGGTTTTACCTGTACCAGGACCGCCGGTGATCACACTAAAGCCTTTGGTAGCGGCCATTGCACAGGCCACTTTTTGCCAATCGAGTCCCTCTTTGGGTGCTGATTGTATAGGAAAGTAATCACTGAGTAGCCGAGTAAGCGACTGATTATCAATATCAATTTCACGTTCACTCAGTGTTAGCAAACGTGAGGCTAAGGTGTGTTCATACCCAGCTAAACGCGAAAAATATAGCCGCTGCTGAAGTAATTTCAGTGGTTTATCATCGCCGACACTTTGATGATTTTGCAGGCACTGTAAAGCAGATTCTGTAGTGAAGTCGTCACTAAATGGGCTGACTCGATCAGGGATTGTTCCCGCTAGTTTGGTAAAGTCACTTTGGCGTAAATTAAATGGGTTTCGCCAGTCAATACCTGTTAGATCTAAGCAGCTGTGCTGACTTTGGCCAGATAAGCACAATAACAAAATAAGATAATACGCATCTGTTTTACCCTGCTCTTGTATCGCATCACACAGTAAATCTGCCAGTTTTATATCGACCATACGAATACGGTTTTCATCTAATAAGTAATCAAGTAGGGGGACTGTTTGCACCTCAGCGCTTGAACGTTCAGTAGTCAGTTGAATCATAGCTGCTCTCCTTCACTGGCGACTTGATTATTCACATTAGCTTGTAACGTACCTTGACTGAAAAGCCCATCAAGAATAAGTACTTGCTCGGTTGTAAGCTTTTTAAAATACACGCCTTTGCCGTCACTCATGCCTCGCAAGAAGGTGTAATATACGCCGCCTAAATGCGTTTCAATCGAATAATTGGCAATACGCTGTTTGAGGAGTCGATGCAATGCCACCGTGTATATTAAGTACTGTAAATGGTATTGGTGGCTGCTCATCGCTTGCTCAAGCGAGTCTTGCTCATAATCACTGGGTTCACTGCCTAAGTAATTTGATTTGTAATCTAAAATATAATACTGCTCGTTATGGCAAAAAATTAAATCGACAAAGCCTTTGAGTAACCCTTTTACATGATAAAAATCAAGCCTGCTTTGGGTAAAACCAAAGTACTTAATGAGGACCTCGTTTAAACTTTTTGCACTTAAACTACTAAGCGGTAAGTTAAACTCCATTTCTACAAGACATTGGTTTGGTGACAACGTGCTTAAACTTAACCCAGTGTTGTTAAGCGGGCAATTTAACGCATTGAGTATCCATTGTTCAGTGGTATGTTGCCACTGCTCGCTAATATGGTATTTATCTAAGCTGCGCGCGA
The DNA here is from genome assembly GCF_013002825.1 of Pseudoalteromonas sp. NEC-BIFX-2020_002. NCBI lineage: Bacteria > Pseudomonadati > Pseudomonadota > Gammaproteobacteria > Alteromonadales > Pseudoalteromonadaceae > Pseudoalteromonas > Pseudoalteromonas sp. NEC-BIFX-2020_002. The sequence continues at coordinate 185,246 of NZ_JABEPJ010000010.1, forward strand.
CTACTTGCGCTAAATCTTGCTCATCATTTAACGGGTGCTGCTCTGGGCTAGTAAAATCAATTTGCTCAAAAATTTCATGTAAACAACTACCTGGTTTTGCCCCTTTAGGAAAACTATACGGTGATTGAATCTCAGTTTGCGCATCAAGTAGCTGCGATGCAAAGTCGTCTGTTTCATGATCTTCATCACTGCGCCCTGGAGCAATGTGGTCGCTATGCTTTTTAAAACTCAATGCACTAAAGCTGGTTGCTCGCCAATCACGCTCTATGGTTGCACGAACATGGTTTACTTCAAGTGTTTGCCCTTCAAGCTCGCTTGATAAAAGCGTCAGTGTGCCCTGTGTTTGTAGTTCTTCACTGGTAAATTGCGCATAGTGCATCGCGCTATTTTGCTCGCAAAACTCATTTAAATGTGTCCGCCACACTAAACTGCTCGTTATATCAAGCCCGGCAAATAGTACATGCCCTAATGAGCTACTTTGAATGGCCAAACGACTGCTTTGCCCTTGCCCTAAGTTGTACATACCAATTGCACAACAATGAACAGCGCGTGTTAATGCCACATATAACAAGCGTAAATCTTCCGCTAGGCGCTCTTTTTCAGCTTCTTGTAACGCATCGTCATTTTTACTTAAATCATAAATGAGTTGACCCTCTTTATGATAAAGCGCGTCTTTTGTTTCGCGGTAACCGCTTGCAAAAGGCATAAAGACCAGTGGATATTCAAGCCCTTTTGACGCATGCATAGTGACTATTTTTACTAAATTAGCGTCGCTTTCAAGACGAACTTGAACCGCTTCACCGTCTTGTTGACTCACCTTTTGTGCAAACCAGCGCAATAAACGCAATGTCCCTTCAAGCTCAATTTGTTTTTGCTGAAGTATTTCGCCTAAGTGGCGAAAGTCGGTAAGCCAGCGTTCAACGTTATACCCTAAGCCTTGCCATTTGGCGCTGAGCTGATTATGCGTTAACAACCGTTCAAGCATCGCCATCGCGCCTTGTTTGTGCCAAATAAGACTCAATTGCGCAAAAAAGTTTAAGTGCTCTTGCCATTGCGCTTCATCATCAGCCAATGCATAAATATCGTTATAACTTAGGCAAAATAGCGGTCCTGCTAACACGCCTCGCAGAAGTGACTCATCATACTGGCCATGTAACGCTGATAAAAAGTTAAGTAAATGATGGCTTAATTCTTGGCTAAACACACTTTCACGGGATAAGTACACGCTAGCAATTTTGGCATCACTTAGTGCTTTTTTCATTATTTGTGCTTCAACACGGTCACGCACCAAAATACAAATATCAGCGGCTGTAATTGGCGTTTTACCTATGCATGCGCGCCCTTCTTGCGCCTGCGTTAGTAGCAACACTATTTTATTTGCAAAATGCGCCGCTAGGTGATGTTGCCCAACCCCTTTGTTAGTCGGTTTATTTTTTTCATCGGCAGCGGTGTCTACAAATACACTAAACTCAAATGCTGTCGCTGGTTGTCCATCAATTAAAAATGATTTTTCAGCTTTCTTACCTTGTGCATCAACACGGTTAAACGGGATCGCGTCATTATAAATAAAGCTATTATCGTATTTACTAAATAAACGATTAACACTTTCGACCACATCGTGGCTCGAACGGTAATTTGTACCTAACGTAAATTGCTGATGTGCATCAACAGCGTGTTTTGCGCCTATGTAAGTAAAAATATCTGCGCCCCTAAAGCCATAAATAGCTTGTTTAGGGTCGCCAATCATCGCAAATGTGGTATTTTCCTGCGCATAAATATGGCTAAAAATACCATACTGAATTGGATCCGTATCTTGAAACTCATCAATCATTGCGACAGGGAACAACTGGGCAATTTTTTGTGCCAGTACGTCGCCCTGCTCTGTATTTAGAGCGCCATGCAAATTTGTTAGTAAATCATCAGGGGTAATAACGCTTTGCTCTTGCTTACGTTTAACAATGGCTTTTTTAACCCAACTTGCTGCATGTTGAACAATTGCAATGGCAAGTCCTGAGTTAATCGTGTTATTGAGCGCCGCTAATTGATCAAATTGGATCAATAACGGGTGGGAAAACAAAGGCTGATTTTTTTTATAATTACTTACATCACTTAAATTATCTGTACTCCACACCTCAAATGAGTATTTGCTTGTACCAAATTCAAAAAATTCGTCATCACCAATACAAAATGCTTCAAGTGCGGCTAGGCTACCTTTTCGAGCGGGGGTTTTTGAGCCACTTAAACCAGAGCTTTTAACAGCATTTATAAATTCACTTTCAAGGCATGCTTTTTTAAAGCTAGGCACTTTTGCTAAATAGTGTTCGCGGGCTTGCCACACATCATCCAATTTTATTTGCGGGGTGATCTGCGCATTGCCTTTATTAAGCAAACTTGCTACTTGACTAAATAACGATTCAGGTGCGGCAAATATGTCTAAAATGGCATCCGTTTTTTCTTTATTGAGTGGATACACAAACGCACGCCAAAAATCTTTAATAGTTTCAAGTAATATGTCGCGTTCATCTAAAATAAACTCTAGGTTAAAAGCAACCCCCGATTCAAACGCATGTTGTTTTAACATACGCTGACAAAAACCATGAATGGTAAATATGGCAGCCTCATCCATTGATTTAGCCGCAGCGTCAAGTAAATCAAAAGCGCGGTGTTTATCGTCTATTACGGCTATAACACCGTTAATCAACATGTCATCGGTGTGTTGTCCAAGTAATGCATCGCGGGCGGCGATAATACGTGAACGTACTCGGTCTTTTATTTCTTGGGTGGCGGCATCAGTAAACGTTACTACTAATATTTGCTCAACACTTAAAGGCGTATTTAATGCAGATTGCGGGTCATCCGCGATTTGCATTCCTAATAAATAGCGTAAATATAAACCTGTGATTGTGTAGGTTTTACCAGTACCAGCACTGGCTTCAATCAAGCTTTGTCCGGCAAGTGGCATTGTGAGTGGGTTAAGCGCTTGCATAATCACTCTCCTTTACGTGTGCAAATAATGGGGCGAGTAATTTATCGCTCCAAAGTATAAATTCATCTTGGCAATCAGTGAGTGACTGCGTGGTTAAGCGAATGTAAGGGTTTTCGCCCTCGCCGCGCCCTATGTATTGTGGGCTAAACTTACTGATTGCTTTGTTAATATCGCCGCCTGTTTTTACGTATTCATAACCACTGACCGGAAAAAACGCCACGGGCTCTTTACGCAGTGCGCTATACAAGCTAAACCACTCTTGCAATAATGGGTAAGCGTCGGTTTTATCTATGGGTGCAAAGCTAATTTGTTTATCAAGCCCCAATAAAAGGGTTTCAACACCTTGATCCATACACTGTGCTACAAGATGATAAATAAAGCCTTTTATTAAGTCTTTGGCTTTAATACTGGCACTGCGATAAAACACCTGTTTTTGCTGATAAACATGATTGAGCCACCCTTGTAACTGAGTCGCTGTATTGCCATTATTTAGAATGAGCGCGACTTCAATAGGTTCGTTATTTCCGCCTTTAATGTGCTCTTTAACCTGTCCTGCAAGTGCGTCAACACGATGCTGCATGCTTTCAAAAATTAGCTCCCCCACATTTGCTTGCGGTAATTCACCGCGTTGCAATATTTGCTCACGGCACAGGGGTTGTTCAAAGATCGCGGCTTCGAGTATTTCATCTAAATAAAAGTACCGTCTTAACGCATCTAAACTAAACGGTTCTTCGTCTTTGGCAACTTCGTTAAATTGCGGTAAACGCAGGCCTAAGCTTTGTTGGTAAAAACTCTCTTGGGCGTTACAAACACTGCGAATAAACGCGTCCAGTTCAAGCACATCAGGCGGGCTAATATCAAGCGCTGTAACGGGCTGTTGCGCAATTGCTTGGGCTGGTAGCCATACAGGATTATAGCTGTGATTTGACAGTACACTCTTGCCTGCATTTTCATCACCAACAGCATTCACTTGATAATACTGACTATTAAATGGCTGTAAATGCTGTTTGCTGATCAAGCACTCGGGCAATGTGTGTGCTGAGGGTTCGTCAAACTCAAAACTACGGCCTATGTACTCTAACAGCTCGCTGACCAAGGTTGATGGCATACGTGGTTGGTTATCAAAACACGAACGACCAATATAGCTCATATATAAATTATCGCGGGCGCTCAGTAACGCTTCTAAAAACAGGTAGCGATCATCCAATTTACGTGATCGGTCACCTTTTTGCTTTTTAGAGTAAGGTACTAAATCAAAACCAATCGGTTGCACTGACCGCGGGTAGTCGGCGTCATTTAACCCTAACATGCACACCACTTTAAAAGGCACAGCCCGCATCGGCATTAATGTACAAAAGTTTACTTGGCCTACTAAAAACCGCTGGCCTACGCCTTTTTCTTGTATGCCTTGCTTAATTAAGTAGCTCACTATCCGCTGCGAAACATTGTTCGTGTAATCACCATTTTCATGGTGCTTTTGCAATGACTCAAGAACACTTTGTAACACCAGTAAATCCCAGCTGTCGTCACTTTCACTTTCGTAAATACTCGCGAGCAATTCATTAAGAATATGGGCTTTGTTGGTTAATGTATCATCAGGGGTAAGTAATACTTTAAAACGCTGAAGTACATCAATAAAGTGCACTAATTTATTAAGTGTATCCAGCGCCATGCCTTCGACTTCATCAGCACTGTATATTCCATTAAATGGGCACTGTTCATCTCGCTGTGCAATACCCAGTAATAAGCGATTTAGGCCATGTTGCCAGGTATTTAAATCAATAGCTGGCAAGTCAAAGCTGTGTTTGTGCTGCGCATCAATCCCCCATTTCACTCCTACTCGCTCAAGCCAATATTGAATTTGCTCATACTCATGCGGCTCGACAGCGAACTTTTCAGCTATTTGAGTTACTTGTAATAAATCTAGAATATCTGACACGCCAAAGCGCGAAAACGGTAAATTAGCTAAACTGGCAAATGAACTGAGTACGGGTTTTTCTTGCTCTATGGCTAAATCGGCAAGCGCATATGGAATAAATCGGCTACCTTGTGCGCCACCAAATACAGCTTCAATGTAGGGGCTATAAGTGCCTACATCAGGCATCATTACAATGATATCTTTTGGTGTCAGCGCAGGGTTTTGACTAAATAAATTAAGCAGATAATCGTGCAGTCGCTCAACTTCTCTGAGCGGGGTGTGACAATCACTCAATGTTATACTGGTGTCGCTGGTGCTAACGGGCAACTTACCTTCGTTGTTTATAAACCACGCTTTATTATCAGTGAGCGATTCACCTTTAAATGCGAGCTGGTAAATTTCACTTTGTACTTGCCCAAGTAAGGTGTTGTCAAATACGTCTATAAAGCCATCTATCCAACGGGCATCGCGTTGAATGAGTTGCTCAAAATAATCGCGACCCAGCTTTCCCCACGATGATAGCAAGGGGTTGCCGATAAAATAATAATCTTCATCTGGTTGGGTATGCTTTTTTTGCTGTGCTTCGAGCAGGGGCATTTTTGCATATTTAGCTGCAATTTTTGCCGCCGTTTTTTCATCAATAATATCGCCCCAGTAATGCTCACTGGGATTAAAGAAGAATAAAAAAACCTCGGTTTTTTTACTCAATGCATCAAACACGTCGAGCTGTGAACTGGCAATTGCAGAAATACCAAATAAGCTAATCCGCTTTGGTAATAAACGGCTGTCCATTTTTTCAAGCGCGGCTAGTAACTGTCCCTGCATATTCGCACGATGAAATTGGCTTTGATCAAGCGCTTTGCTTTGCGCAACAATTTTACGCCACAGATCAGGCTGCCACGGCGCGATACCGACATCAACATCGTCAAGCTCATCTTTACCACTATCCCATGTGGCAATCCAGTGCGGTCGATACATTAAGTATTGGTCATACACATCGGCTATTTTTTCGCATAAGGCAAAGGTTTTTTGACCATCCATGTCACCTTCTAAATAGGTTTTGAGCGGTAAATATAATGGCTCATCTATGCAATTAGGTAAAATGGCAAACAGCTTCCACGCAAGGTTTGGCTTATTAAAAGCCGACTCTTTTGGTACATTAGGCAATAATTGCTGATACAACTGCCAAATAAAACTCGACGGCAGCGGAAAGTCTACCTGTGCCGCCACTCCTAAACTTTCGCTTAAGCCAATTTTAAGCCACTGCGACATACCCGGCGATTGCACCAACACCACTTCTTTATCGAATGGGCTTTGTAATGGGTTAACGCTTAAAAGGTGATGAAACTGCGCTTGGAGTGCTTCCATACGATTAGATTGAATAATATTTAGCATTGCGACACTGTCCTTGCTTGAGATAAAAACAGTGTAAGATATTTTCAATTACAGGGGTAGCCATTGTCGCAAATTGGCATTAATAAATCAGGTGGTTAGCTTTAAATTTAAACGCACAGAGCATTGTCGCACTGTGCGAACTTACTTATTTATAAGGGCTAATACTCGACAATGAAAATTGACTTTGCATTATCACTTTGCCCTCAATACCTTTTAAGCTCAGCGAAATAACGGGATCAGCTTTTAGCCAATCAATACTTAAATCGCCGTAATTTACTTCGTGTGTATAATCCCCAACGCGGTGTTTATTTGGGCTCACATCTTTCCATTTTTCTGTTAACCCTGAGCTGGTCATTTCAGTTAACGGGTAATCTAGTTGCTCGGTATATTGAGATATCTCTCCCCAGTGGGTGTCGCCACTGATGATGATCACACCATTTACTTTATGCTTTTTAATCAACGTAAATAAACGCGCGCGGTCGTTTGGAAAATTAGCCCATGACTCCCACCCTGTAAAATCAGGTAAAAGCTGCAAACTTGAGGCTATTATTTTTATCTTCGCGGGCTTTATTAGCTCCTTCTCAAGCCATTGCCATTGTGTTTCGCCAAGCATAGATGCATTTTTAACTGTCGAAGGACTGTAAGGTCCTTGATTGGCTAATTTACGCTTTGTGTAATATTCAAGTTCACTAACATGGTTTAACGTATCACGGTTCCAACGTAAATCTGGCATGATAACCTGAATTGTTTGATCCCCTGCGCCGTACATATACGATGTATAAATCCCGTCAGGGCGTGTTCGGCGTTTTGAACCTGCTGGCTCTTGCCAAAAATCAAGCATGATTTGACGAGATGCTTCTTTGTGCGGGTATTCTTTACCTGCATCATTTTGCCCGTAATCATGATCGTCCCACATGGCTATTATCGGCGTTTTAGCTGTTAAGGTTTTAAACCCTGATTTTGCGCCTAATCGCTGGTATTTATCGGCTAATACTGTCATGTCGTTAGTATCACCATAAATGTTATCACCTAAAAAAATAAAAAGATCTCCCTCTTCTTTATTAATAGCATCAAAAATAGGAATGTCTTTGTCTTGATGCCCACACGAACCAAACAATATTTTTTGTGGTGTGTTTTGCATTACTAGCTTTGCCGTATTACTCAATACTGTAAAACTCATAAATACACTCAGCAACACAACCGCCTTAGCTAGTTGCTTCATTTTAATACCTCATCAATTGCATCTGCCATAGTTGGGTTTATACGATACGGGTTTTGGCCAAGCACTTTTAAAATTGTGGCTGCTATTTGTTTTTGCTTAAGCTGCGTTGTGGTTTTTAATAACCCTTGGCGTTTAATATCTGGGCCTATGGCTGCAAGCCAAATGTGTTCTGAACCAACAATTCCTTCAGGAAATGCTTTTTTACCTTGCTCAGATTGCGCCATTGCTTGTTTTGAACTGTGATGTTGCCAATCATTAGCGTTACTGCCACGACCATGATCTGTGGTAATAATAAGCGTTGTATTGTTTTGATAGCCTGGGGTTGACTGAATGGTTTGCCATAAATCCTGTATAAACGCATCACTTTGCTTTGCAGATTTTAGATAGTGATCATAATGACCATCGTGCGCAAAATCATCCGTTTCACCTAAACTAATCACCAATAGTTTTGGTTTTTTAGCCAGCATGTAAGCTTTAGCAAAACGATACGTAAAGCTATCTAATCGTACATTGTGCCATGGACTTGGGATCTCTTTTTGTAACGCATTTAATAGGGCTGCGTCAGCAAATAAATCATCGTCAATTGGCATAAACCCAGCATTAACATAAACACCACTGCGCTTTGCATTGACAATAAACGGAAATACATCCCAGCTACCAAATAAGGCCGTTTTGTTTTTATATTTAGGTTGGTGATGTAATAACTCTAAAATTGTTTTATTAGGATTGACAACTTTATCGTTACTGTTGATCTCTTCGTCAACACTCCCAGTTAGAATTTCGTTATACCCAGGGTATGAAAAATACCATGGGTTAGCGACCGACATCCTCGAGCCATTATTTCTATCACCGATGATCACCCCTTGTTTAGCAACCTGCTGGGTAATGAATGGCATTAACAATTTTTGGCGAATACGAGGCTCTTTGTGCCAAAACATTTTATTTAATTGCTCTGGATTTTTAACAAAATCAGTATTGTTGATGAGCTTTTCATCTGCGCCATTAAACACTTCTTGCCAGCGCACACCATCAAGCGTTACCAGCACGACATTATCACTGGCGCAGATCCCCTTACTGACAACAACGCATACAATGAACAAATACAGCGATATGATACGTTTCATATTATTCCTTATAGAAAAACCCATCATTGATGGGTTTCTTATTATCTTGAATTTAGGTATTAAAATGTTGCTGTAAATGTCAGCGCTGCAGTTCGCGGTGCGCCAATAAAGTACGTAGAGCCATTACCTGTACCACCAGATAAGTACTGTTTATCAGTCACGTTAGTCACAGCAAAAGCAATATCTATCGATTTAAATGGCCCTGCATTAACGTCTGCCGCATAGCCTGCATTGATATCTAGTACTGTGTAACCATCAACGTTGTTACGAGCACGAGTTTGCTCATTTAAAAATGCACCTAAGCGTTCACCCGTGTACTTAGCTGATATACCAAAACGAAAATCCCCACTGTAGTAGTCTGTAGAGATTACAAACATATCACTTGGCGAATCAATTACATCGTCCCCTTTTTTAAAGCTTGGCGACACATCATTACCATCTTCATCTTTAAGGATCACCCCGTTTGCATCATAAGCACTTGGATCATGCGATGCGTATTCTGAGCTATTACTAGTGTAAGAGGTATAAATGTTCCACTCATTTGTCAGCATATAGCTTGCAGATAACTCAACACCTTGTGAGTCAATGCCGCCAACATTAATGTATGAGCCATTCGTTCCTACTGTGTAATCGATGCCATCACTACCGCTACCAGGTGCTATAAAAGTAATACGATTATCAAATGCGATTGAATAAGCCGTTGCAGTTAAACTTAAGCGATCCGCGTTGTAACGCACGCCAAAATCAATATTCTCGGCCGTCTCTGGTTTGATTTCATTTAGCGTTGAACCATCACGTTCAAGTACACCGTCTTTAATTGCCGAGAAATTCTCACTAAAACTTGCAAATAACTCTGTGCTATTGTTTAGTTGATACAATGCGCCGGCACTAAATAATACATCTGAATCGCTGTTTATTTTATCTGATCGTACTGCTTCAAAATGATCATACTTCTGCAGTTCGACTAAATATTGTTTGGCACCAATATTAAATGTGAAATCACCCACCGTCATTGCGTCTTGGATGTACCACTTGAAAGTATCTGTTTCAAAAGTATTTTTATACTGAGTCCAGTAAGGTGTGCTATCAAAATGATGATAAATACGCGCGTCAATCACTTTATGCCAATCACGCGATTCATCACGATCAGTTTGCTCAAACCATATACCTGCTTCAATATCGTGCATACCCAAAGTCAACTTGTAATCAGCAGTAAGACCTAAACGGTCTTTATTGTAATGAGTGTGTCGATATGACATGACAGGTGTGGCCGTATCTGGATAACAAGCAGGGTTTAAACCCGTGCCTGAATCCCATGGCCAGCTTAGCGTCTCTTTGCAGTTTGCATCAGGTGTGAGTGGGTTACCTTGACTGTCTGCAAAACCGTATGACCCAGCATTTTTACCGCCTTGTGTTGTTGGCTTACCATCAGTATCAACAGGGGATGTTAAATAAGGCGGGATCCAATCACCGCGTCCCGAGTTTTTATGATAATACGGGCTAACTGTGAGTAATGACGACGGTGAAATGGCATATTCAAACTTTACATACCCTAAAGTGTTTTCACGTAATGTGCCCCAACCTTCTGCAAACATTTGATCAAAATGCGGCACACCGGTCCAATTCCACGTTAATTGATCCCAATCTGGTGTCTGTGCAAATTGCTTTAAACTCACACTGTTATAGTTTGTTTCACTTACATCGTCGTAAGATAAACGCCCTGTCACTGTCAGTGCTGAAAAGTTTGATACAAACTTTATTTCGCCGTGCTGGTTATCTTTACCACCATTGCTGCCATCACCTATCCAGCGGCTGGTATTTGTTTGTGAATAACTAGCGTAAGCTTGGGTATTATCGAACAAGGTCCCTGTGTCATGCTTTATATAAAAGCGCGTCGCATTGTGATCTCCTTGCGTATAAGCAAAAGTCGTATTGCGCTCAAGGGTTGGATCTTTACTCACAAAATTAAACGTACCGCCTAGCGCTTCTAATGACGCCGAGGCAATATCTGACGTCCCTTGGCCGACTTCTACTGTCGCTAAGTTTTCGCTATCAAGGTAACGGTTCGCTTTTGCACCACCACCATAATTAGACCCACCATTTGGAATACCATCAATCGTCATACCCAATTGTTGTTGGTTTCCGTCAATACTAAAGCCACGCATTGTGATCGTGGTTGACCAATCATCACCACCGAATGCATCGCCTTCGTTAATGCTGATCCCCGGCAAATTATCAATCACTGACAAAACGCTTGATACTGAGCTTTGCTGCTCTAGCATAGCAGGTTCAATTACATTATTGGCATAACTGGTCGGTTTTGCGACGACGGTGATCTCTTCAATCTCAGCCTCATTTGCATAACCCATTGAAGAAAAAGCTAAAGCAAGTGCCAAGCTAAGAGATGTTTTTTTAGTAAGAGTGCGCATTATTGTCCCATTTGCAATTGTTATTGTGTATGCGGGAACAGTATGGCGATGCTTGATGACAAAAAAGGGGCGTTTATCTTACGAAAAAATGAAACTAGTGTGTCTTATTTATGGCATAAATAAAGAAGGTGGGCCGTTTTGAGCTTTAATTCTTAAAACTGCTTCAATCTAGGAGCGATTGCATCGCTGCGTAAAGTTTACAATCAAGTTGCTTAAGTAAAAACCAAACACAGAGCTGAAATTCTACTTCAAAAATAAACACGCCCTATTCAATCGGCTTTGGCACAAAATGCTGAGCCTCATTTTTAGGTAATGCGGGGGCGTATAACCACCCTTGTGCAGTTTCGATCCCTAAACTTTTAACCCACGCTAACTCAGCTTCTGTTTCAATCCCTTCTGCAACAACAGAAAAGCCAAGCTTTGCAAATATCTGAGTCACTTGTTGATATAACACTCGCCCTGCGGGTTGCTCACATTGTAATAAAAATTGCCTATCTAGTTTTACATGCTTCACAGGAAGATTAGCAAGCATAGATAAGCTTGAATAACCTGTACCAAAATCATCAAGTACCGTTTCTATATTATTTTCCCTCAGCTTTTCAATATGTTCTGTTACAAGTGTTTGCTGAGTTAAATAGCTAGATTCAACGATTTCAATTTTTAGTTGATCAGGAAAATCGATAAATAAATCACATATTTTATTGATCATAGATTTATTCGTTAATACGTCTGGATTAACGTTAATACTAATTGTTGGTTTAAACCCAACATTGCTCCATTGCATTAAATCTCGGTGGGCTTGCTCAATCACCCAACGGTCTATTATGTCTGTTTGTTTATGTGCGACTAGCGTCTCTAGAAAGTAAGGCCCGGTGATCGAACCATCTCTTTTTATTAATCTTAATAATCCTTCGTAGCCATTTACATGACCTGTTTGTATATCTATTTGAGGCTGATAATAAAGCGCTAAGCGTGACTGTGATATGGTATTTAAAACGTGTGTTAAATGCGCAGAAGAAACACTACTTTGGCGTTGCTGCTCTATAAAGCGTTGCTCAGATTTAGCCGCAAAGCGTTCACTCATATTAAGTTTACTACTCAATTTATTAAACGCTAATTGGTAGTTATTTCGCTCACTGCTTAAACGTAAAAATGGGTAATAAATACATGCGTTACAGATAATTAAAAATACTTGTAAAATAGGCGCAACCAGATCTGTACCGACCATACTGCCATTGATTATAGTGGGTGTCATCCAGCTAATACTGACATCTTGGTAACCCACCGCGCCCGCTGAAATCATTGCATAGCTAACCACAAAGTTAAAACAAGGGACTAAAATAAACGGGATCAGTAACAATGGATTTAAAAAAATTGGTAGCGCAAATAAAATTATTTCGCAAAAATTAAACAATGAAAAAGGGAGTGATATGCGCGCTATATTCTTTTCATGACTCCCCTTGGCCAAAAAGAATGAGGCAACAATTAATCCTATAAAACCTCCAGTGCCACCAATCAACACAAAAGTATCGTAAAAGGTTTGTGCCGACAAGCCTGGGAAAATATCTTTGCTAATAAATGTTTGTTCAAACATCATAGAATACACATTGTCACCATGCACACCGAAGAACCAAAAGCCATGTATTATAAGCATTCGGTTAAATAGTTGTAACGCCACACTACTTTGGCTATCCACTGGGACTAAATATACTACGACGAAATGCAAAACGCTTTCTATGATTGGGAGGATCAAAAATAATGCGAAAAAAGCAAATGCAAAAGGTAAAATAAGTAACAGTTTTTCTTTTAAAAACTCACTCAGTAGTGGTAAATCAAAAAATGACATAGGTATAAACCTACGCCCTAGCATCAATAAATAACTGCTTAATGAAGGAACCAACACCGCATAAGCTGAGGCACCAGTACCATCTACCGTAAAAATACCATCTGAAAAAATTAAAAAATCACTATGAATGGAAAATGTGACCAGTCCTAATATACTACCAACAACGGCGCTGTTACCTAGGTTTTTAGAAAGATGGTAACCAACAGAAATAACAACCATAACAGGAAATAAGGTTAAAATAACGAGAGAGCTTTGCTGTACCGTCTTGTAGATAAAGTCGGCTGATGTTATGAACGAAAAATTTACCGCAACATTAAGCACTAAAATGGCTAATGCAGAACACACAAAATATGGGAGCAACGCAATAAACGCTTCGCGCAATGATAATATATAGCGTGAATGAGCAAACTGCGTAAATACGCCATTAATGTGCTTTATAGCCAACAATTTACGTTCTCTAAACTGGTTATTAAAGAGAGTATAAAGTATTTAATAAAAAAAAGGCGAATGATTGATTTCACACGTGTAAAATCATCATTTTGTATTAAGGTAGCGTAACCTTCGTTACGCCAAAATGTTTATATTAGTTCTGCTAGCATTGCATCATCATATGCAACCAACTCTTTACCTTGAGAAATTCTACTGACGTAGTCTGGATTAGCTATAAACGGACGCCCGATTGCGATGAGATCAAATCTATTTTCTTCAATCGCATCTTTTGCACTCTCGAAGCTATAGCTACCAACACCAACCAATGTGCCACTATAATTAGCTCTAAGGTACTCAGATGTTGTCATATCTTCAAGACTTGCAAAACGCATGCTATCGTCGAAAATACCACCATGTAAATAAGCTAACTGGCGCGTGTTTAATTGCGCTAACAAATAATCAAATACTGCTTTATCGCGATTATCTTCACTCATATTAAAGTAAGCTCCCGGCGATAAACGTAATGCCGTTTTATCTGTCCCTATAGCACTTATAACTGCATCAACAACGTCAAGCGCAAAACGCGACATATTCTCTGGTGTTTGACCGTATTCGTCTTCACGCTCATTGGCCGCATAATGTAAAAACTGATCAATCAAATAACCATTCGCACCATGTATCTCTACACCGTCAAATCCAGCTTCAACTGCATTTTCAGCGGCCTTTGCATAATCTGCTATCAATGATTGAATATCTTCAGACGTCGCTGCTTTTGGAGTTTGATACGTCAGTTCACGCATTCGTGGTACAGACCCTTCAATACCAATTGCAGATGGGGCTAGCACTTCTCCATCAAAAAAATGCGGATGTGCCACACGGCCAACATGCCAAAGCTGAGCAAAAATTTTACCGCCATTTGCATGCACAGCATCAGTTACTTTTTGCCAACCTTGAATTTGTTCACTTGTAAATAACCCCGGTGTATTTGGGTAGCCTTGTGCGTCAGGGCGAATAATAGTCGCCTCGCTGATAATCAAACCAGCTTCGGCACGGCGTGCGTAATATTCAACCATAGCTTGAGTTGGTACTAAGTTTTCATCTGCCATACAACGCGTTAGTGGCGCCATTAATATACGGTTTTTTAATTCTATTGTGCTGTTTAGTTTAAACGGAAGCAGTAATTCAGTCGTCATTATTGTTAATCCTTATCTTGAGTGTACATTCAAGATAAGGGCGTGCACATAAATATTCAACCCTTTTTTGAATATTTGTTCAAGATTAAGTAAACTATGCTCATTAATAGTAAATGAGAGTGCCATGAGAGTCGCCGAATTTGACCGCGAATTTGTATTGCGTCAAGCCATGCTTGCGTTTATGCAATTTGGCTATGCCAAAACCAGTATGCAAAAGTTAACCCAGGTAACATTACTGCATCCGGGCTCATTGTATGCTGCGTTTGGTAATAAAAAAGGCATTTTTTTAGCTGCAATTGAACAATACCAAACCGATCGTAACGAACAATTTACCGCGCTTTTTTGCCCTACCCAACCGGTATTACCCAATTTAAGATGCTATATAGACTCTATCGTCAGCGAATGTATCACTGGCGATGCCATGAAAGTTTGCTTGCTCACTAAAAGCATTAGCGAAGTTGAAGGTCAAGATGCACAAATTAATGAGGTACTTAGTGCCAATTTAAATGCTTATGAAAATGCCCTTACCCAGCAATTTTCTCGTGCAAAAAGTCAAAATGAGATCCAAAATGTGCGAAGCGCTCAACAACTTGCACGTTTTTTTGCAATGAGTTTATACGGATTAAGAACTTATGCTTTAACTAATCGCGATGCCGATGCATTAGCATTACTTGCAGATGATATTTTCAATGCCATTAAATAAAATGTTGACTGATCGACACGTTGTCATATTAGTCAATATACTTAATACATAACCAAGCCAATCAAAAGTGAATTTATATATGAATGATGCAACCGCCGCTGCAAATGAAAAGTTCGAGTTGACCCTGAATCTAGGAGCAAAAAAACGACTGGCGTTTATGTTTGAAACCGTTCAAGAATACAAGCAAATATGGATTTTAAACGACGACGATGGCTGCGTAATGTTAGCAAATGAAGACGATGATTGCGTACCAGTTTGGCCGGAACGTATTTATGCTGAAGCTTGGGCAACAGGCGAATGGGAAAACTGTACAGCTAAAGCTATTAATCTGCAAGATTGGCGTACTCGTTGGACACCGGGCCTTGAAGAAGATGATTTGTTGATTGCCGTATTCCCAACGGAAGACGATGACGGCACCATCTTATTCCCTGATGAGTTTGACTCACAGCTAAAAGCACCTAAAAAACGTTATTAATCTCTTAACGTTATAAACATAAGCGGCAACAAGCCGCTTTGTACGATTAATTTATACTACTGCTTTTCAATTAATGACAGTTCAATAAACCTCTTCGTAAAGCCTTTACACAATAATTACACTCAAAACACTTTCTAGTATGGATAAAGTAGCTCGTTGGGGAGGAGAAGAGTTTTTGATATTCTTACCTGAAACGAATAAACAGCAAGCTAGCCACTTAGCTGAAAAACTTCGTTTGGCAATAAGTGATATTAAGCTTACTCATAAAACACACACGCTCACTGTAACAGTCTCTTTAGGTGTGTCTGAATATCAGCACCAAAGCGACTATAAGGATCTCGTTAAGCAAGCCGATCTCGCTCTTTATAAGGCTAAAGAATCTGGACGTAATCAAGTTATCTGTATTGATTAGTTTTAAATTCCTACAGCCTATAATTACGGTAGAAATTTATCCTAAACGCTTTTAAAGCCTACAGGATAAATTTAGCACCGAATGAGTGTTTAAACTCACTAGCTTGACCCTAAAGCCAGTAAGTTGTAACTCATATTTACCACGAAAGCATTTAAACTGGCACAAAAAAGGACGCCATGAGGCGTCCTAATATTGAATAGTGGCGGAGGAAGAGGGATTCGAACCCTCGTTAGGGATAAACCTAAACACACTTTCCAGGCGTGCGCCTTCAGCCACTCAGCCATCCCTCCGCAGGTTACCATTTGGTAACGCGGCGTAATAGTATGAAATAGCGTCCAGTGGTGCAAGGTGTTTTTCTTATTTGTGCTTTAACTGCCTAGTAAACAAACAAAAAGGCCGCTAATAGTGATATCAGCGGCCTTTTCTGTTTAACTTGGCTTAACGTTGTAGTGAAGCTGAGAAGTCGAGCATACGATTAAGCGACTTAAGTGCGCCCTCACGTAGCTGCATATCTACAAATACTTCTTTACCTGTTGCATCTAGTAATGCTTCCTCAATCGCTTTAAGGCCGTTCATTGCCATCCATGGGCAATGTGCACAACTTTTACAGGTTGCGCCCTCACCTGCTGTTGGTGCGGCTACAAATTCTTTATCTGGGCATAACTGCTGCATTTTATAAAAAATACCGCGGTCTGTTGCAACAATGAACTTTTTATTATCCATTGTTTGTGCTGCTTTTATCAGCTGACTCGTTGAGCCAACAGCATCTGCTAGGTCTACAATTTCGGACGGAGATTCTGGGTGAACTAATACGCCTGCATCAGGATAAAGCGCTTTCATGTCCTTTAGTGCTTTTGTTTTGAACTCATCATGAACAATACATGCGCCATTCCACATGATCATATCTGCGCCAGTATTCTTTTGAATATACGCGCCTAGGTGTTTATCTGGGCCCCAAATAATTTTCTCACCCATTTCATCAAGGTGTTCAACAATCTCAAGTGCACACGATGAGGTAACAATCCAATCTGCACGTGCTTTAACAGCAGTAGAGGTATTTGCATACACAACAACTTTTCGATCAGGGTGCTGATCACAAAACGCTGAAAACTCATCAATTGGGCAACCAATATCGAGCGAACATGTGGCAGCCAATGTTGGCATAACAACGGTTTTATTAGGTGTCAGTATTTTTGCTGTTTCCCCCATAAAGCGCACGCCCGCTACAATGATCATGTCGGCATCGTGCTTGGCGCCAAAACGCGCCATTTCTAGCGAATCAGCAACACAACCACCGGTTTCTTCAGCAAGGGCTTGAATTTCAGGATCAGTATAATAATGGGCAACCAATACCGCATTTTTATCAATCAGCAATTGTTTGATACGTGCTTTGTATTGCGCTTGCTCTTCATTATTCAATGGAGCTGGTTTAGGAGGAAAGATATAACCTTCAGGCATAATAGTTTGAGCTAAACTCATTTCTCGACCACTTAATCTACAGTGCATTTATAGAGTGAATTATACGAGAATATAAAACTAAATAACAGTGGTGCTCGGTAATACCGATTTGATTAAAGCATTTATATTTAAGAGATAGATAATTTTTGATTGAAAAGCATTTTATGTGTGAAATACAAAAATCTTGAAACGAGGCGTGGGAATAAACTTATCGCAGTAAAAATATCAGGATGGTGGGTCATGATGGATTTGAACCATCGACCAATTGATTAAAAGTCAACTGCTCTACCAACTGAGCTAATGACCCGCTCTGATATGCCTGCTTAACATTTGATGCTGTTAATCACACTGCGTAAATCCGCCGATGAGCCATGCTGTTATTCATAATGAATAAAAGATGGTGGGTCATGATGGATTTGAACCATCGACCAATTGATTAAAAGTCAACTGCTCTACCAACTGAGCTAATGACCCGC
>NZ_JABEPJ010000059.1:0-514 GCF_013002825.1 Pseudoalteromonas sp. NEC-BIFX-2020_002
CCTTTAATCTCACGGCACTTTCCCAATGCAAAGCGAGCGTATGTATGCCGCACTAAAAGGGTTAGGTAAAGATGCCCGTTTAGTGATGTTGCCTTATGAAGCGCATGGATATCGTGCTCGTAAGAGTTTGCTGCATGTACTTTGGGAGCAAGAGCAGTGGCTTGATAGATATTTACTGAGTGATGATAAAACCACAGATACAGTAATTTCAGCTGAGTAATTGAATTCAAGTAATAAAAACGCGGTTTGATACCGTGTTTTTATTACTCTCACTCAACAAGAAGATCCCGCCTTTAATCTCACGGCACTTTCCCAATGCAAAGCGAGCGTATGTATGCCGCACTAAAAGGGTTAGGCAAAGATGCCCGTTTAGTGATGTTGCCATACGAAGCGCATGGATATCGTGCTCGTAAGAGTTTGCTGCATGTACTTTGGGAGCAAGAGCAGTGGCTTGATAGATATTTACTGAGTGATGATAAAACCACAGATACAGTAATTTCAGCTGAGTAATTGA
>NZ_JABEPJ010000060.1:0-501 GCF_013002825.1 Pseudoalteromonas sp. NEC-BIFX-2020_002
GCGATGTCTAAATTAACTCTAAACACGCTGGATAAAACCTTTTTTATCCAGCGTGGAATACAACGCGTGTTATTACAAGATGGCTCTTCATTTGCTCTACATGATGAATTAGCTCAGGTTTTTGCTGGTCGCTTTACTGCTGTAAGCCCTGCCGCAATCGAGTTGCATGTTACCTATGACCTATTTAACGAACAGCCTTGTGAAATAGATATTCGTCCTGATGTTGAAACTGAGCGAGCCTTTTTACCAGGTAGTCATACACTTGAAGATACGTTATTACTTGCTGATGCAGGGTATTTTGACTTAGATTACTTTGAGCAAGTATCCCAAGATGGCGGCTATTTTTTGGTCAGAGCAAATAAAAACATCAACCCAATCGTTACATCAGCTTATTGCGCGGGTATAGAACTCAAAGAGAAGAATATTAAACTCAAAACGTTACTCGATAAATTCGCAAGTCAACCACTTGAATTAACAGTACGTTGGAAGAAAAATGGACCC
>NZ_JABEPJ010000011.1:0-184371 GCF_013002825.1 Pseudoalteromonas sp. NEC-BIFX-2020_002
ACAGACTACATTGAGAATTATTTAAGCTGGTTTAGGTTTATGGAAGATAACACTGAGTATTCAGATCAAACATGGATAAAAGAGGCATTATGATATGAATTTTTAATACCCACACTCAACTACAACATAGCCCTATACATACAGTTCAATTTGGAAGTTGAATATTATTTATGAAATCTCTTTTTCTAAGCATGATTAAAGATCATATGTATAGCAAGCGGTATGCTAAGAGCACTATTGAAGCTTATCTGTTTTGGATAGCTGCCTATATCCGTTTTAATAATATGCAACATTCAAGCTCCATGGAAGATACTGAAACCGAGCAACCTTAAAACTTACCGCTTACCGCTGCTACCTCAAAACACCACCGCTTTTCCGCGCCCTGATGCTTCAGAGCCTGCGTCGAGTTTGCCGTTGCGTTCAATAATCACGTGCATATCTCCAAAACGGCGTTCATTGAGTGTATAGCCCATTTTTTCAAGTGCTTTAATAACCTCTATATCTAAACCTGGGTGATGACGGATCACGTTTTTAGGCCAAAGTTGGTGATGAAAACGCGGGCTGTTTACCACTTGTTCCGCACTCATATTAAATTCCACCGCATTTAAAATAGATTCATACACTGAGCTAATAATCGTGGTGCCGCCCGGTGAGCCAGTGACCATTTTTACTTTATTGTCTTTGAGTAAGATGGTTGGCGTCATTGAGCTGAGCATACGCTTATGAGGCTGTATTTCATTGGCTTTGCCGCCGAGCGCGCCAAATACATTCATTACCCCTGGTTTTGCACTAAAGTCGTCCATTTCGTCGTTAAGTAAAAAGCCTGCACCTGCAACCACTACGCCACTGCCGTATCCTAAATTAATCGTGGTGGTATTCGATACTGCATTGCCCCACTTATCAACAATTGAAAAGTGTGTGGTTTGTTCGCTTTCATATAAACCGGGTTTAATGTTTTCAGTCGTTGATATTTTATCTAGCGTTATCGTACTGCTACGCTTTTTAAGGTAATCACTGGCAATTAACGCCGCTTTTGGTACATCAAAAAAGTCGGGATCGCCTAAATACTCTGCCCTATCAGCAAACACGCGTTTGCCTATTTCGGCTAATAAATGAATATACCCTACTGAATTATGCTCCAGCCCTTTCGCAGGTTTTGTTAACTCATACATTTTAAGCCATTGTAAAATAGCGATGCCACCAGAGCTGGGTGGTGGCGAAGTAAGTACTTCATAACCATTCCACGCTGATTTCATAGGGACTCTTGATTTAGCTTGATACGCTTTTAAATCTGCTTGTGTAATAATGCCACCGTGCTCAGACATAAAGTCAGCAATAATTTTTGCTGTTTCACCTTCATAAAACCCTGCTTGGCCTTTATCACGAATACGCTTTAATGTGGCTGCTAGCTCAGGTTGTTTGAAGTTTTTATTCGCCTTAGCACTGGAGAAATAATCAGCAAAGTTAATAGATACCTCTTTTTTAGCCATCCGTGCAATATAACGCTCTATGCTACTAGCAAGCTTTGGATGCACTATAAATCCATGTTCGGCTAGCTTAACTGCTGGCTCAACTAATACGTCCCAATTGAGTGTGCCATGTTTTTGATGCGCTAACCACATGCCTGCAACACTTCCGGGAACGCCGCTGGCATGGATCCCGTATACTGACTTATTAGTAATGACGTTACCTTGCTTATCTAAGTACATATCTCGGTGAGCTGCGCTGGGTGCTGTTTCGCGGTAATCAATAAAGTCTCCTTTGCCGTCTTTTTGAATCAACATAAAGCCACCGCCGCCGATATTCCCAGCCTCAGGTAAAGTAACGGCTAACACAAACTGCGCTGCAATTGCTGCATCTACAGCATTTCCGCCAAGCTCTAAAATAACACGTGCCGTATCACTGCTATAACTATCTGGCATTGCAACGGCCGCTTGAGCCAGCTTGGTATTATTTGCTAACACGCTCATTTGTAATTGAATAACTACTGCACTCAATAGCAGTAAATGCCTAGCACCTAAAAACATAATTAATTCCTTGTTGTATTTATTTTTTAATTATTTTATTAATACACTCTGTGCGTGATACGGTCAAACTACTATTACTCAATCTCAATACTTTTGCGATAGAGTACCGCTGGTAAATCACCATTTTCGTCAGTATGAATGTATTGCTTAATAAACTGCATTCCTAGTTTTTGCATTACTTTAATTGAACCAATATTGTCTTTTAGGGCTGTTGCACTCAATGCGGTGACACCGGCTTGTTTTTCTATGACTTCTGCCACTGCTTTAGCCGCTTCGCTTGCGTATCCTTTTCCCCAGCTTAGTTGCTTAAATCGCCAACCAATTTCTATATCACTAAAATTTGACTCATCTGTAAAAAATCCCATAGGACGTATCAACACCCAGCCTATAAATGTATTAGTGTCAGTAATATTTACTTGCCATAAGCCCCAGCCTTTATCTGGATTAGTGTAGGCTTGCAAGCGAGGGATAAATACCTCTTTAATCATTTGCATTGAGCTTACTTTACCACGCGTGAGGTGGCGCATTACATCTGGATCGCTGTCTAAATAAAATAGTAGCTGAGCATCTCTTTCGCCCATTAATTTAAAATTAAGTCGTGCTGTTTGGGGTATATTCATTTTTCTACCTGTATATTGCTTGTTATTGCGTTGTCATTAATAATGACCGTACCTAAGATAAAAACTCTTAGGCTTCAATCCTTTTATTAGAGAACAAATATGAACAAATTAGCAAGTTTAGTTTTATTAGGTTGTGTAGCATTAACTGGTTGTGAAGATGCTAACGAAGTAAAAAAAGATGCCTCTGAAGCAAAAGCCGACGTTCAAGAAGCGCTCACCGATGCATGGAATGATGTAAAAGAAACCACTAACGAATTTAAAGGTGAATCGCTTGATGAGCTACTTAGTGAGAGTAAAAAGCTAGGCCTAGATATGTATGATGACGGTAAAGAAGTCGCTCTTGATGCATGGTTAGAGAGTAAAGAAGCCGCTGGTGAACTCACTGAGAAAACCAAGCAAAAAGCGCAAGAACTCGCAGCTGAATTACGTGAAGCACGTGAAAAACGCGAGCAAGAGAAAAACAACTAATAACATATTTTCCCTGTGGGCTATGTGTTTATTCACCTAGCCCGTACTGTATTTATGGCATGTACGTTTATTCAGCCGTATTGATCCGTTGTTGTAACTTACCTAAATACTGTTTTTTAGTGATCAACACATCAAGATCCCCTTCAAACGTATACACTTTTTTCATATTAACAAGAGTGAATTTGCCTTTGATCAACGACATTGCACAACTTAAATTTATAAAATTAAAATACAATATAAAACGTTGCAGCGGATCTGTTTCAACTTGGCGTAAACCGAGTTTATTAGCTGTTCGCGGATGAATAATATAACTCGATGCTTTTAAAGTAATGTGTGTTGGCTGATGGTTTTCATACTCGCTTATCAGCGTTAATAGCCCTTCAATGTAGCCTGAAAATACCTGTTTAGTGCGCTGCTGCGCGCTATCTTTTGAATTAAGTACAAAATAGTAATCAAATAAACTTCCGCCATGTAGCACCAAACGTGCATTTTTTACTTTTTCACCAATCAACAAGGGTGAATAATATTTAAGGCTACCCGCTTTAATTCCGCTGGGTATGTCAATAAATGGTGCAAATACAGAAAGACTGATTGAAACAGCAAATATTGATAAAAATAAAACTGAGAGCATAAAAAACAACCCTGCTAAAACGAGGTTGCCTACAATAAATAACCCCACTAATTTTAATTGAAAAGCGTGCTGTTGTTGTCGCGTGAGTAAATAAAACGTATGTTCCATTTTAATGCTGATCCTTATTTTTTATATCGTCACTATATTCTCTCAATACAATGACTGTAAATATAAAATAAGCATACGAAAGCTAGGGTGTGTTGACCTTTGTGGATTGAAATTTGTTCAATCTAGGGGCGATTTAATCGCGGCGCGAGGTTTGTAATCGAGTGGGCTCGATAACTGCTCCTGCGTTATTCTACTGGCTCACATCCATGTGAGAATAAGTAAAAATCGAGCAAAGCTTCCGCGTCCTGCTCACACATCTTACCTACCCTCTATGCAGGTAACAAAGAGTTAATCACCCTTAGGAAGAACCCTTTGGGCAGCGCATGTTTGGCATTTATACTGCGTTATCGCCTATTTATGGGGAGCAACCACACACCATAGGCGCTGCCTTGCCTAAATACCAAATAGACTGCTGCAAAATCAATCACGAAAGGTCAACACGCCCTAGATACTTAACATGGCGATTCTATGGATAAACGAAAGTAAAATTTCAATATTATGGTCGTCAATTGTTTGGGGATATGTGATGTTAAAAATGCCACTTTTGCTTTGTAATAAAACAAAAATGACATTTTAGCTAACCAGCGCTTTTAGTGCTTAAATAAAACTTGGTTCGACCAAATTAAATAATCGTTTTACGTGACCTTAGGTGATTAAAAGAGTCTTTTGAATATGCTTCTTTTACATCAATAAGTTGCTGATAACTACCAAGGAAGTACGTTTTTGTTGGGATTGCACTGTCTTTAAAGCTAATAAACGCGCCCTCAGTTCCATTAATTTGTGTCTCTCGGCTTACTTCAATCCAGTCCATTGCTCTATTGATATAATTGTAGACCTCATTATTTTGGCCTTTTTCTTTTAACTCAACCGACTCATTCCACCATGTTTGATATTGAATAGTGTACTGAGATTTTGAATAAGGGAATGCAACGCGGGCGTTTGGCTCTTCTTCGCTTA
Organism: Pseudoalteromonas sp. NEC-BIFX-2020_002; assembly: GCF_013002825.1. NCBI lineage: Bacteria > Pseudomonadati > Pseudomonadota > Gammaproteobacteria > Alteromonadales > Pseudoalteromonadaceae > Pseudoalteromonas > Pseudoalteromonas sp. NEC-BIFX-2020_002. The sequence continues at coordinate 4,812 of NZ_JABEPJ010000011.1, forward strand.
TTTCATCATAGAAAGGACCTGCTATAGCACCGAGCGTAACGTAACTAAACAGGCCTAAATCACTACTCTTCGCATTAATTAAATCTGACGTTAAACTTTGAATTAACTGATCTTTCCCTTCTTTTTTTAGACCACTAATTTTCACAACTTTAGATGTTAATTTATGTGGTGCAGGTGCATCAAAGTCAGGAGTGAATGGCATGCCATCGGTATTCGTTAAATTACCTACGTGCATTTTATTCTTTAGTACATCGTAAAGGGAGTTTCGTGACCAATTACTCATTAATGCACTGTTATAGTTAGCTTTTGTATCTGTACCTTGGTGTACTGGTGTACTATTGCTAAAGTTGTTTGTTACAAATTCTTCTAGTGCCTGCCAACTTCCCTGCCAATAGCCGTACATAGAGCTCGGGTGGCATAACTTTCTAACTTCACTTGTCGCGTGCTCAGCAGCAACTGCATTAATTTTTAAATTAGTGCCGACCAGCATATCGGTACTTGCGTTATTTATAACGTCTTCCCATTGCGATAAAAGCTCAAACGTGGGCAAGAGTTGCGCATGCTCGTCATTAGTATTCCAGTTTATTACAAAGCGATGGATCTCTTCTGGGATCTCAAATGCTTTTACTTTAAAGTTGGTCACTATACCGTAACTTAGGGCGCCGCCACCACGTAATGCCCATAATAAAGCTTGATGGGATTTTTCGTTTACTTCAACAATATCACCGTTACCTAATACAACAGTAGCCCCCACCAGCGACTCACAGCACATCCCTTTGCTACGTGTCCATGGTCCCCAGCCTCCGCCTTGAATAAAACCAGCTAAACCGACTGTTGCGCATGTACCATGAGGTATTGTCAATGGCGGGTTATTATCAGCTAGCTTTGGCACCACCTGAAAAAAACGATAACCTGAGCCTATACTAGCAATATAGTCGCCGTTAACTTTATCAACGTTAAAATCTGTTAATCGGCTCAAATCTAATAAAATCACATCGGTGCCCGTACACTCCCCTTCATGGTCGTGTCCACCAGAACGAACGCGGATCGGTAAGTTCAAGCTAATAGCTTGCTTATATGCCTGTGCTACATTTTTTGTTGATTCACACATTATAATAACAGCAGGATTGAATCGTAAACGAGTATTAAATATAAGGGTTTGCGCTTGATACCCTGTTAACCCTGGAGTTTCAGACACTGATGGGGATGCTTGAGTTAGCAGCTGATCATCTTTAAAATCCAAAGACTTAAGTGCTTGAACCAACCTTAGCGTATTATTCCAATAAGTTGCCATCAGGCTCTGGGCGCTTTTTAGCTGTTCGTGCGGCTGTTGCGAAACTTCATGAACTGTATTTTGGTTATTCATCATATATTCCCTTTATTATCCTTGTGACATAAACACTCGTCACGTTTTTGACCGGTTACTGACTCTGCAAGCGTTTGAATTGCTGGCGCTAAATCATCACGTGCAATATCAACTTTAATGAGGTAAGGCGCTGATGTATTTTCATATAAAATATTAAATGCATCTTGTAGATTTGCCACTGAATTGACATTTAAATATTTAACACCGTAAGCTTGAGCTAACGCTTCGTAATCCCAAGAAGGTAATTCATCAAAAGGAGCAAATTTTCCTTCAGGTGTAAATGCGCAAATATCTACAAATGATTGCTCAATAGCATAAACCTCGTTACTCATTACAAATACAGCGGTATTACAGTGATTACGCCTCAGCGTTGAAAGTGTCTGGCACATCATCATAAACCCGCCATCCCCTGCAATTACAATACTACGGTTATCATTTGCAAGTGATACACCTAAAGAGCACCCTGTTTCATGTCCCAGAGATCCCCATGCGGCATCACTGACGAAGTGATTTTTTTCTATGCCAATCAATCTTGCAGCCATATAAAGTGATGAGCTTTCACCTAAAATAAGGTTATATCTTTTTAAGGGACTCGATTCATTTAACTCTTGTTGATAAAAAGCAAAGAAGCTTTCGTAACTAATTTGGCTGCACAAATCGCTATGCTTAGTGAGCGGCAGTGCATTGAAGCCAAAATTGTCGGGCTTTGAAAACGTCACGTTAAAGCCTGCTGATGAACACAAAAAATGCGCAATCAATTCATTAATAAATACTGCTAGGCTGGTATGAATAAAGTGATCACTGTTACCAACAAGCGCACCATCCATATTGACTCTTATTAGATCAGAGCCTTGATTTGTCAGCATCGTGATGTAGTCATCAGTAAAAATGACCCCAAGCGCTAAAACTGCATCGCATTGCGACACATAATCGAACGTTTCAGGTAATGAGGCTTCGCCTGCATAGGTGCCTACAAATAATTTATGGCTAATTTCGCTTCGCTCGCTGATCACCGATTTAGCCAATGTGCTTGTGGTATAAGGTATATTAAGTAAATGTAAAAGTGACTCTACCTTGTCTTGTAAGCCTAACCTTGCGATCTCTATCCCCAGCATAATTATTGGCTGTTTTGCACTTTCTAGCTTTTGTATGGTCTGTTGTAGTAATGTTTTTTGCATACCTAGGTTAGCTGGTGAATCGGTAATAACCAGCGGTTGCATGGGTGCTTTGCATTCTGCCCCCCAGACATTTTGCCAAGCTTCTAAGTAAATTGGCCTTTTTTCTTTTATTGCACACGCTAATGCTGCATCTATAATAGTTGGAGCCATCTCAGGATCTGACAGTATTCCACTTGCCACGGTCACACTTTCAAATATGACTTGGTTTGAATTATAATTACCCGTTGAGTGATGAAATAATGCGCCTGTATCTGCGATAATTTTTCGATCATCAATTGATGGGCTAGCCGTGATCACCACCACAGGATTTCTTTCTACATAGGCGCCTGCAATTGCGTTTATAACACTTAATGTACCGACTCCATATTGCACCGATACTGCGCCAATTCCTCTGTAACGAGCATAACCTTCGGCCGCATAACCTGCACCTAGCTCCGTTATGTCACCAACCGCATCAATACCATCAAACTTATCAAGTGCGCTCATAAACTCCTGTACATAGTCACCCGGTACTTGAAATATTTTTTCTAGACCTTGCTCTTTTAAGCGCGTTAATAAATAGTCAGCAACTGTAAAATTATTGGTACTCATGGTTAATTCCTTCGTACGCAAATTTCGTTACTTCATTAAGTGTATTACTGCTTGCATTAGGCTGCACTTTTTCACTTTGATCTTTGCAGGTCTTATTGCAATTAACAGGTAGATAATTATGCTTTTGATCTAACCAGCATGGTGTGGGTAAATCAAAAAACTCCTCAAGTGTTGATTCTGCTGTATTTAATGCACCTTCAACCCAGCCTTGTTCGTATGAGTACGCCTCACCAATAATATATATGTTTTCTTTATCAACAGGGTGGCGCATACGACACATAATTTCATCTAAACGATAATTTGCTTTCCACTCATGCCACCCCCCGCCATAAGGGGCGTCTCCCCAATCTTGGTAAATGGCCGAATACGGCATCGCTAATTCTTTTTGCTCATGAAGCGCTTCTATTTGTCTGTGTGCAGCTTCCACCATGCCAGTGGTTATTTGGCATTGGCTTTTAGGGACTATTTCTTGTGGGGTATAACCTTCACATCCATAGCTTGGTGTGTAACCAGAATATAACTCACCAGACTCTAAGCCTTTCCAATAGGGGATAGAGCCAATATCATTATATGACGCCATCAATAACGAATTTGTATTTGGTAAACCGCCTGCTTGGTCGCACTCTGTTCCCATATAATATGTTTGCCTAATTGGTAAGTCGGTCACTGAACGACCTGCAACTAGGCCTAAACTTCGCCACCAAGGCTGCTCGTAAGCCATAAACATTTTTAGCGCTTTTTGTATAAGTACTGAGGGGATATTTTCTTTTAACCATGGATCAGCAAAAAACTCAGACTCAATAAGCTCCAATGAACGTCTTGGCATTGCCAAAATTAACCGTTTCGTTTTTACAATTTCCTGATCAGTGACGGTTAAGTCATCAACTGTTTTGCCATATTGATCTGTGCACGTTGATTGAAATATTAATTCATATCGATAATCAGGATCATCCAAATAGTTAATTTTCACTAACCGTTTATTCATTTTCACTTTGTCATCTTCGGCTAAACAGCTTGGTAACGCTTTAAACTGCGCGCACAGTGTTAATGGCAGTGCCTGGAATCCATCAGTAAGAGTGAGAAACTCAGTGTCATCACTGTATTCTGTTGCGGGAAGCTGAGTAACTGCACTTGCATTAGCAACATTAGCATCGTACCCGCCAGCCTCTTTCATAAATAAATAGGCTTCGTTACTTAGTACTCGCTCAAGTAGATTCCAAAAACCATACTTCCAAATCTCTTTGCCAAATACTTTCACTTTCATTTGCTCACACAGACTCATGTCAGCAAAACCAGGACAAATTAAGTTCATCACCTTAACTTGCAAATCCTCAGGGCCAAAGCCGCGTTCAGATGCGTTTAAGTTATAAGGTATTTTATCAGGGCACTGCGCAAAATCTCGGTAACGAAAATATTGACCGCGCAGATAAAAAAGATTATTTTCACTGCCCGCTTTTACATCTTTCAAAGCGGGATCTTTTGAATTAGGATACATGGGTAAAGAAGAACCCATTGGGAAATCTTGCGTTTTCAGGTTCAGATTATTAACTAATGCATTAACCATGACATGATCTGAAGGAATAAAACGCATTCCCCCTAACTCAGCAACTACATTCGGTAACCCGGGCAGTGTTTTACTGTATAAACGTCCCCCTATGCGGTCACTGTATTCAAATAGTGCTATACGTTTTGCTTTGCCTTCATGCTGTTGTAGCCTCCACGCACTGTAAACACCAGACACGCCACCACCAACAATTGCTATATCAAGTTCGTTTTTCATAATTGTTTATTCCTTAACTAAATTAAGCTAAGGCTAGTCAAAAAGAATTACGAGTTCTATTACACGCTATTACAAAATGAACTGCGACTATAAATTCACAAAAAAAGGTAAGCCTAAGCTTACCTTTTAATGTTTAAACCAGATTTTTTTAGTAATTAAAGCTCAAAATCTTTCTTAAACTTAATACCAAATTCACTGCGGTCATTACTGCGCATCACGCCTACAAAACCCGATTGTTGCAGACGACCTACATCGTAAACTTCGTTTAGCACATTTTCGCCGTATAATGTCACTTCCATATCGCCATAAGCATTAAGGTAAGAAATATTAAAACCGACTAACTCACGCGAATCAATTTGCTCACTTTGGTTAAATACTGACTGACCTTGCATATCACTACGGTATGAATAGTTAGCATTAAGTGCAATTGTGCCGCCGTTACTTAAGTCAACAAAGTAAGATGGCGCAACCATTACAGTCCAACGTGGTGTTAATGCCGGTGAATCTCCGATACCAATACCTTGTACGCCAGCATCAACCTCTGTAATTTCAGAATCTAAATAACCAACAGCGCTGCGAATAGTGAAATCATCTGTAATTGCGATAGTTGTTTCAAGCTCAATACCTTGTGCTTTTGAAGCACCTGCATTTTCAACAATTGTTACAAACCCACCACCAGCCGTTGGATCAGAAAATGGTAATGCCAAGTCTGTGTAATCAGTTACAAACACAGCAAGCATCATAGATACATTTTCATGTACCTGCCCTTTTAAACCCAGCTCGTAGTTAATTGCTTTAGTTTCATCAAACGGTACGAATTGATCAGGCCCACCAAATGGACGAGGCGGAAAGCCCCCTGTTTGATAACCTTTTTGAATTTGACCGTATACGTTCATGTTGTTGCTAAGTTGGTAAGATGCGTTTACATCCCATGTTACTGCATCAAAATCAGCGGTTACGTATTTACGCTCAGAAAAACTTGGGAATACCGCATTCGCTGCTTTTTTATCTTTTGAATAACGAAGACCACCACCAATGCTTAAATCATCAGTTAAGTCATAGCTTGCATTTATATACGCTGCATATGAGTTGGTTTCTTGGTTTACGTCAAAGAAGCCGTAGTCTCCAAATGATGCTGATACGCCATCATTTAATAAACCATTCGGAGTATTCCAAGGACTAAATACAAAAGGACCTGAACGTGTAAAGCCATCTTCATTGAAATAGTAAAGGCCAGATACAAAGTCCATGTCCGCAAATGTACCGTTTAATTGAATTTCAAACGAGTATTGATCCGCGCCACCCTCTTCTGGAAATTCTGATAAATTAAGCGCCGTTGCATCATCATCCAAACCGCCATCATATTCTGACGTACGATAACTTGAAATAAACTTAGCCGAGTAAATATCGTTAATCGCCCAATCAGCACTCAACGATGTACCCCAACCTGAATATGACGTTGATTCAATACCTGCTACCGTTGATGCTAAATCATCTGGATTTGCAGGTAGCATGTCAGCTGTTAATAGTGGGAAGTCGCCATTAAAAGGGTCGCTTGCATCTAATGGTTGTGTTAATTCGATTGTGTAAGGTGATTGGCCCGATTCATTATCAACAGCATCCAATGAGAAAACCATTGAAAAATCACTATTTGCTTGCCATTTTAGTGCAACGCGCCCGCTCGTTTCTTGTTCTTCGCCAATTTCTTTTTCAGGATTGGCTAAATTAATTGCTCTACCTACACCATCACGTTTTTTGTAAGATGCACTGGCAGACATACTCAGCTCATCAGTCAATGCATTATTAAAATACACATCGCCAGCGATGCGCCCACGAGAGCCCACTTTTGCTGTCGTTGTTAAAATACCTTCATCACCGGGCTGTTTTGTAATGATATTTACTGCGCCACCTAATGTATTACGCCCATATAAAGTCCCTTGAGGGCCACGTAACACTTCCACACGCTCAACGTTTGGTAATGACAAGTTAGAACCCATTTGACGCCCTAAGTAAACGCCATCTAGGTATACACCAACACCAGGGTCTGTGGTGATGATGTGATCTTGTAAGCCTATGCCACGAATAAAAACAGATGCATGGGCTGCATTACCCACACCATAACGAGTAATATTTAGGTTAGGTACATATTTACCTATGTCTTCAAGATTACTCATATTGGCTTTATCGATAAGATCTTCACCGATTGAAGTCACCGCTGTTGGGGATTCAAAAATACTTTCGGTGCGCTTACGTGCTGTTATTTCGATTTTCTCAAAAGCATCCTGCTTTGCAGTGGTTTTTTCATCTTGAGCATAAGTTGTAGTCGCAAAAGTGGCAATTATTGCTAAGCTTAACTGTGAAAGGTTACGTAATTTCAAAATTCTCTCCAAAGGATACCGTGTGTGTGTTTGCGCTGTTTTAAATATCAGGCACAAAAAAAGATGCTTAAATAAGCATCTTTCCTCTGGAAGGATATTATATGACAGTATTGTGAATTTGTGTATAAATTTAATGTAAGTCGTCACTTTTATTACTTTAGTTAAACATTTCATTAATTATGATAATAAACCATTCGCAAATAGGATTTATAAAACCTAAAAAAAACAAATTACAGATTATTTACCCATTACAAGAACAAAAACAACATACATAAGATAAAATAAAACATAACATTCGATAATTTACCCCTTTCATTCTATAATGTAGTCGAAATCAACATACTAAACACCTAGGACACACATATGAAAAAGCTATCCTTAGCTGTCGCTATCTGCTGCGCGTGCGTAACAAGTTATGCAAACGCTGAAGTTCGCATAAACGGTTTTGCATCAATAGTTGGCGGAAAAACATTAGATAACGATTCAACCTTGTATGAATATGACAATGATATTTCATTCAAAAATGAGAGTGTCTTTGCATTACAGTTATCTGCTGACTTACAAGATAAATTGAGCGCAACAGCACAAATTGTTGCCCGTGGTGAAAATGACTTCAATGCGGAATTTGAATGGGCATACTTAACTTACGAATTTACCGATGAGCTGCAACTCAGTGCAGGTAAAATGCGTGTGCCTTTTTATCGTTATTCTGACTTTATAGATGTTGGCTATGCATATCGCTGGGTAAGACCACCTCAATCTGTTTACAATATTCCATTTTCAACATACGAAGGCCTTAGCCTGCTGCACACATCACAGCTAGGTGACTGGGACTCAACTCTACAAATTATTTATGGCAGCTTTGATGGTAATATTGGAGTTGTTACTTATAACGATAAAGCTGAGCTAAATGATATAGCAGGCATTAACTGGACTTTATCATATGATTGGTTCAGTGCCCGTGCAGCATACCTTGTTGCTGAAACATCTATTGGCCTAAGTGATCAAGAGCCTACAGGCCAAGCTCTAAATGGCCTTGAGAAAACACTGCGTGATAACGGGTTAGTAACACAAGCAAATGATATTGCGATTTCTGAAGATGATGGAACATTTATCGGTGTTGGTTTTTCAATTGATTATAACGACATACTATTTGACGCTGAATATACTCAACTTGAAGTTGAAAACAGTATATTAGCAAAACAGTCGCAATATTATGCTTCTGTTGGTTATCGTATGGATGAAATTATTGTGCATTTCACCTACGAGAACAATGACGATAAACATGACGCCGCTGATTTTGATAAAATAACTCAAATCCCTGCTCTTAATGGCGCTATCAACCAAGCACTTTTGGGCACTAAAGCACAAAGCACTGTTTACACGATAGGCACTCGTTATGATTTCCACCCATCAGCGGCGCTAAAAGTAGATTTTAGCCGTTTTAAAAATGACATTACAGATACTGAAACGGACGTTATTGCCGTTGCTGTAGATTTAGTTTTTTAAGGGGATAAAAATGAAAAAGCTAATTTTAGCGAGCCTAATTTCAACTTGCTCTTTTGTAGCATTTGCTGATGTTGCAGTTATAGTAAACCCAAGTAATAGCAATTCATTAGACAAAAATGAGATAAAAAAAATCTACCTAGGTAAAAGCAAATCATTTGCCGATGGTGTAAAGGTTAACCCCGTAAATCAAAACGGTAACAGTGTTGTTGATGAGTTTAATAACAAGGTTGTTGGCAAATCAAGTAGTCAGCTAAATGCTTATTGGTCTAAGCTTGTTTTTACTGGTAAAGGCACACCGCCAGAGAAACTAGATTCCGATCAAGCAGTTATTGATTTTGTAGTAAGTAACGCCGATTCTATTGGTTATATTGACAGCGCGAAAGTAAGCGATGCTGTAAAAGTAATTGCTACATTTTAAAATATAAGCGTATGTAAAATACCCAAACCACCTCAAGATGCGAGTTTTAGTTGGAATTAAAAGCGATTTAGGCAAGGCATTGACTGCAAGTAATAGTGGTTCTACTATTAAAATCAATTCCTTATAAAAGTAACGCAGTCTAAATCGCTTTAAAACCAACCCGTTGGGCGTTTCATAGGGACTTACTCTCATCGTTGCTGCTTCTTGAGGTGGCTTGGGTATAATACCAGTCAGTTTAACTGACTGGTATTTTTTAAACGTTTTATTAATCAAGTACTTTTGCGTCATTAGCTTTATTGAGCAAACTGCGACTTTGGGTTAAGAAGTGCGCGGTTGAATCTGAAAAATATTCTTTTGCTTCAGCAAATGAATCTATTAGCCCAACTTTATCACCCGCTTTGAGCTTTTTTAACGTACTCGCAAATGTCTCTTGATACTGTGCAAGTAATGGCGCTACATTATCAAATTGTGCCAACATTATATCGGAATAAAGCTCTGGTGATTGTGCAAATAAGCGCCCTACCATCATTAACTCTAATTGGTATATTGGTGACGAGCAACTTCGCAATTCTTCAAGTGTATGACCTTGCTTAGCTAAGAACTGGCCGTAAACAAAGGTGGTTAAATGGCGCATAACTTGAATAATTTGCATAGCTTCATCGTGTTTTTTAGCATCAAGTTCAACTAACTGACAGCCCCACACTTGCAGCTGAGATAATAATCCTTGCGCAACTTGATGCTCACGCCCTTCACAGACCACCACCGTTTGCTTAACCCAGTGAGAAATATCAGGACCAAACATGGGATGTAAACCCACCACAGGCCCGCCATGTACCTCTTTTAACACACTTAATGGTGCTTGCTTAACCGATGTTATATCAACCAATAAACAATCATTATCAAGTGGTGGTAATGCTCTAACTATCGTTTCTAAGGCGTTTATAGGCACACTGATCATCACCAGTTTTGCGCCTTTTAAAATTTCTTGTGCATTCGTTTGCTGATCTTTATCAAGGATCCTGACTTCATAACCAGAGCGAATAAATTGCTGAGCAAAAAGCTGCCCCATTGCACCTTGACCACCAACAATAACAATAGGTGATAGCTGCGGGGCACTACATGCCAATTTAGCTTGTTGGTTCTGATACGCTTCTCGCATCATACGCCTAAGAATATCTTCAACAAGCTCAGGATTAACGCCTTGCTTTATTGCTTCTTGGCGTCTGGCCGCTAACAAAGAGGCTTCACGCTCTGGTGCGTGTAAAGGGGCACCTGTTTGCTGCTTAATTTCACCAATTTTTTGGGTAATACTATTACGCCGAGCAAGCAATGCAACCAGCTGTGTATCGCAATCATCAATACCTATTCTTAACTGGTCTAAATCTTTAATATTCGCCACGCTCTATACACCTCAAAAATGTAATTTTGTATATTTATATTTACATAAAAGTAAACTAATCAATACAATAAATACTAACAGGATCGGTTAACTGTTAAAAGGTTAAATAAAGAAAAGAATGTGATTTGAGTTGGGAGCTATGAGTTGTAATTTATAAGCTGTCCGGAGTTATCGTCAACGCTTGCTAATCGACTTTAGGCGTTCACCTTAGGGCTTATAACTTTATTTGGCGGATTATCAGTAATTCTACATTACCCAACCGATAAAATAATTAAACATTTTTGGACTGATATGAGAATGGTAGCGCCTGATCTCTAATACCAATCGTGTTAAGTTAATGACCATTTATAGCGAAAGATAAGTACAGTGACAACAAGGCAGAAATTTTGACATGGTGTTGTTCTCGGCAATTGCTCCTGCATTGCTCTAGCTCCTGCATCCATGCAGTCGTACATGAAAAATTACTAACGCAGTTAGCGCTTTATTTAGTCCGCTAGAATGGTTAAATATTTAAGCCGATTGGTATAATATCTAACTTATTCTTTGTCACTAAAAAACCAAAACGGGTTGCAACCCGAAGGCTGCAACCCGTTTTTTTGCGTTGATAAACAGCGCGTATTAGTTAAGCTTTTCTCTAATACGTGCAGATTTACCAGAACGCTCACGTAGATAGTAAAGTTTCGCACGGCGAACTGCACCGCGACGCTTAACTGTTACGCTATCGATAAGAGGGCTGTGCGTTTGGAATACACGCTCAACACCTTCACCGTTCGAGATTTTACGAACTGTGAATGCTGAGTGAAGACCACGATTACGCTTAGCGATTACAACACCTTCAAAGGCCTGTAGACGCTCTTTAGCACCTTCTTTTACTTTTACCTGTACAACCACTGTATCACCAGGGCCAAATGCAGGTACGTCTGTTTTAAGCTGCTCATCTTCAAGCGCTTTAATAATATTTTGGTTTACTTTTGCCATTATGTTTCTCACTTTCCTAGGTGTAACTGTCTTCTAGCCACAAGCTTTTTGGTACTCTTGCTGAAATTTTGCGAGTAATACCGCTTGCTCCTCAGTCAGAGCTAGGTTATGCAACAAGTCAGGACGTCGTAGCCAAGTTCTGCCTAATGACTGCATTAGCCGCCATTTTGCTATCTCTTGGTGGTTTCCGCTGAGTAATACAGCAGGCACCTGTTTGTCGTCCAATGTTTCTGGCCGAGTATAATGAGGACAATCTAGCAAGCCATTCGAAAATGAGTCTTGCTCTGCTGACTGGTTATGCCCTAAAACACCTGGCACTAATCGCGCTACTGCGTCAATTAATGTCATAGCAGGTAGTTCACCACCACTCAAAATAAAATCACCAATTGACCATTCTTCGTCAACATATGACTCTATTATTCTCTCATCTATACCTTCATAACGACCGGCAATTAAAATCAGTTTTTTAGAGCTTGCGAGTTCGCTTGCCCCTTGCTGATCTAATTTGCGCCCTTGCGGGGACATATAAATTACTTTTGCACCATCACCTGCCGCTGCTTTAGCGTCAAGAATGGCTTGTTTCAATGGCTCAACCATCATCAACATACCTGGACCGCCCCCGTAAGGGCGATCATCCACTGTTCTATGCTTATCAATAGCATAGTCACGTGGGTTCCAGCTGTTAAAGTCGATCAGACCATTTTTTACTGCGCGACCGGTTACACCTTGCGTTGTAATGGCATCAAACATGTCCGGGAAAAGGCTGATAACCCCTACCCACAACGAACTAGTTTGACTCATTAAAAGCCAGGATCCCAGTCTACGGTAATTTCTTTAGCATCGTGTTTAATCTCTTTAATAACTGTATCAGTTAAAAATGGAATTAAACGTTCAGCTTGACCAAATGCATCTTTATTGTTTGCTTTAACAACCAATACGTCATTTGAGCCTGTCTCCATCAGGTCATCAACGATGCCTAAGTTATAACCTTTATCAGTTATAACCGACATGCCAATGAGATCTCGCCAATAGAACTCGCCTTGCGGAAGTTCTGGTAATTGCGCTGCATCCATTGAGATTTCTGCATGGGTATAAGCCATTGCTTCGTCTCGGTCGTTTACTTGCGCAAATTTAGCGATAAAGCCTTTGTTGTGGCGACGCCAGTCGACCACTTCTAAGGTCTGCCATTTACCTTGCTGCCCTATCAACCACGGGCTGAATTCGAAGATCCCTTGGGGATCATCAGTAAATGAATGTACCTTAAGCCAGCCCTTTATACCATATGGGGCACCGAGCTTTCCTACGACAATTATTGATGAGGTGTTCTCTTGACTCATGGTTACACTTACGCCTATTAAGCCGCTTTACGAGCGTCTTTTACTAACTTACTTACGCGATCTGAAAGAGATGCGCCCTGACCTACCCAGTGTTCAACACGAGATAAATCTAAACGTACTTTTTCTTCTTGACCACTAGCAATTGGGTTAAAAAAGCCTACTTTCTCGATGAAGCGACCGTCACGCGAGAAACGGCTATCCGCAACCACAATTTGATAGAAAGGGCGTTTTTTAGCGCCACCACGTTGCAAACGAATAGTTACCATACCGTCCTCTAAATAGATTGACTGTTTTCATTAATAAGAATTGCTCCCCAGTATGGGGAGCTGGGGAATTGTACGAGTTTTTAGCAACAATGCAAGTAAGAAGTGACTCAAAATAGGAGTTAACTTGATTAAACTATGATCTCCGCGTTAATTGAGTCTATATAAGTCTTTGAATGCATAATTTATCCACAAAAAAAGAGGCTGTTTGCCTCTTTTTTAAATTAATTTGTACACAATACCTACAAAACTTAGCTGGTAATTAAAACTTAGGCCCACCACCACCCATCATTCCAGGGGGTAACATGCCTTTCATACCGCGCATCATTTTTTGCATTCCGCCCTTACCTTTCATTTTTTTCATCATTTTTTGCATTTGCGTAAACTGTTTTAGCAACTTATTTATCTCTTGCACTTGGGTACCAGAACCCGCTGCTATACGCTTTTTACGCGAACCTTTAATGATTTCAGGACGGGCACGCTCTTTTTTAGTCATTGAGCTGATGATCGCTTCCATTTGAATAAAGGTTTTATCACCCATTTGACCTTTCACTGCATCGGGTAAGTTTGACATACCTGGTAACTTATCAAGCATCGACATCATGCCACCCATATTTTTCATTTGCTTTAGTTGCTCAGCAAAATCATCCAGGGTAAAACCATCGCCTTTAAATACTTTTTCAGCTACTTTTGCAGCTTGCTCTTTATCGACTTTCATCTCGACTTCTTCGATCAATGAAAGTACATCACCCATCCCTAAAATACGGGATGCTATGCGGTCAGGATGAAAAGGTTCGAGTGCATCAGTACGTTCACCCACCCCCATAAATTTAATCGGCTTACCGGTGATATGGCGAATAGACAACGCCGCACCACCGCGAGCATCACCATCGGTTTTTGTTAATATAACACCAGTAAGCGGCAATGCTTCGTCAAATGCTTTAGCTGTGTTTGCCGCATCTTGACCTGTCATAGCATCAACGACAAATAAGGTTTCGATTGGGTTGATTGCTTTGTGCAGCGCTTTTATCTCATCCATCATGTCATTATCGACATGTAATCGGCCTGCGGTATCGACTAATACAACATCAATAAACTTCTTTTTTGCGTGTGTTATAGCGGCCGTTGCAATATCAACTGGCTTTTGTGATATATCACTTGGGAAAAATTCAACTTCAACTTCTGCGGCAAGCGTTTCTAGCTGTTTAATTGCGGCAGGACGATATACATCGGCACTGACCACTAACACTGATTTCTTTTTACGCTCTCTTAAAAATTTCGCAAGCTTGGCAACACTGGTGGTTTTACCCGCACCTTGTAAACCCGCCATCATGACAACAGCTGGCGGTTGTGCGTTTAAGCTTAGCTCTTCGTTTGCTTCACCCATGGCTTTTTCTAGCTCTTCACGAACTATTTTAATAAAAACTTGCCCTGGGCTTAAACTTTTAGTTACTTCAACGCCTACCGCACGTTCTTTAACTTGTTTAACGAACTCGCGAACAACGGGTAAAGCAACGTCAGCTTCTAAAAAAGCCATACGAACTTCGCGTAGCGTATCTTTTATGTTGTCTTCAGTTAGGCGACCGCGGCCGCTGATATTCTTTAAGGTTTTACCTAATCGTTCTTGGAGGTTCTCAAACATGTAAAGGTTCCGATCAAACGTGATATACCGACAGCTCAATTTCACACCGTGAGCAAATTAATAGTTTGCTCTTTATATGCGTTAATTTAACTTAGTCAGTAATATTAAAATTTTAATTAAAAACAGTATACCGTAAATTAAGGTGCACAATATAGTACTCAAGTAGGCTGTTTGAGTTTCTTTTTACAAAGCCTAGGCATTTGTCTTGCTATAAAATACAATGGACTTACTCTAACAAGGATATTTGACTCAAATTGAGTGGCCCAAGTACTATGCTGATTATTAGTTTAACTATTATTGCCAGTTTATTTTACGTTTTAGCGACATCACATGTCCTATCTCGATTATTTCACCAACAAGGTCCGAGCCAAAAGCTCACGGTGATACTAAGCACTATCGCTATCTTAGCGCACATGCTATTGCTGGTAAATTCGGTCTTTCGTTCTGATGGACAAGATTTGAGTATCGTGAATGTCGCACTCTTAACTTGCTGGGTGATCGTGGTGTCTGTCACCACGGTTTCATTAAAGTTCCCTGCAACATTACTATTGCCTGTGGTGTATGGTTTTGCGGCTTTACTAACAATTGCTAGTTTATTTATTCCTCATCATATTCTATTGCAAAGTATTGATATACAAATCGGCCTTGTTACTCATATATCACTCTCTTTACTCGCTTATTGTGTACTTATTATTGCTACGTTATATGGTGTGCAATTTTATTTTATTGATAAGCGGTTAAAGCGCAAAGATTTAGCGATCGTGCGTAGTCATCTTCCTCCATTAATGGTGGTTGAACGCCAGCTTTATCATTTATTGACATTAGGAACAGCACTTCTTACTTTGGCTTTGCTATCAGGGTTGGTTTTCCTCGAAGGTATGTTTGCTAAAGAGTTTATACATAAAACCATTTTATCTTTATGTGCATGGGCTATTTTTGCCACGGTTACACTTGGTCACTTAAGATTTGGCTGGCGCGGAAAACCTGTTGTACTTGCTATAATGAGTGCTGCATTTGTACTGACATTAGCTTATTTTGGTAGCCGCTTTGTGCAAGAAGTTATCCTTAATAAGTTTTAACTTGACTCAGCGTGCTCTCTACCGCTTAATATACCTTGATTAAATAAAAAAGGATCCTTCTTTGGACGACATCTCTACAAGTGTTTTGTTTATAATACTTGGAATACTCATACTTTGTTCTGCATATTTTTCTGGTTCTGAAACGGGCATTATGTCAATTAACAGAATCCGCTTACGCCACCTTGCCAAAGAAAACCACCGCGCAGCAAAGCGTGTCAACAAACTCTTGAGCCGTCCTGATAGACTTATTGGCCTGATCCTAATTGGTAATAATCTGGTAAACATTGCTGCCGCACAGGTTGCAACTATAATTGGTATCCGTTTATATGGTGATTTAGGTATCGCTATTGCCACTGGCGCACTTACGTTAGTCGTCCTTATTTTTGCAGAAGTAACACCTAAAACGCTTGCTGCGCTTTATCCTGAAAAAGTTGCCTTTCCAAGCTCGGTAATACTCAAAGGTTTGCTAAAGATTCTCTTTCCATTTGTCGTCGTTGTTAACTGGATGACCAATGGTATATTACGCTTATTTGGTATTAGTGCGGCACAAATAGATGAGCACAGTATGAGTAAGGAAGAATTAAAAACAGTGCTGAATGAATCTGGTGCGCTGATCCCCGCTCGCCACCAAAGCATGTTGACCTCTATTTTAGATTTAGAGCAAGTCACTGTTGAAGATATTATGATACCCCGTAACGAGATCGTGGCCATTGATATCAATGATGACTGGAAACTTATTAGTAAACAGCTTACCCACGCACAACATACACGCGTACTTTTATACCGTGACCAAATTGATGATGCGGTAGGTTTTATCCACTCACGTGATGCGCTGCGCTTGTTAACGAAAGAGCAATTTGATAAGCCATCACTACTTCGCGCAGTTCGTGAAATTTACTTTATCCCTGAAGGCACATCGCTTAATACACAGCTGTTTAAATTTCAGCAATCAAAAGAACGCATTGGTTTAGTCGTCGATGAATACGGCGATATTCAAGGCTTAGTAACCCTTGAAGATATTCTTGAAGAAGTGGTTGGCGACTTTACGACTACTCAAACACGTACTCCAAGTGAAGAAGTTGTATCACAAGAGGATGGTTCATTTTTAGTGGATGGCGGTGCTAACGTACGTGATCTAAACAAAGAAATGGATTGGGAATTTCCGCTTGATGGCCCAAAAACGCTAAGTGGATTAATTGTTGAGTACCTTGAAGATATTCCAAATGCAAATTTAAGTTTACGCATTGCAGGCTACCCTATCGAGGTAATTGAGGTGAAAGAGAACATGATTAAACTTGTTCGAGTTCAAGCCGCTTTACGCAAATCCTAACCCCAAATGATAGAGTAACCAGTAAGTTACTCTATCTCTCTTTCTTATTTCTGAATTTTCCGACATTGATTCTCAACCCAGTGATATATATTAAGCTATTATAATTCTTTATCTTACGGAGAACTTTAATGGATGATATTTCAGTAGAGACTATATACACCAAAGCTATCGAAATGCTTATGTTGTATGGCCCTAAATTCTTACTCGCAATATTTGTATTAGTTGTGGGCTGGTGGTTTATTGGCCGAATTGCAAATATGACCGAAAAATCAATGGCTAAAGTGAAATTTGAAGCCGGCTTAACTCACTTTTTAGTCTCGTTTATTTCAGTGATATTAAAAGTCCTATTACTCATTTCTGTTGCCTCGATGATTGGGATCGAAACCACCTCATTCATCGCGATGCTCGGCGCTGCAGGTTTGGCTGTAGGTATGGCTTTACAAGGCAGTTTAGCTAACTTTGCTGGTGGTGTACTTATCTTGTTCTTTAAACCATTTAAAATTGGTGATGTCATTGAAGCACAAGGGCATATGGGTAAAGTCGTTGAAATTCAAATTTTTGTTACTATCTTACTTACCTACGACAATGAAAAGATTATCATCCCTAACGGCGCACTTTCAAATGGCTGTGTTAAAAATAAATTTGCAGAGCCAACTCGCCGTGTTGATATCGAATTCGGCATTAGCTACCAAGATAATGTACTAAGGGCTCGCGAGGTGTTAATGGCTGTCCTAAATGAGTATGAGTTAGTGCTTAAAGGTGATGAAGCGAAGAAACCTATTGTGCATGTTAGCCAACATGGTGATAGCCATATTGGCATGCTCGTTTGGGCATGGGTTGACTCTGAAAATTATTGGCCGGTATATTTTGGTTTATACGAGCGCGTTAAGATCGCTTTCGATAAAGAGAATATCACCATTCCATTCCCACAAAGAGATGTACATATCCATCAATTTCCAGGGAAGTAAATAGCCTGCCCCCTTAAAACTAACAAGCCCGCAGTGCGGGCTTGTTAGTTTTAAATTAGCCAAATAAACGATCTAACCAACCTTTGTCTAAACTATCTTCACATTTTTTAAGTTGAGCACCATAACGGCTTGCCCTATTTTTTACTTTATTTGCGACACCCATTAGCCACTTTTTCTTTTTGTAGGTGCCACGTTTATAGCCACCCCAGCCTTCGTGGTAATTTAAATATTGTGCGTAAGCATCCCATTTTGATATGCCATTCACTTTATGCGTTTTATAAACAAACCAACCCATGAAGTCGATAGCATCATCAAAATCATCACGATCAGCCCCGCTGTTACCTGTTTCGCGAATATAATCAGACCATGTTGGTGTTTTAGCTTGGGAGTAGCCATAAGCAGAACTTGCACGCCCGGTGGGAATAACCCATAAAAAATATTCCATTGGAGGTGCTGCATCATGCTTAAATGAACTTTCTTGATACATCATACTCATTAGCACATGCTTTGGTGAGCCCCACTTTTCTTGGGCATTTTTGGCATCATAATACCAACTTGATTTTTCTTCAAAAATCTTACAGATATCATTAGGTTGCTTTGGCGGAGCGGTCGCGCAGCCGGTTAAAATCACTCCCAGCGATAGAATTATTAAATTTTTTTTCATTTATTTTGATTCTCGCTGAACTTTTAATAAAAACATCGGTCTTAGTTTATGAATGCGCAGTTTAGCATTGTTTCATCCCTGAAGAATTTTTACGCAGCCCATATGGGCTGCGTTTTTTTTGTCTGTTATTTATCTTTAAAATACTCATCTAAAAACACTTTAAAAGATACGCTATCAGCAGCAACTACAGCAAGCTCGTCCTGTATTGAACGCTGTGCTTGTTGTTGCAAATAGCTATCAGAATAAACGTTGTATGGCGTTGCTTGATGGCTATGCTTGTAATTTTTAGCTAATGCTAAAGCAAAGTGTCCGTTATCAAGACCTGACTCTTTCAATTGCGCCACATAGCGACCTGAATAAGTAAGTGTAGGATCTGTGATCCACGAAGATAAGCGTGCAACCGTTTCACTGTAGTATTGGACACCATAAGCATTATCCATGTAATGAGCCACAGAGCGAAGCTGAGCAAACACCTCTTGTCCCCAGTCGACTAAATTACTTGGTGCGCCTGATTTATTGAGCTCAACATGACTAGCACGCCCATTATTAACAACGGTATCTAGATTCTCAGTGCTGCGCTGTTGCGAGTCCCAATCCATGTCCGGTGAATCTTTTAACAAGCAATATGTTAAAAATACATCGAGAAAGCGAATTTGTTCAATATTAATGCCTGTTTCGCTAAACGGGTTCACATCTAATGCACGAATTTCTATGTATTCAATACCACCACGTAATAATGCATCCGTTGGTGTTTCACCACTTTTTGCATTGCGCTTAGGCCGGATTGGAGAATAAAATTCATTTTCTATTTGTAAGATATTTTTATTAAGCTGTTTTGGTTGATCATTATTGTAATCGCCAATGCCACTGTAAATATCTGATGGCGTATTAATCGCACGCTTTAAGCCGGCGACATACTCATCTAATGAGTTATACATAACCTTTAATGATGACTGCGCACTATTTGTATAACCTAAGTTACCTAATCGAAGCGCCGTGCCTGTTTCAAGGTATAGTGTACCTTTGCCTAACTTTTTAAATGGTAAATCCGTCTTACGACCTTGTAAAAACGAATTACATAAAGCGGGTGACGCACCAAATAAATAGCTTATTAACCAAAGCTCTCGTTTAAAGTTACGGATCAAGCTGAGGTAACCTGCTGAGATAAAATCAGTTAACGGTCCCTTGTCGCCTTTTATTGTCTGCAAACTTTGCCAAAACGTTTCAGGGAATGAAATATTAAAGTGCACGCCAGCAATAGCTTGCATCATGCTGCCGTAACGGTTTTTCAATCCTTGGCGGTAGAGTGTTTTCATTCGGCCAATATTGGAATCGCCAAATTGAGCTAACACTATGTCGTCTTGGTGCTCAATGAAACACGGCATACTGATAGGCCATAATAACTCATCCCCCATCTGCGCTAAGGTAAACTTTTGCAAATCTTGCAACTGACTTAACGTTTCTTCGGCAGATTCACTAACCGGTGTAATAAACTCTAATAACGATTCAGAGAAATCAGTGGTGATATGCCCATTTGTTAACGCACTACCAACCCCTTTAGGATGTCTTTGCTGTGATATAACACCATTAGGCTGAATCCTCAATGCTTCTCTTTCTATGCCACGTTGAATACCTTTAATTGCGTATTGATGTTGTTCTGGAGATAACGCTGCTAGCGTTTTATTTAGATCATGTGTAGTCAAAAATGCTTCCTCGAGCCACGTGGCTTAATCTTAAGTCAATGGGGGCGAATTGATAATACTCAAGGCTAAATAATAGGGATCACACTTATTCTAATTATTTGCCACACAAACTACCGCGCGAATTACAGCAAGGCGTACAAATTTGCCAATGCATTATAGACTAATCTTGCCATTGAAAGTGTCAATATACAATTGCTTTAAACGCACCACTGTCATGACATATATCATGATGTGGTTTATTCAAAATACATAGACCCGCCCAGTCGAGCTAACCATTCAAATAACTGCAAAGTAAATATGGTTAATTGACCTTTTATTTGTTTTAGATCATCAAAAGTGTAATTAGCAATCTATGCGTACCCACTTGAGGTATTTTACCTTTCATTAATTTAGGATGAACTTTATAATCGGGTTTAATAATAAAGTATGTTTAAGGACTACCCATGCGTCGGGGTCAGCAAATAAAGAATGAAGAGGTTACTTTTTCACAGCACCAAGAATTGGTCTCTACAACAGATTTACGTGGTGTGATCACTTATGCTAATGACGCTTTTTGCGCAATAGCAGGCTACACATTAGAAGAGTTGATGGGTAAAAACCATAACATTGTTCGCCACCCTGACATGCCCAAAGCTGCATTTAAAGAAATGTGGGAAAAGCTAAAAGCAGGCCACTCATGGCGTGGAATGGTTAAAAACCTCTGTAAAGACGGTCGTTATTATTGGGTTGACGCTTTTGTTACCCCTATTTTTGAACACGGTCAATTAGTTGGCTATCAATCTGTCCGCAGCAAGCCGACACAACAATTAAAACAGCGCGCCACTGAATTTTATAAAAAAATAAATGCTGGAAAGTCACTCACTTCATACCGTGAATTAGTTAGTGTAAGGCAAACATGTGCGTTGATCATCACGTTACTGGGTTTAACTCTGTTAGCTGTGACTATATCTGTTACTGCAGCCCTTGTTGCAGTGTTATTTTGTAGCGCTATTGTTTTCCTCAATTATGACGAACTGATTGTAACTCCCAATTTATTAAAGCAGCAAAAGGCTGAGTTTGATTCTGTCTCACGCTATGTTTACGTAGGCACTCACCCATTTAGTATTAGCGAATACAATCGTGAGATGCTCAATGCAAAACTACGCACAGTGCTTGGCAGAATAAAAGATGCCACCATAACATTTAACGGTATAGCGTCTAATTTAGATAACCAGTCGTCACTTACAGAGCAAGGTATTTCGGCGCAAGGTCAACGCCTAAGCCAAATAGCGACGGCAATGTCGCAAATGAGCACAACAATTGGAGAGATCTCCACAAGCACTCAAAATACCGCTGAACAAGTTAATGTAACCTACCAAAGCTGCTCTGATATTAAAGTTCACATTGCTGATAACAGCTCAATGGTGTCAGAACTTGCATCTCAAGTAGAGCAAGCGGCTAGCACTGCAAATGCATTAGCAACAGAGGCTGATAAAATTGGTCAAGTAATGACTGAGATTGAAGGCATTGCTGAACAAACCAATTTATTGGCTTTAAATGCTGCAATTGAAGCTGCACGCGCAGGTGAACATGGCCGCGGCTTTGCTGTAGTAGCTGATGAAGTGCGTGCACTTTCTTCACGTACCCAACGTGCAACATCGCAAATTCACAGCTCAATTAAAGAAATTCAAGACACTTTGTTTAGTTGGTCAACAGTGATGAAAAATACAAAATCCCAGGCCGATGAATGTGTAAATACAACTGGCCATACGCAAATAGAGCTTGATAGCATTTTTGCTCAGATAAGCGAAATATCACAATTAGCCACACAAATATCAGCCGCAGCACAGCAGCAACAAGCGGTCAGTGGTGATATTGGTGAGAACGTAAAACAAATTAAAGGATTTAGTGATGAAAACCTCGCTTTAAGCTTTAATGTAGCTAAAGATGCGGCTCAGCTAGTTGAAGGTTCACGTAAAGTGAATGATATTTTGCTTACTTTTAAAGTTTAAATTATGGTTTATTAGGATGTTAAAGCCTGATTTTAGAGCTTTATTTTTAACTTTACATTAGGGCGTGTTGACCTTTTTGTGGATTGAAATTTGTTCAGTCTTGGGGCGATTTAATCGCGGCGCGAGGTTTGTAACCTAGCGAGCTAAATAAAAATAGAACAACAAAAAGTTATGACCAGCACGTGCGCTGGTCATAACTTTATTACTTATTTAGCGTGTTGTGAATACTAAACCATTTTCATCAGCGTCTATTACTATCATGTCTCCACTTTGATATTCACCAGCGAGTAGCTTCTGAGACAGTGGGTTTTCAATTGTGTGCTGGATTGCTCGTTTAAGCGGTCTTGCACCATAAACTGGGTCAAACCCGCTAGCAGCAATTCGTTCAAGTGCAGCATCACTAATGTTTAACAAATACCCCATTGCTGTAAGTCGCTCGCGTAATTTGCTCAGTTGAATATCTGCAATCTCTTTGATGTGCTCATTCGCTAGGGGATGAAATACGACAGTTTCATCAATACGGTTTATGAACTCAGGTCTAAATTCATTAACGAGTACACCCATTACTTTTTCTTTCAAGGCACTGTAATCATTACTACCTGTTTGTTCTTGGATGATATCGGAGCCTAAATTAGAAGTCATGATAATCACCGTATTTTTAAAATCAACGGTTCGACCTTGCCCATCCGTTAAGCGACCATCATCCAATACTTGTAGTAAAATATTGAATACGTCAGGGTGCGCTTTTTCAATTTCATCAAGCAAAATGACTGAATATGGGCGGCGTCGTACAGCTTCGGTCAAGTAGCCACCCTCTTCATAACCTACATAACCAGGAGGCGCGCCAACTAAACGTGCTACTGAGTGTTTTTCCATAAACTCTGACATATCAATACGCACCATTGCACTCTCAGTGTCAAACATATATGTTGCTAACGCTTTTGTCAGTTCGGTTTTACCGACTCCGGTTGGCCCTAAAAATAAGAATGAACCAATTGGTCTATTTGGATCAGCAAGCCCTGCGCGTGAGCGCCTAATCGCATTAGATACGGCAATAACGGCTTCGTCCTGCCCGATTACTTTTGCATGCAGATGATCTTCCATTTGCAGTAACTTTTCTCGCTCACCTTGAAGCATTTTTGAGACCGGGATCCCCGTCCAACGCGATAAAATTTCAGCAATCTCATCTTCGCCAACCTGATTTTTGAGTAAACTCATATCTTGCATTTCAGCTTGCGACGCTAAATCAAGTTTACGCTCTAAATCAGGGATGCGACCATACTGGAGTTCAGACATACGTTGTAAATCAGTTGCTCTGCGGGCAACATCTAAATCTAAACGAGCTTGTTCTAGTTCTGCTTTTATAACTTGGGTGCCTTGAAGTGATGCTTTTTCGGCATTCCACACTTCATCAAGCTCACGGTATTGGGCTTCAAGGTCTGTGATCAATTCCTGCATTTCACTTCGACGCTTTTGGCTTGCGTCATCTTTTTCTTTCGCTAACGCATTGTCTTCTAATTTAAGTTGAATAATACGACGCTCCAACTTATCTAAAGACTCTGGCTTTGAATCAATCTGTAGACGAATAGACGAACCTGCTTCGTCAATTAAATCAATAGCTTTATCTGGTAGTTGGCGATCACTAATATAGCGGTGCGACAAATGTGCAGCAGCAACAATGGCCGGATCGGTAATATCAACGCAGTGATGAAGCTCATAACGCTCTTTTAATCCACGTAAAATCGCTATTGTGTCTTCGACTGAAGGCTCTTCAACTAAGACTTTTTGAAAACGACGCTCTAAAGCTGCATCTTTTTCAATGTACTTACGGTATTCATCAAGCGTTGTTGCACCTACGCAATGTAATTCACCTCGTGCTAAAGCAGGTTTTAACATGTTCCCTGCATCCATTGCACCATCGCTCTTTCCTGCGCCCACCATAGTATGAATTTCATCTATAAATAAAATCACTTGGCCTTCTTCTTTAGCCAATTCATTAAGAACTGATTTTAATCGTTCTTCAAACTCACCTCTATACTTGGCACCAGCCACCAGCGCCCCTAAATCAAGTGACAACACACGTTTGTTTTTTAACCCTTCGGGCACTTCACCATTAATGATACGCTGCGCTAGTCCTTCGGCAATCGCCGTTTTACCGACGCCTGGCTCACCAATTAGAACGGGGTTATTCTTAGTGCGTCGTTGTAGTACTTGAATTGTACGACGAATTTCATCGTCACGACCTATAACAGGGTCTAACTTACCTTGCTCAGCGCGTTCGGTTAAATCTATGGTGAATTTTTTCAATGCTTGGCGTGTTTCTTCAGCATTTGGATCATCCACTTTTTGGCCACCTCGAATCGCTTTAATTGCCGCTTCAATTTTTGTCGCGGTCATATTCAAGGCACGGAAAATATCACCTAACGGTCCTTTATCTTCACAGGCAGCTAATACAAATAATTCGCTCGAGATATATTTGTCTTTACGTTTTTGTGCATATTTATCACATAAGTTAATCAGTGAAACCATGTTATTCGATAACTGTACGTCACCACCAACACCTTCCACTTTAAAGAGTTTTTCTATCTCTTGGGATAATTTAGTATTGAGCTCATCGGCACTCACACTCGCTTGAGCGAGTAATGCACGCACACTTGAACCGCTTTGCTGAAGCAATGAGTACATTAAGTGCACAGGTTCAATAAATTGATGATCGCGACCTAGAGCAAGAGACTGAGCATCTGAGAGCGCAGATTGAAATTTACTGGTAAATCGATCTAAACGCATAATGAGATAACCTATAAAAAAACTAATTGTTTAATTAATGGGTATGTTGGGTGGTTTGTTCAAGGTTTAGCAAAAAATATAATCATGAATATGAGTGTAGTTAGAGGTTATTTGCGCCAGATCAAGCTTGCCATTCGTCCTGTCTGCCTATCGCGGCGATATGAAAAAAATGATTCGGCCTGGCTTACGGTGCAATATTCACCGCCACTGATAGTATTTACACCTAACTGCATCAATTGAATACGGGCAATAGCGTAAATATCAGCTAAATATTTGCCATTATTGGTTTCTTTAAATGCGTATTCATAGGCATCTGATTGCTCACAAAATGCAGCTCTTACTTCACTGCCTACTTCAAACTTTAATGCACCAATTGCAGGCCCTAACCATGCAATGATGTTATTTTTTGATGCCGAGAATTGAGCAATCGTATTCGCCATAATACCTGCATTTAAACCACGCCAGCCACCATGTATTGCGGCAACTTCATTACCACACGATGACGTCAACAATATAGGGAGACAATCTGCCGTCATAATTGCTAAAGGCTGATTCTGCAAAGATGTATAAAGTGCATCTGCATCTCGTACTGTTAATGGATCAAAGTGTTTATCAACGACGACAACCTCAGCGCTATGTACTTGATTTAACCAAATCGGCGGATTTGGCAATAGCTGATCTAATAAATGGCGATTTGCTAATACCACTTGCCGATCATCACCCACATGAAGCCCTAAGTTTAAACTTGAAAAAGGGGCACGCGATAGACCCCCGTCACGAGTTGTACTTAATGCACCAACATTTGTTGGTGCTGACCAATTGGGTGAAAGCATTAACTAAGCTTAATAATCAATATTTGGGTTTGCTTTCGTATCTTCACGTAGCACGTGCGTCATCGCAACCATGTCATCAGGAATAGGTGCCTGCCATGTCATCATCTCACCAGTAATTGGATGAGCAATACTTAACTTAACAGCATGCAAAGCTTGACGATTAAACTCACGTAGCATTTGGAATAACTCAGGTGTTGCTCCTTTTGGTGGACGTGGACGGCCGCCATATGCTTTGTCGCCTATTAATGGGTGATTAATAAATGCCATATGAACACGAATTTGGTGAGTTCGTCCTGTTTCTAAACGCAGACGTAATCGCGTGTGCGCACGAAACTTTTCAGCAACGCGAAAATGCGTAATTGCAGGTTTACCCTGCTCATGAACAGCCATGTGTGTACGCTGTGTAGGGTGACGAGCAATTGGTTTTTCAACCATGCCACCTGCTGTCATCGTACCATTACAAATTGCTTCGTATTCACGCGTGAAATTCTCGCGCTTTTGCAAGGCTTTAACTAAATGTGTTTGCGCCTGAATAGTTTTAGCTACCACCATTAAACCGGTCGTATCTTTATCTAGACGGTGCACAATACCTGCACGTGGAACGTTAATAATATCAGGATGATGATGCAATAATGCATTAAGCACAGTGCCATCAGGATTACCAGCTCCAGGGTGCACAACTAAACCCATAGGTTTATTGATAACTAAAATATCATCATCTTCATAAACGATGTTTAATTTGATATCTTGTGCGAGGTATTCACGTGGTGCTTCAATACTCGTTTCAACATTAACGACTTCTCCGCCAAAGAGTTTTTCGCGTGGAGTGTTGAAAACTTCACCATCAACGGTGATTTTATCATCCAAGATCCACGTTTTTATACGTGAACGTGAATAATCAGGGAACAATTGTGCTAATACTTGGTCTAGACGTTTACCGCCTAACTCAGTTGGTACATCGGCTTGAAGAGAAATTTGCTCTGTCATTAGTAACTTTACCCAATTTACCAGTGCAAGCTGCGCTCGACTGGGTTAGAATCGCTTTTAATAAAAGCATTATATAATAAGTATAGTTTACTCGGTTTTACCCACTTGGCCTAGCCGAAGACATCGAAGGTAACAAATAAAATGATAAATAGAATAGGGAAACGTGCATTCGCCATTGTTTTTACAGTTTCATTGCTTGGTTTAGGGGCTTGTTCGTCAGCACCAGATGAAGAAGATATCCAACGCGTACCAAATAAATCTGCACAAGCACTTTATGAAGATGCGAAACAAACTCTCGATTCAGGCTTATACGCACGTGCAATTGAACTTTTAAGTGCTATAGATTCACGCTACCCGTTTGGCCCAATGTCAAAACAGGTGCAATTAGATTTGGTGTTTGCTCATTATCAAGCTGGAAATACTGAGCAGGCATTAGCAACAATAGACCGTTTCATTCGCCTTAACCCAAACCACAAAGATTTAGACTACATGTACTATATGCGTGGCTTGGTAAATATTAAAGCGGATGAAAATGCTTTCCAAGAATATTTTGGTGTTGACAGAGCTGACCGTGATGCAAACCGAACTCGTGTTGCATTTACTGATTTATCAACTTTAGTTAATCGCTTTCCTGATAGCGGTTATGCACCTGAGGCAAAACGCCGCTTAGTATGGTTGCTAAATAAAATGGCACGCTATGAACTTAAAGTAGCCGATTATTATTACGAACGAGAAGCATATCTAGCTGCAGCTAACCGTGGTAAATATGTTGTTGAACATTATTCACAAAGTAGCTATCTAGATGAAGCTCTGGAGATGATGGAAAAAAGCTATGAAAAGCTTGGTTTACCAGAGTTAAGTAAGCATGCAAGAATGACTCGCGAACTAAATAAAAATAAGTAGATTATTTCCAAACACACTCTAACGTGTTTGTAATAAATACAAAAAAGGCGCTACTTGATACAAGTAGCGCCTTTTTTAATGGATGAGTAATACCAATCGACTTAAATGTTTAACCATTCTAGCGGACTAAATAAAGCACTAACTGCGTTAGTCATTTTTCATGTACGACTGCATGGATGCAGGAGCTAGAGCAATGCCGGAGCAATTGCCGAGAACAACACCATGTCAAAGTTTCTGCCTTGTTATCACTGTATTTATCTTTCGCTATAAATGACCATTAACTTAACACAATTGGTATAACGTCTAAATTGCTTCTTCATCTTCTTCCGCTGTACGGATACGAACAACACGTTCAACGTCAGTTACAAAAATCTTACCGTCACCAATCTTGCCCGTTTGCGCTGTTTTGACAATAACTTCAATAGCACGGTCTACATCTTCATCCGTTAGTACAATGTCTAATTTTACTTTAGGTAGAAAATCAACCATGTACTCAGCACCACGATACAATTCAGTGTGCCCTTTTTGACGACCGAAGCCTTTAACTTCGCTTACTGTCATGCCTGTAATACCAACTTCTGATAATGCTTCTCGTACATCATCAAGTTTAAAAGGCTTAATTATTGCTTCAATTTTTTTCATTGTTTGTTGCTACTCATAATTCCCATTTGCATCGATTTTAGACAATCCTGCATCCCATAGCAAACAAAGCAATTGAATTACGATGATTTAATCGCCAGCAGTGGTATGATTGAGCAACAGATTACAGCTATAATAAATAATAACTTGTTAAGATCACCCAATCATAAGAACTTAACTAGCGTCAGAGGTGTATATGAAAAATAAGCAACACGGCTTTACATTACTAGAGTTAATAGTAACAATTTCAATTGTGGGCATTATAGCGGCTATCGCCATTTGGAATAGCAGTGATATGCTCGAAAAAAACCGCGCAGAAAACTTTTTATTAGAGTTAAAAAGAAACCTTAACTTTGCACGTGCAAAAGCAACAAGTACCGACGAAATCGTGGTTGTATGCCCTGCACAATACAACCAAGTAAAAAAAGGCAAGGCTACTTTTGGTTGTAAAAACAAATGGGATAAGAACAAAATAATTGTTGTATTTGTTGATAGTGACAACGATGGTGACTACGACTCAGATACAGACACATTACTTAGAGTGATGGAGAAAATGCCTGATAATAACAAATTAAGCTTTACTGGAGGGAAAAGGTTGGCATTTGACACCAGCGGCCGAATAACTACTAGCGTCGGGAAATTTACTTACTGCCCAGATCAAGATAATAAAAATAATAAAGCGTTGGAAATAACCCAGTCAGGCACAACATTGTATAACGGTGATACTAACACAACATGTAATTAAATTTCACAACTCAACTTGCAACTATTTTCGGGTCAGCTAACCTTAATATAACTGTAACATTGAGAGCTTCACGGATGAAGAATTTAAACAAGCTATTGAACTGCTTTGGCACTTCTCTTATTGAAATGATGACAACATTAGCTCTTTTAGCAATTATTTGCCATTTAGCTTTATTCCACTTTCAGCCATTACTGGTAAAAAACCGTCTTGATAATCACACTGCTAAGGTAAATAGAGCCTTGGGGTTATCACGTCTTAATGCTATTGCTTATAACTCAAATATTACATTATGTGGATTAGCAAATAATAAATGCGATCAGCAATTATGGCATAAAGAAATTACAGTTTTTACTGATTCAAATGATATTGGCGTTTTAGATGGTACAGATACAGCACTTTTTACAATTGAATCAACACACCAGCAAGATATGTTAACCTACCCCCGACGCTCAGTCACTTTTAGAAATGACGGCACACCCATGGGCTTTAATAATGGTACTTTTATATTTTGCCCAGAATATAAAAAAGCAAACCTTGATGGGCTTGCTATTTCAGTGAGCTACACAGGAAGAATTCGCACTAAAGATACAAAAAAATGTCAGAAATGAAAAGTAATTTAACCAAATCTCACGTGCCACGCACGGATATATAATAAGTAAATTCAACACTGTTAGTGTTGAATTTACTTATTAGGGATGGAGCTAACATCACGAGTTCTGGTTACTTACCCCAGCATCGTGAATGGTCAGCACTGCCCGTTGATGTTTTTAAACCTGTGTCATCAATTGTTAGTGTTTTGCACTCATCATCTTTAAGTGTAGGCCCTGCTACTGGCGTGGCCGTAAAGCTAAACGTACCGGCGGCATTATCTCTTTCAACCGTAATTTTATAAAAGCCGTGCTCCGTAGGTGTAGTCACACCAATATCAGTTAATGTGTCTGTGTATTGGCGGTTATCAACAAAGAATTGCTCTTGCCTATTTGCAGCATCTAGCAAAGCCGTCACAGCTTCAGTCCGAGCAGTACGTTTTACATGCTCAAAATAACTAGGTAAAGCAACTGAAGCAATAATACCCAATATAGCAACGGTGATCATAAGCTCTATCAAGGTAAATCCCGCTAATTTTCTTCTATTTTTCATTATCATTGACTTCCCGCTTATAAATATACGTTTGTTGAGTTTCAAAACCAAACCCAATAGGAACTGCATCACTTACCAGTTTTATCTTACCATTCTCATCAATAGTTATACCCGGGCCTGATACCTTTTCAGGAACAAACGGATTATCTTTATCCCCGCTATTTTCACTTACTTTAATCCCAGGCCCTATTAATAAGAATTGGCTTACTGTTTCTTTGATCTCCCCCCCGTAATCACAGAAGCCATCAAGATCAAAATCTTTACATGATGGATCTCCATCAGGAGGAGTTCCATCATCACACGTACCATCAGAGTCTGAATCGGTACAAGACTGCTTTTCATCACAAAATCCATCAAGGTCTACATCAGGACAATTCTCTATTTCACCAAAATAAAGCTGCGGTGTGTCAGGTACATCGTTACTAGTCACAAAGCTAAGTTGCTCATATACTTTCGTTCCATAATGTAGGTGGAAGGCATATAACGATCCTTTGCCTCCACTTAATGAACATTGATTTACTGTCTCAGTCGCAGATGCTGGCGTAAAACTAGTAAAATAAGCAACTCCACCTATAACCGTTGCTGCTGCTAATGATTTCTCACCGGCTCCTGGCAAATCATAATACCAACCACTAAATTTGCTCAGTTCAATTTCTTTCTTGGTAAATGCATCAATATCATTGAGTGCGTTACCAAATGGATCTGAATTCATATTCATGAGCTTTGCGGTCGTGATAAGTTCTGGAACGTCTGTATCTTTGAATGATTGAGTTACTGTATTGGTATCGCGAATCATATAAAGCTGATCTTGTGTTAATGTACCTGTTGGTTTCGATCTGTTACCACTACCAACTAAAACGGCATCAAATGGAGTGTCTAAACGCGTGACAATTGTTGAACCATTTATGGTTGTGTTAGTTACTTTACTAAACATAGTGCGCGCAACCATTGGCTTGTAGAAAAAACGTCTATCGCCAGATGATGTTCCACCTAATTTAGCAAGTTCAAAGTGTGTCCACGGGTTTTTGCTATCCGTTGGGCTATCGCTCGGCATATCAATACGCCAAATACTTCCGGCTGTATCCGTAGCATAAACACGATCGATATAACCATCGTAATCAGAATCTAGTGTCGTTACATCAGCTGCGATACTGTGCTTACCTTTAAACCCAGTACTTGGGCTTAATTCCCATATAAGCGCCCCTGTTTCCGCATCAATAATATAAATTCCACGACCCTTACTATCATTACTTAAAGAGACATTGTCTTTATTAATATCATAACCGGCTCCAAAAATAAGCACAGGCTTTCCTTTGTGACCTTTAATATACGACACAATAGGTGCTGACCATGATTGAGCAAGCTCTGTAAAGCTGCCTGTTCCGCCCTGGATAGGGCCTCCCCACATAAGCTTAGGCGAATCTGGGTTTGTGATATCAAGCGCATAATAGTTTGTCCCACCACGGCGCATTCCAAAGAAAGCCCATACTTTATCACTTCCATTGACAACCCCATCACGGTCTGCATCATTAAAAAATACAGTGATGGGTCCATCAATACCGTATTTCTTTACGCTTGGTTGATTTTTGCGTATTGGGTCAATAATTTTATATACGCTGCTGGGAATAAATGCCCAGCTTTCACTAATCGTATCCCCTGCTTCACTCGCTTTATCTTGAAACATATGTAAAAAGCCAGCATTTGTTCCAATCAAAATACGTACATCATCATTGCCATAATCAATCGTTACTGGTTTTGAGTGTAGTGGGTCGCCAAAAATATCATCTCTTTGATCAGTACTTGAACTATCTCCATCTTCATTATCAACATCGATACCTCGCGCCCAGTCAATAGTTTTTTGTAACTCAGAGGTACTTACACCAAATGCTGCCGCGGCCTTATTGTCATTTCCGTATGCATTAGACACTTTATCTTTTGTGAATGCGATTAACCCAGCAGACCCTGCATCAGTAAGTAATTTTCGGCCACCTGTGGCTAGGGTTGTCAGCATTAGATTAACCCCCCCACTTTGCACTGAATTACCATCAGCGGGAACATTACTTGGTAACCAAAAAGTTCGCGCATCCTTTTTTATAAGACCTTCCGCATTGAGTGCTTCTTTATCTGATGAATCAAGGATTTTAGAGCCTGATACTTTTAACTTTTTTAAATTACCGCGCCAACGAGCTCCCTTTTCAGGGTAAAACATTGCATAATATATCGAATCCCGACTACGTGTTTGATCAACATTATTACTAGCCACTGCTGGAGAAGTAAATGTATCGTTTACCGCTCTTATATTTGTAATGAATTTTTTAAATGCATCAGATAGTTGCTCTGCCGTATCCGCATGTTTATATTGACCACCACCAAGCTCAGCAGTTTTTTCTAATAATGCTTTACCACTTGCGCTCATACCTGACCCAAAGCCAACTGTATAAACCCGCCCTAAGTCATGTACTTTAGGTGTGCTTGGGTATAAATCAATAACAACATTTTCATCGGCTTCGCCATTATCAATCCCATGTATTGACTTAGCTAATGCGGGTAAATAGTTATTACTTACTGTTTGAGGGTATGTTTTAAAATGGCTTTTATAAAGGTTCCTTATATCGGTATTTTTACCTGAGTCATTTGATGGATCACCATCGGTCATCATAATGATACTAACAGAGTTATCACAGCGTGGCGGTTTACCTGCAGCTGGTTTAAATGGTGAAATATAATAACTCCCAGATTCAGCAGAGTAGTCCCTATTTCTTGTATTTCTACCGTACTCAACCTGTTTGCCTGATATATAAAGATAAGCTTCCCATAAGGTTTCGCTCAAAGGCGTTGCACCATCAGCCGGTAACCGGTTTATTTGGTTAATGAGCGTGGTTCTATTTGAGCCCATTTTAGCTAAAACATACCCGCCTGAGCTGCCATTAAAACGCATTAACCCAAAATCTATATCTTCATTGTCATTGACAAGCTGAGTCATAGCATCTCTAGCAACACCTAAACGACTATCGCTGCATAAAATGTAGCCACGATTATAACCACAACTTCGCCCTGTACTCGTAGAAAAAGCCATACTACCCGATGTATCAAATACTAATAATACACGAGGATTTTCAGTAATCTCTACATCATGGTTCACATATAGTTCAATATCTTCAGCATAACTTTGGACACTAAAAAAAGTGACAGTAGCTAGCATAGTTTTTATAAATAACAACTTAAGTTTCATCGTATTCCTCGCTTAGCCACCAGTGTTTAAACTTGCCATTTCTTGGGCAATCCCAGAGACAACAGTAAGTGTATGCTTACTTTTTGTGCCATAATTAATAGTTGTACTCACTTGTACCATATTGCATGCCATACCCTCAGTAAAATCAAATTTACGCGGGCAAGGTAAGTCAAGTGGCCCATTATTTAAATTAATCATTGAGCTAGTGGTGTTTCCAATCCTATCTAGCGCCATGCCACCTTCAGGGATCTGTACCTTAGTAAACAAGAACCTATTTGCACCCTTTCGTGCTGATTCATTTGCAATAACCCTTTGCACAGTACCAATTAAAACGTTTTCAGCCTCTTCGCGCTCAAAAGCAGCATTTGTAATTTTAATATCAATGCTGCTGCTACTCATTAAGGTAACTGCTATACCTGTCACCGCAACAACCATTATTAAAGCAATCACTAGCACTACACCTTGCTGGTTTGAGTGTGATGTTAAATTCGCCATAAATTAGCTCCTATGTTATTTAAACGAATAGTCGTTGTAAAAAGAGCGCGGCGAAATCTATCATCGAACACTAAAACCCTTTGATTTGCATCTTCGCCTAATGTGTAAGTTTGGTTGGTCTGTTTGAGATCATTATCTTGTTGTAATGCACGTACTAACACAAATACTTGAACTGTGAGTATTGCTCGACGATTTTCCCAGTCAGTACTTGTCATATTTTCAACACTGCGGTAACTATCAACGCGTTGGTCGTTATTTGTATCTAAACCAAATAGAAAGCGAATATTCTCAACTCCTTCCATAATAGTTTCATTGACCATCCCTCCACCTGGGGTCAACCTTTGTCGCCGTAAAGCGGGCACAGTTACTGACTGGTTATTTAATTGAAACGTTGTCTCTCCAACATAGTAGACATGATGACGATACCGCCAAATAGTGGCATTACCATTAATATCTCCTGCATTAACAACCCCCCTGTTAAACTTTGCTTGCTCTTGCTCTGCTATAAAATAATAATGATTTGCTGTCGTATTACCTGGCTCTATTTGTAAGCCCTCTAAAAACTTAACTTGTAAAATATCGCTATCTGTTCTCGTATTCGGGGCGCAATTTAGCTGCTCGCCCCCTGTAGATTCAATAGCATAAATAGAACGAAAATTACTATTATCTACATAGTTTGGAAAACTGCCATTATTAGGACCTTCAGAACAATCACCTCCTGGGTTTGGGAGCGTTTGTGTATTTACATCAGTAAAAGAGTTCTCATAATAAGTTCCCCAAAAGCCAACTTGCTCAATATCGCGCTGCATAATATTGAGCGCTAAGCGCCCTGTTTCCTGAAGTTCGCCTATGGTCATAGTGTCGCGAGTGGTTACCTTCATGCTAATGTAAGTAAACATTACTCCACCTAACACTAAGCCACCAATAAACAGCGAAACCATCATCTCTACTAAGGTAAAACCTGTCTGTCTCATTTACGTGGTCCTTAAATACATATAACTTTCAAGTACAACAATACGGCGTTTTTTATTAGCATCACCACAGACGATATCGTCTGGTGCTTTAACCGCACTGAGTGCCTCTCGCCCTTGCCAACTGATAACTACTTGTAATGAAAATGCATTTGCCTTGCCGCCAACGCCGGCTGTATTATTAATACAAACGGTTGCGTCATCTAATGTTCCAGTATTTTCTCTAGCTTGAATCGCTCTGATCCATTGTTGGCGATCAAGTGCTGCAATTTGCGCTGCTGTGCATGTATTTGTATAACAATGTCGCTGCTGATTTAACGCCGTATCACTTGTAAATGTCCCATTATAACGCCCAGCAAAACCGGCACTATCGTTTGCGCGCATACGTTGAATAATATCGTTTCCTAATGCCACAGCAGCGGCACGTTGCATTGAATCAAAACTCGCTTTTTTAGCCGTCGCTTGTAATGCCACAGCACCAAGTAAACCAAAGCTTAAGATTACGAAAGCAATTAATACTTCAATAAGTGTAAACCCTCGTAGAGATGAAGGGTGTGCTGAGCCCATAAGTACGCCTAATAAAAAATATCGTACGATAAGAATAATCTAACAAGGAGGGAATACAAGAAGGGTTAGGATGAAAGGTTATTTTTGTTGATAAACGGTTAACGCTATTTGCAATGAGTAACCTAAAGTTGCTCTTTTACCACTTTGTAAGCTCGCCGACTTACTGGTAGTAAATGAGTGCAATTTTTAAGCTCCACTACATGGCTACCATCTTCAGCTTTTTTCAATGCATGCAACTGCGATCGATTAATCAATATCTTACGGTGGATCTGTAAAAGTTCCACGGGAAAGTCTGATACTAGCTGCTTCAAGCTTTGATCGATGATTGCCTCCCCGTCATCAAAAATAATCCGTGTATATTTCTCTTCAGAAATAATGTAATAAACTTTTTCCAACGCTATTACTCGACTAACCCCCGCTAACTGGTAACTTATTGTCGCTGTTTTTTTCTTTTGCATATGAGCTCGAGTTACTCGTCCTATTTGCTCTAGCGTTTTCGCTAAATTTTGCTCAGTCACTGGTTTCACAAGATATCCTGCAGCTGATAGCTGTAATGCCTCTAGCGCATGTTCAGGATGAGCCGTCACAAATACTATCGCTGGCGGTACAGCGAGTAGGTTAAGCTCGTTTGCAACTTCTAAACCATTTAATCCGGGCATATCGACATCCAAAAAAACTAAGTCAGCAACCCACGACTGCATCAATTCTAATGCTTGCGTACCGTTACTTGCTTCTCGGTGACTGCTTAAATCGGGGTATATAGCAAGTAAGCGCTTTAGACGTGAGCGAGCCAATGCTTCATCATCAACGATTAATACTTTCATGGGAAACCCTTTAAGTCTAATACATGCCTAGGCAAAACGAGTTTCACTCGAAAAGTGTCATTGCGTGTTGTAACTACCAACTTTCCTTTCCCTTGATAATAAATGTCTAACCGTTGACGAATGTTCTCCAGCGCCATACCATTCCCAGGACGTTTATTCACACCTTCAAAAATAGGGTTTGATACCAAAATAGTCAACGATTGAGTGCTAAGCAACAACTCTATATTTATTACAGCCCCTGTTACTGAAGGTTCAACTCCATGGCACACGGCATTTTCAATCAAAGGTTGCAATGTTAAACATGGTATTTTCAGCGCAGGTAACTGCTGAGGGATATGCCAATTTACTTGTAAGCGCTCTGAAAACCGCCAAGTTTCCAAAGCTATATACTGTTTTGTTAGATTAATTTCATCTTCTAATAAAGTGCTTTTTCCGACTTTCATCGCAGCTTGCGATAAAGCAGCCAAGGCCAGAATTGCTTGCTCTGCAGCTAATGGATCATAATGGGTCAATTCGGCTGCTGTATTTAAACTATTATATAAAAAGTGTGGACGAATACGTGCCTGCAATGCATCAAGTTCAGCTCTCGCTAATGCATTGGTTTGCTGTTCTTTTTCATAGTGGATAATTAAAAATTGAATAAACAATGCTGCAACTAAAAATACCATTAGTAGGTTTTTTAATAAAAACTCGTAGGGGTTTTGCAGCGCAATATAATCATTTGTAAACTCAGTAAAAAGCAGACTAAACAAAGCGGTAGTTAATAATAAAGATGCCATTAATGCACATAACTGAGGTGTTTGATTTAGTCTTTGAAGCCGTTTACGTAAAAGATAAAGCCAAGTAAGGCTAAATAAAAAGGTGAGATGTAAAAAAAGGCTAATAGCCCCTAAACGAATCCAAATTGCATCAGCCGTCGCTGGAGCAAACGCTAAAATAGTCGCTATAACTTGTCCTACAACAAGTGTAGCCAGTACTCCACGCTCTTTAAAAAGAGCCGCAAAAAGCAAAACATTGGGTTGCAATTGTTTGCTCATCCGGCTCTCCTTTAAAGGTTGTTATAGGCTTAACGCAATTCAACCGGTACTGCAAAGACAATATTCTCTTCTTCGCCCGGGTTTTCAATAACCTGTTTACCACCAAGTTCTTTTAAGCAGTTTATTACTTGTTGCACAAGAACCTCAGGGGCTGAAGCACCCGCTGTTACACCCACCGCATTTGCCTTTTCAAACCAATGCTTTTCAACATTACTTGCATCATCAATTAAATAAGCGGTTGTGCCCATTTTATCTGCAAGTTCACGTAAGCGGTTGGAGTTAGAACTATTTTTTGCACCAACAACGAGCAATACGTCTACTTTATCTGCCAAGTCACGAACAGCATCTTGACGGTTTTGTGTCGCATAACAAATATCGTCTTTTCGTGGACCATTAATTGCGGGATACTTTGCGCGCAAAGCATCAATTACATCAGCAGTATCATCCACTGATAATGTCGTTTGGCTGCAATAAAATAAATTGTTAGGGTTTTTAACATTAAGATTAGCAACATCATCAGTCGTTTCGACTAAATAAATACCGCCATCATCATTATCGTATTGCCCCATTGTTCCCTCAACTTCAGGGTGGCCATGATGACCTATCAAAATACACTCAATACCCTTACGGCTTGCGCGCGTAACTTCCATGTGTACCTTGGTAACTAGCGGGCAAGTGGCATCAAAAACTTTTAGCTCTCTGCGCTTTGCTTCGCTGCGAACAGCTTGAGACACACCATGCGCACTAAAAATAACAATGCTATCGTCTGGCACTTGATCTAGCTCTTCAACAAATACCGCACCACGTCTTTTAAGGCCGTCAACAACATAACGGTTATGTACAACTTCGTGGCGAACGTAAATTGGCTTTTCAAAGATATCTAACGCACGCTCTACGATACTAATTGCTCGATCTACACCGGCACAAAAACCACGTGGATTTGCTAAAAGAATATCCATTAGCCATTTACCTCTAAAATTTCTACTTCAAAGGTTAATCGCTGACCCGCTAGAGGGTGGTTAAAGTCAATTGTTACTGACTCCCCCTGCACTTCACGCACAAGCCCTGGTAACTCTGTACCATCAGGTTGCGTAAAAGCAATAATTGAACCGACTTTTGCAGGTGTCTCTGGGCCAAATTTACTGCGATCAACGTAATAAATGTTATCAGGGTTAGGCTGCCCAAATGCATCTTCTGGTTCAAGTTCAAATGATTTGCTCTCACCTGATGCCAAACCAAATAAACATTTTTCAAAGTTTGCCGTTAAGCTACCATCGCCCATAACAAGCTTTGCCGGCTTATTATGAACTTTGGTTGAATCAGCTGCTGAGCCATCAGACAATTTAATCGAAAAATGAAATATCACTTGTGAGTTTTCACCAATCACCGATTGACTCATGCTTTTTGCTCCTTTGGACTTTCGCCTGTAAAGGCATCATATAATAGTAGCGCTGCACCTACACAAATTGCACTGTCGGCAATGTTGAACGCTGGAAAATCCCAGTTTTGGTAGTAAAAATGAAGAAAGTCAATTACATAGCCATATGTCATACGGTCATATAAGTTACCTATCGCTCCTGCTAATACTAACGAATAAGCACCGCACAATACTTTATTAGTGGCTGGTAGACGTTTTAACCACCAAATAAGTAATACACTAATTGATATAGCTATAATGCTTAAAAACCAACGCTGCCAACCACCCGCTTCACTTAAGAAGCTAAATGCCGCGCCATAGTTATGGACATACGTTAGATTAAAAAAAGGCAAAATATCAATCGAATCATATAGATTCATGGTTTTAACAACCAGTGTTTTGCTGGCAAAGTCTGCTACTAAAAGTAGCAAACTTAACCAAAGCCACACTAAACCACTTTTTTGGGCTAGTTTGCTCACTTAAAACTCCTATGCGAACTGGCGCTTTTCACCTTCGCCATTTACGTTACTCACGCAACGACCACAAATTTCAGGGTGTTCTGGATCAGTCCCTACATCATCACAGTAATGCCAACAACGCTCACACTTTTTAGCATCTGTCGCTGAAACGCTAATATACAAGCCTTCAATTTCTGTTGCTTGAGTGCCATCTGGTTGGGCATCAACAGCCGTTACAGTTACCTGTGAGGTCAAAAATACAAAGCGTAGTTCATCACCAAGTGCTAATAGCTTATTTGTAAGTTCTGTACTTGCATATAAAGCGACATTAGCTTGTAATGTTGCACCGATAACTTCTTCTTTACGTGCACCTTCAAGAACGCGGTTTACTTCATCACGTACTGTTAGAATTGTTAACCAATCATCATTACTAAATTGACCTTCACTAACAGCCTTTAAGCCATCATACCAAACTGATGTAAATACATATTGATCACGTTCACCTGGTAACGCTTCCCAAATTTCTTGCGCTGTAAAACTCATGATTGGCGCCATCCAGCGCGTCATTGCTTCGGCAATATGATACAAAGCAGTTTGACACGAACGACGTGCATGACTATCGCTCTTCGCTGTATATTGGCGATCTTTGATTACGTCTAAATAGAAAGAGCCAAGTTCACCAGTACAGAAGTTCATTAGCTTTTGCGTCACTTGTAGCATTTGGTAGCTATCGTACGCGGCTAAAATTTCATCTTGTAACTGTGCTGCACGACCAACAATCCAACGATCAAGCTCAACCATATCATCAATAGCAACTTGGTCAGTTTTAGGATCAAAACCACTTAGGTTGGCTAATAAATAACGGCTAGTATTACGAATACGACGGTAGCGATCAGCTGAACGTTTAAATATCTCATCTGATACCGTCATTTCTGCGGTGTAATCAGTTGAGGCAACCCATAAACGTAAAATATCTGCGCCTAGTTTGTTCATCACATTTTGTGGTGAAATAACATTACCTAATGATTTTGACATCTTACGGCCATTCTCATCCACGGTAAAACCGTGAGTAAGCACTTGGCGATAAGGCGCATGTCCATTAATAGCAACTGACGTCATCATTGATGACATAAACCAACCACGATGTTGATCTGAACCTTCAAGGTATAAATCTGCTGGGCCAACTAAATCTTCACGGGCATCAACAACACATGCGTGAGATACACCTGAGTCAAACCATACATCAAGTGTATCTTGCACTTTCATGTATTGCTGAGCATCAGCTTCGCCAAGCAATGTTGCAGGTTCTAAGTCATACCATGCTTGAATACCTGACTTTTCAACCAGTTGAGCTGCTTTTTCAATCAATGCTTGTGTATCTGGATGAAGCGAGCCAGTGTCTTTATCTACAAATAAAGCGATTGGTACGCCCCACGTACGTTGACGTGAAATACACCAGTCTGGGCGACCTTCAACCATGTTAGCAATACGGCTTTCGCCCCATTCAGGTAGCCACTGCGTGTTTTTAATCTCAGCCAATGAATCTTGACGTAAATTAGCCTGATCCATACTGACAAACCACTGCGGCGTAGCACGAAAAATTATTGGCGTTTTATGGCGCCAACAATGTGGGTAACTGTGCGTCAATGCATGATGATGCAATAAAGCATTACGTTCAGTCAGTACATCAACAACGCTCGCGTTTGCTTTAAATACGTGTTGGCCGGCAAATAACTCGGTATCAGGTAAATAAACACCATTTGCGCCTACTGGGTTCGCAACTTCTAAACCGTATTGTAAACCTGCCACGAAATCTTCTTGGCCGTGACCTGGTGCGGTATGAACAATACCAGTACCTGAATCAGTTGTTACATGTTCTGCGACAATGACTGGCACGTTAAAATCATAAAACGGATGAGCTACCTGTAAGTTTTCAAGCGCTGCACCTTTTACATAACCTAATACGTGGTAATGATTAAAGCCATATCGATCCATTGCATCTTTTACAAGTTCTGAGCCTAAAATCAAACGCTGCGTAGCGCCTTCATCATCAACTTGTACTAGTGCATATTCTAAATCAGCATGTACTGCAACCGCGCGGTTAGCTGGCAGTGTCCAAGGAGTTGTTGTCCAGATAGCCGTACTTACAGTGCCTGAGCCTTCATGCCCTTCGTTTAAATCAAAGGCATTAACAACGCCCGCTTGATCAACAAATTCAAAACGTACATCAATAGCCGGTGATTGTTTATCTTGGTACTCAACTTCTGCTTCAGCCAATGCTGAACCACAATCAGTACACCAATGCACAGGTTTAGCACCTTTGTGTAGATGACCTTTTTCGATAATGCGACCAAGCACACGGATGGCGTTGGCTTCAAAATCAAAATTCATCGTTAAATACGGTTTATCCCAATCAGCAAATACACCTAGGCGTTTAAAATCAACTTTTTGACCTTCAACTTGCTTTTTAGCGTAAGCACGACATTTTTCACGAAACTCAGCAGCCGTCACTTTCACACCCGGCTTACCAACTTTCTTCTCTACCATTAATTCAATTGGTAAACCATGACAGTCCCAACCTGGTACATAAGGCGCATCAAAATCAGATAACGTTTTTGATTTAACAATGATGTCTTTTAGAATTTTATTTACTGAATGGCCTAAATGAATATCGCCGTTTGCGTACGGAGGGCCGTCATGCAAAATAAAGGTTTTTTTACCTTTTTTAGCGTTGCGAATTTGACCATATAGGTCTTCTTCATACCATGTTTTAAGCATTTTTGGCTCACGTTGTGCCAAATTGCCGCGCATTGGAAACGTCGTTTCCGGTAAATTCAAAGTATGCTTGTAG
This sequence comes from Pseudoalteromonas sp. NEC-BIFX-2020_002, assembly GCF_013002825.1. Classification (NCBI taxonomy): domain Bacteria; kingdom Pseudomonadati; phylum Pseudomonadota; class Gammaproteobacteria; order Alteromonadales; family Pseudoalteromonadaceae; genus Pseudoalteromonas; species Pseudoalteromonas sp. NEC-BIFX-2020_002. The sequence continues at coordinate 47,272 of NZ_JABEPJ010000011.1, forward strand.
TCGCTCATTAATCCTAGTTTCCGTATCGGCTACCTAATTTAAACCAAAACACTGTTTAGCGGCAGCAACATCAGTTGCTATTTGTACCGTCAATTGTGTTAATGTCTCGAATTTTTTCTCATCGCGAAGTTTTTCAATCAACTCCACGTGCATAAACTGTCCGTAAATATCTTGCGCAAAGTCGAACAAATGAACTTCTAATAATGCGCGTGTTCCATTAAATGTGGGTTTGTTGCCAATATTTGCAACCCCATACACTTTTTTATCGTTTAACGTTACTTGCACCGCAAATACCCCATTCACTGGGCATACTTGACGCTTTAATGCGATATTCGCAGTCCTAAAACCTAGCTCTCGCCCGCGTTTCCAGCCATGAATAACACGCCCTGATATTGCATAATCATGGCCTAACATCGCTTTAGCTTGCACTAACTGACCTTCAGCTAATGCTTGGCGGATCAAAGTGCTGCTTACTCTAGCATTTAATTGGCGAAAACTCGCGGTGCTTTTTACATCCATATGAGCCGCTTGACCCATTTTTGTCAGTAAATTAAAGTCACCTTGGCGTCTTTTCCCAAAGCGAAAATCATCGCCTACGGTTAACGCTTTAACGCCAAGCTTATTGATCAATATATCTGTCACAAATTGCTCAGCTTGCATATTGGCAAATTGTTGATTAAAACTAATGCAAATAACGCGTTCAACACCTAATTCCTTGAGCAAACGTAGTTTGTCTCGTAATCGTGTTAATCGAGCCGGCGCATTGTCTTTAGCAAAAAACTCTTGCGGCTGTGGTTCAAATAACATCACCGTGCTGGGCAAATTATATTTTTTAGCGTCATTGAGTAACCCATTGAGTACTTCAGCATGCCCTAAATGCACGCCATCGAAATTACCAATGGTCAACACACAGCCGTAATGCTGCGTGCGAATATTGTGAATACCTCTAATTAACTCCATGCCAACTAATGCCTTTGTAAGCGTTATGTACCGAGTAAAATTTCACTTGGGTTACAGAATCATCAATTATACCCAAACCACCTCAAGATGCGAGTTTCAGTTGGTTATATAAATCGTTTTTTTTACTTCATTAAAGCGTTGTAACACTTTTTATCGTTTTCAATCGTACACCGAACAAAAACAAGGTCAAAAAATACACGAACCCAGCAAGTACCAATAAACCACCTAATAAAATCACTTGCTCTGTGAAGTGCCATTGCTGCCACATAAATTGTGTTGAGGTGTACCAAACAACAGCCCCCATAATCAATGCTCCTATGCCGCATTTAGTAAAAAACACTAAACTAAAACGAGAGAATTGATATACCTGCTCTTTGCTTAATTGGCGATACAGTAAATACGCATTACAGCTAGCGGACATTGATGTTGCCAACGCTAACCCTAAATAACCAATAAAAGGGGCTAGCATGATATTGAACACCATGTTCAATACTAAGGTGATAATACCTATACGCACAGGGGTCTTGGTATCTTGGCGAGCATAAAAACCGGGCGCTAACACTTTAATTAGCATAAAACTAACGAGCCCGACCGAGTAAGCCATAACACCGAAACTTACAGCCTGAACATGGTCAATATTGTCATCTTTAAATGCACCATGATCAAATAAAACCGAAATGATCAACGGACTGATAATCATCAGGCCAACCATCGCTGGCAGCCCTAAAAATATCACAAACCGCACTCCCCAGTCTAAGGTGTGCTGAAAATCGCTGCCTTTATCACTACTATGTAATTTAGACAACGCAGGCAAAATAACCGTTGCGATACCAATCCCAAATAAACCCAACGGAAACTCAATTAATCTATCGGAGTAATACAACCAAGCGATTGATCCTGTCATCAACAAAGAAGCGATTACTGTATCTAGTAGTAAATTAATTTGACTAATAGATACACCAAATAATGCTGGCAACATCAACTTGCGTACTTTTTTTACATTTTCATCCTGCCATGCCCAGCGTGGTTTACTGAGCATTCTAGCTCGATACAAAAATGGCAATTGAAACAACAACTGCACCACCCCACCTACAAACACACCAATGGCAAGTGAATAGGCACCGACAGAAAACTTATCATGTAAAAAATATGCACATGTGATAATCGAAATATTCAATAAAACAGGTGTAAATGCAGCAACCGCAAAACGGTTATAAACATTCATTAACGCACCGCTAAGTGCAACAAGGCTAACAAAAAACAAGTAGGGAAACGTTAATTTTAGTAAGCTGCTCGCTAATTCAAACTTTTCAGCATCTGGGCCACCTTGCCACCAATCAATAAACCAACCAGTACCAAAAAGTCCGGCAATAATTGGCGATGCGATTACACCAATCATGGTGACGATCAGTAAAATAGTCCCTAATGTCCCCGCTGCTTGGGCGACAAAAAGACGAACTTTATCATCACCTTGTTGTTCTTTTATTTCAGATAATACCGGCACAAACGCTTGAGCAAATGCGCCTTCAGCAAATAAACGTCGTAAAAAATTTGGGATGCGATTAGCGAATAAAAAAACGTCGGCTGCGGCTCCGGCTCCCAATAAGTTGGCTACCACCGCATCTCGCACTAATCCTAAAATACGCGATATCATTGTCATTGCACTTACAATCATACCAGAACGAAATAATCCTTTTGCCACCTTAAACTCGCTGTAAAACAATTAAGAAAGGTAATTATGCCTAAAATCTACTGAAAGCACTAGGCTGAGACCACGGGCTTTGTTACAATAGCGATATTAACTGCTAGAGCGGCAACAAATTGATGTTCGTTATTAAGGAGCAGTTTTTCTTGTTATGTCAATTTTTTATTGACATTCATGATTAAAAAAGGCATATTCCACGGCCTTTAAATTAAGCTTATTTTTAAGATTGTTAGGAGCAAACCTTGGCTAACATCAAGTCTGCAAAAAAACGCGCTATCACTAGCGAAAAGAACCGTCAACACAACGCAAGCCGTCGTTCAATGATGCGTACATACTTCAAAAAAGTACTTGTTGCTATTGAAGCTGGCGACAAGGAAGCTGCACAGCAAGCTTTCGCTGTTGCAACACCTATTTTAGACCGTTACGCAACTAAAGGTCTAATTCACAAAAATAAAGCAGCTCGTCATAAGAGCCGCATAGCAGCTAAGATTAAAGCGCTATAATTTATTTTTGCTAGAATATAAAAAACCGGCCTCGGCCGGTTTTTTTATATCTATTTTCTATGGCGCTGAAAAAATAACTCAATAATTTTTAACGCAGCCTAAAGAGTTATTTAATTCACTAGATAATTTGTTATGCGTAATTTTGATATGACTTTAGATTAGGCTATGACTAATTCAGGGTAAAACTTTTTCAACATTGCGGCTATTTTTTTCGGTGTAAATGGTTTTACAACAAACCCTTTAGCGCCTTTATCAATCGCATCTTTTACATTCTCTACCGTAGAATGAGCTGAAACCATCACCACATTTGTCTCAGGATTTATATCGTTTATTTGCGCGATAAGTTCTTTTCCATCGCCATCTGGTAATTCGATATCTAAAAATATAATGTTGTAACTCGCTGCATTACACGCGCTAATGCACTGCGCTGCTGTCGATGCTTCCCTAACGTTTTCAATACCTAAATGCATTAAAGTTTGATTTAAAAAGCTACGTACAGTGCCTACATCGTCCACTATCAAGATTGAAAGCTGCGTATTCATGGTTGATCCCCGTAGGTTATGAACTAGGTTTAAGTTATTATACTTGGGTATATACCTAATAACTTATTTCATTTTATAATCTCATTATAGAGAGCTCTGCTTAAAAGGCCAGATTTGCTTTATGTCTAACAATCAAAAAAAACAATCCTTACTTGGAAAAACACCACAAAGAAGAAAACCGACAACTGCATCAAAAAAAAAGGGGACCAGTCAGCTTCCTAGCTCAATCCAAAGTGTAGATGAGCAACAAATTACAATTGGGGCTAACAACAAAAAAACGAAAGCTAAACTTATTATTACTGGTGTAATTTTACTAATCGCTGTCAGTGTACCTAAGCCACAATTAATAACGTATGAAAAGTTAGGCCTAGTGACGCAAAGTGTTTACTGGCCTGGTATGTTTGGTTACGGTGCCACACTTTTTGATTCAAGCTTGCAGCCTCAAGCCGATCTAACCCGAAACAGCCTTTACTTGTGTCGAAATATGAAGCAGCCTGATAGCTGTCAAAAATATCGAATAACCGAAAATGCAGGCTTTTTTGCTGCGCTCAAAAAGCTAATGATGGATTAAAAAAACTAATCCGAAAAAATAAATTTACTTGGTTGAAAGGTGCGCAAAAACTCACCATAATGGCGCTCCTTTTTTCAACACATGAACAACGATAAAACCATGCTAAACGAGCTTGATTGGCTTTTAAACTTTATACTGTTAGCCCTAGGATTAGGGGCATTTTTTATTAACCAACTAACAATATTACGCGTTGCGGCGATTAGCGCCTGCGTTTTACTGTTTTTATCATTTAGTTTAGACCTAATGTCGTCAAGTGTGATCTCAAACATGAGCCTTGTGTTGATTAATACATTTTATTTGTTCAAAGTTTATACCTTTGGTCAATTAAATGTGACGCCTAATTAATATATCCCCCAAGATAATTTTATATGCCTTACTTGGTTTTACTGAGTGAGGTATTTTTTTGTCTAAACTTATTAGCAAAGAAATAACTCGCTTGCACAATAATGCATTAATAAGCTTGTAAAAAAGGAAGAGAGTAAAAACCGAGCACTATGTAAGAAGGATTGACTCGGCTTAGTGATTACTTTTATTTAACTTGGCTTGTTGATTGTTGAGGTTGTTCATCAGCATTAGCTTGGTTAAACCATGCTGACACTCCCATTAGAACAATAGACACCACAATAACACTGAGTTTTACGCCACCTTGTTGTTGTTTCATTATAAACCTTATTATTGTTTTTATTATAAATCGTACGCGTTATAGATTAGCTAAAATTACAAGTGTTAACAATATGTATCTTGCGTTAATTACTTAGATTTTAATAACCTTTTGTTCTATCAACTTGATGATTTAAATCTAGGCCTAATTTTAAACGCTCTACATTTTGTGCAATTTGAGTCGTCACACTATCAAGATCTGACAACGCTGCACAATGTGGTGTTAGTGTGATTTTAGGGTGTTGCCAAAATGGGTGTTCATCACCTAATGGTTCTTGTGTAAATACATCCAAGGTAGCCGCGCGCAATTGCTGTTGGTCTAATGCATGTAGTAGGTCTTTTTCAACCACATGCTGTCCCCTAGATACATTTATTAATACTGCATGTGGTGGTAAATGCGCTAAAAGATTACGGTCTATAATACCTTTTGTCTGTGGTGTTAAAGGCAATAAACACACTAAGTAATCTGCTTTATTGAGTAAATTAGGCAATGCTGCTTGCTGATGTATACAGTTAACATCAGCCATACTTTTTGCGCTTTGCGAAAACGCGCTTACACTAAAGTTATTTATTAAAAGACGTGTAGCGCATGCTTGACCTAACTCACCAAATCCTAAAATAACAACATGCTTATCGCGATAGCTTCGCTTTGGGCACCATTGGTTATCTTGCTGTTTTAATATGTACTCTTTTAAGCGCAGTTTATGCGCCAAAATATGGGCTAATACATACTCAGCCATGTCATGAGCCAAGTTTTCATCAACAATACGTGTAACAACAACATTTTTAGGTAATACATTTAAATCGATGCTGTCTATTCCTGCCCCAAATGATGAAACAGCTTTTAAATTTGGTAGTTGTACCCACATATCTTCAGGGGCAAGCCAGGCAAGAACAAATTCAATATCATTTAAATTATCACAATGTGGCCACTGCGAAATTTTTACATCTGGTAGCTTAGCCTCCAATGCAGTCATTATTTTACTGCAATCACGCCCGCTAATAGCGACAAGTACGCTCATAGAATGCCTATAATAAATAGTATATGTACAATAAGTATAACCTCTGCTGCAATATTTAATCTAATGAGATTCAATTTACGCACTTTAAAAAGTCACACAATTGCAACCTAACTGTCATCGCTTGCTTTTACTCTTTCAATATTGGTTTATCGCCAACATCAAACGAGGTAATAATGATCAGTGTTGATAAAGTAATCGCAGCAAATCTGCCACAACTAGAAAACTCACCTAAAGTTAAAAGTTTAGTTAAAAAAGGCTTAGGGTACTTACTACATGAGCAAGAGTTTGTAGCCTTTGGTGATGCTTACCCTCACTTACAAGGTATTGAGTTTGTAGAACAAGTGCTTGACGAATTAGACTTCGATACTCGCTATAAACCGAAACAAATTGAAAATATCCCCAGTGAAGGTAAATTAGTTATTGTCGCTAATCATCCTATTGGCTCGTTAGATGCGTTGGCATTAATTAAAGTGCTATCAAGCGTTCGCCAAGATTTAAAAGTCGTAGCCAATCGCATGTTGATGTCGGTAACCCCCATGCATTCGTTACTTTTGCCCGTCGATAATTTATCTGGGACAAGTAAAAAGCAAGAGCTTAGTAATATTCACCAACATTTAAAAAGTGAAGGTGCGCTATTGATCTTCCCAGCAGGTGAAGTATCTCGTTTAAGTCCAACAGGTATAAAAGACTGTAAGTGGAATAGTGGTTTTTTACGTATCGCTAAAAAAGCGAACAGCCCTATTTTACCTATTTTTATAAAAGCCAAAAATAGTTCGCTTTTTTATGGTACGTCAATGATTTACAAACCGCTCGCGAGTCTACTACTTGTCAAAGAAATGTTTAAGCAGCGTCAAAAATCATTAGAGTTTGAAATTGGTGCATCAATTCCTCCTGAATCCTACTTAATTGAAAACCTCAAAGACAAAGAGGTCGTTAATTTAATTCGTAAGCAACTCTATGCATTAACATCAAAAAAAATCTTACCGCTTAAAACTCAAACGCCTATCGCAACCTCGGAATGCCGTAAAGAGCTAAAAAAGGCCATAGAGAAATGCCAGCGACTTGGTACCACACAAGATGGGATGCAGATTTACTTGTATCAATATCAAGGCAGCTCACCTATTTTCAGAGAGCTTGGCCGTTTAAGAGAGATCTCTTTTAGAGCTGTGGGAGAAGGCAGTGGAAAACGCCGTGATATTGATAAATACGATATGGACTATCAACATTTAGTCTTGTGGGATAGCTCACAGCTTGAACTCGTCGGCGCATACCGTTTAGCCTGTGCGCAAGATATTATTGAAAAACATGGCCAAAAAGGCTTATACACCGATAGCTTATTTTCATACAGTGATGAAATGGCTCCCTACTTTAAGGCTGGCATAGAGCTTGGCAGAAGTTTCGTACAACCAAAATATTGGGGACGAAAAAGCCTCGATTATTTATGGAATGGCATAGGCGCATTCATAAATACCTACTCTCAGTACCGCTATCTATATGGTGCTGTTAGTGTGTCAAATACGCTCCCAGAGCAAGCTAAAGCGATGCTTGTTTATTACTATCAGCATTACTATGGTGCCAAGCAAACAATAGCCATACCTAATAATGAGTTTAAACTCACAGAGCAACAGCGACTCCAATGCGAAACGCTTTTTTGTGGTAATGATGTTAAAGAAGATTTTGTTGAGCTTAAGCATGTGCTCGCAAACATGGGTGCCCAAGTACCCACTTTATTTAAACAGTACACCGAACTATGTGAGCCTGGCGGCGTACAGTTTTTAAGTTTTAGTGTTGATCCTGATTTCAATAACTGCATTGATGGACTTGTATTAGTTGATCTTGAAAAAGTAAAAGAAGGCAAAGCCAAAAGATATTTAGGAAAGACCTAAGAACGCAAAGGTGTATAAAATAAAGACGACCAGCCATCTAGCTTATTTACTAAACCTACTTTGATCCGTAACGTGAATTTAAGCTCACTGTATGCCATCAAAAGTAGTTTTTATGTAAAGGTATGATACAGTGGTTGTACATAAATTATTGACAGACTAGCTATGAAAAGGTCCCTGTTATTTTTATCTTTTATCATTATTTTTTCGGTAGTTAGCATTCAATTATTAGTGATCCCTCATTTTGAAAGTAACGTGAGGTACCCAACTGAAAAATGGGCATTAGAGTTTTTAACCTCAGGCTCTACGGATCTTCTTGCTCAACAATTACAATCCATACCTAAACACCAGAGAATAGCTTACTTACAAACCATACAGGCCAATTTTGGCTTTGAACTTACCTTACAAGACTATCAACAAAATGATTTTTCAAGTGAGCAGCAATCTTGGCTCGCAGAGAATAAAATTTGGGGAGACCCGCAAGCAGATTTAGCTTATCGAAAAATAGATAACGAGCAGCTGTTAGTGATTGTAAAACCTAATACGGTACCTAAGCATCTGGTCAACGAGGCACAACGTTGGATGATGGGCTCTTTTTACTTACTAAGCAATATTTTAGCGAAACACCCGCAGCACAATTGGCCGTCGATAATTGATTCGCTCAGTGATAATTTTTCATACCCCGTTGCACTAATGACATTGAGTGAATTAACTTACACAAAGCAACAAATAGCCCAATTGAAAACAGGGGCTATTGTGACCATATCCACTGCGGATTCTAATTTTATTGGCTACCCCGCTGACATTGCCGTACAGCGAATCAAAAATAGCGATAATGTAATTGTATTTGGCCCTTTTAGCCCCCAGCTAAAGAGCAAAGTGGTGTATATGTTAAGTATATTTTATTTTATATTCGGCTTTTTCCTGCTTATACCAATTATAATATGGTTAATTCCTGGCTGGCGCTCTATGTTATCGCTCAATAAAGTGGCGATATTACTTGGACAAGGTAAATTTGATGCTCGCGCTAAGCTAATTCGTTTTAGCCATCTAAACCATTTATCCAAAACGTTTAATATCATGGCCGAAAAAATACAACGTCTTATCTCTTCTCATAAAACCCTGATAAATGCTGTATCACATGAATTGCGAACTCCCATTGCACGCATTGAATTCAATATTGAATTACTTAGAAATAGTACAGCCAATAACTATCAACTTGGGCAACTAGAGCGGATTGAATTATCTTTGAATGAACTGAATTCATTAGTGTCAGAAATGCTTACACATGCTCGATTTGAGCGTGAAATACCGACACTTACATTTGCAGCCGTTGAACTTAATCATTGGATAAAACAAGAGTTATTATGTTGGCAAGAGGCCAATCCAGATATTGACATTGTCTTACTTGAACAAGGCATTTGCCATGCAATGATTGATACGTTTTATATGAGCCGCGCATTAAGTAATTTAATGCGCAATGCCATCGCGTATGGAAGAAACCGTATCCAAGTGAGCTATAAAAAAACCGTGAAAGGCTGGCTGATTTGTGTTGCGGATAACGGTGATGGTATTCCTTTATCCAATGCTGAGAAGGTATTTGAACCATTCTATCGAGAAGATCAAAGTCGTAATTTGCAAGTCGGTGGCACCGGGCTAGGCCTTGCAATCGTTAAACAAATTTTAGGCTGGCATGAAGGAAGCGCGAGTGTTGAGCCATCAAGCTTAGGTGGTGCGTGTTTCATGCTAAATTGGCCAGCCAAACGCATACATCAAGAATCCACATAGAGAATAATAAATGAAAACAAAAATTTTAGTGGTAGAAGATGATTTACCGCTTGCTGAGTCAATTCAAGAGTATTTAACGATTGAAGGCTATCAGGTTGAAATAGAATCAAATGGCGAGCATGCGGTCTCCCGTATTCTTCAGTGGCAGCCAGCTCTGGTGCTGCTTGACGTTATGTTACCGAACAAGGATGGCTTAACGGTATGCCGCGAAGTAAGGCAGTCATACAGCGGCTATATTTTGATGTTTACCGCAAGAGAAGAAGAAATTGATCAGGTTGTAGGCCTTGAAATTGGTGCCGACGATTATTTACTAAAGCCGGTGAAACCTCGCTTACTACTGGCAAAAATTAAAGCTTTTTTAAGACGTGGACATCCCACAGATCCACTCGCCATAAAGCCACAAACGAAAGAATCTATAACGTTTGGGCAATTAATAATTAATACACATAACCGAACAGTCTCTTTAGCAACGCAACATATCCAGCTAACAGACGGCGAATATGACCTACTGCTACTACTTGCTAAAAATGCAGGAGTTATTCTTTCACGTAGTGACATTGTTGAACAAATAAAAGGTTATCACTATGATGGAATTGAACGTGGTGTTGATAATCATATTAGTCAGATACGCAAGAAGCTCGGTGACAATGCGCGTAATCCAATAAAAATTAAGACTATCCGTTCCAAAGGCTACTTATTTGTGGTTAGTGCATGGTAGTTATGGGTGGATATGGCGCTATACCCTAAATATAGAAGTAGCGCCTTTGAGAGACTTTAACTTTGGATAATATACCCAAACCACCTCAAGATGCGAGTTTCAGTTGGAATTTAAAGCGATTTAGGCAAGGCATTGATTGCAAGTAATAGTGGTTCTATTGTTAAAATCAATAACGCAGTATAAATCGCTTTAAAACCAACCCGTTGGGCGTTTCACAGGCACTTACTATCATCGTTGTTACTTCTTAAAAGGGACTGCCATTGTTGCAAAGTAACGCCTTGATATTAAGCCCCTGTGAAACGCTGAATTCTGCATCTTGAGGTGGCTTGGGTATACATCTTTCTCAGCAACTACTTCACGCTAACCAGATAAGTTTTAATCTAAGGTTATTCTTGAGCCATTACACGTTTACCATTGCTATCGACAACGAGTAAATATGATGCACCAAAATTACCCCCACATAAATCGATAGCCTGATTGGCAACTTTTAGGCCATTAGCGCAGTTACTAACCGCTAAAAACTCTGTGACACGGCCCTTTTTTGTAATTAATACTTTTTTATCATCAATTGAAACATCATACTCACCGTAGGCAAATAAACGTACATTAAATACATCGGCAGTATTGCTTTGTTTTTTATCAATCACAGACAAAGCCCGTTCACCTGAAGATTGCCAAGCAATAACCCATAAATCATCATTATTACTCAAGGTTGTATTTATGCGTTCCTCTTTATTCGCATTGATACTGTCTTTAACCCCCAAGTTAATCATATTATTAATTACTTTATAACTGTAGTTATAGCGACTACCCACAGCATTGGCCTCCACATCGCCCGAAGCGATATTATCACTATCAAATAAACCGCTATAGCCGGTGCTAATACTCCTTTTTTTGACATGAAAGTCAGCCATATAATCCAATGAATTTATAAAAGACATATTTACTTGATGGGTTAATTTATCATCTAATTCATCCGTGCTTTCACCACATCCACTTAAAGCAGCTGTCACACCAAACAACAGTGCAATACTAAATCCTTTATTACTGGTGCTCATAATAATCTCCATAATGTTTAATTTATCAACGCTAAAAATCGCACTAAACGCTTTTATTACTTTAATAATTTTTTATTAATCAATTACTAAGCATTACATTTCGAATAGCGAAATTGACTGAAAAAATGTTAGCATATTCTTTATGAGACATCTCTCAGCGCTTGTCGGACATTGTCAGGAATTGTCTGTTCATAATGAGCTTTTAGCTTAATGATGACCTTGCGTTATATACCCAAGCCACCTCAAGATGCCGTTTCAGTTGAAGTTAAAAGCAATTTAGGCAAGGCATTGATTGCAAATAATGGTTGTTCCCTTGTTAAAATCATTCCCTTATAAAAGTAACGCAGTATAAATTGCTTTTAAACCAATCCGTTGGGCGTTTCACAGGCGCTTACTCTCATCGTTGTTACTTCTTAAAAGGGACTGCCATTGTTGCAAAGTAACGCCTTGATATTAAGCCCTGTGAAACGCTGAAGTCTGCATCTTGAGGTGGCTTGGGTATAGTCAGCTGACATGGCTAATAAATACCCGTTCTAAAAGCTGTGTGTATATTTGCTCAATTTTTAGTAAGTCATTAATAGGCACATGCTCGTTCACTTGGTGGATGGTATTATTTCTTACCCCGCATTCAATCACTTGGGTATAATCATTAGCAAAAAACCGCCCATCAGAAGTTCCGCCACTGGTACTTAATAAAGGATAACTGCCTGTCACATTAAAAATAGCTTGTTCAACTTGAGTCAATAAGCAGCGACGCGTTTGATGGCTAGTATAAAAAGGCTCACACGGACGCTCCCATTCCACACTCAGCAAAGCTTGTAGATCGCCTAACGCGAATTGAATTTCATTTTTTATATCACTGCTTTTATAACCATGGCTATAACGAATATTAAATGTCATTTCACACCGTGCTGGCACCATGTTATCAACAACATTAGCAATATTAATCCCTGTTACTTGCAAGCTCGTATGTGAACTTGGCTCGTCACGCTGCCACGTTATACCAGCCAAACGCTTGATTACTTCTGCACTTAAATGGGCTGCATTTATGGTGTTTTCTGGATAAGCAACATGCCCTGCTTTGCCGTTGATCACTAACCGCGCAGACAGTGCACCTCGACGGCCATTTTTGATTGTATCACCAACATACAAATGACTGGTTGGCTCACCGACAATGCAGCCGTCAAGTTTGATACCTTGTTGCGCTAAACGCTCTGCAATCAGTAGTGAACCATATTCCGCCTCTCCTTCTTCATCAGAGGTGATCAGCCAGTAAAAAGTACCTTCTTTTGCAGCTGCGTTAGCCAGTAACGTACGACTAGCACATAACATGGCGGCAACGCCTCCTTTCATATCAGCAGCGCCGCGGCCATAAATAGCGCCATCAATAATAGCACCTGAAAATGGTTCTGCTCGCCACTGCTCACTTGTCGCGGGTACAACATCAATGTGCCCAGAGAATGCAACTAAAGGCCCATCTCCAAACTCTATTTTTGCTATAAGATTTGTTACGCCTTTATAGGTAAATTGATCGCACGTAAATCCTAAATTCGAAAGTTGATCATTTAGCCAGTCTATGGCGCCAGCTTGATTTGGGGTCACCGATTTAAATTTAATAAGCGTGCGTAGCCAGTCAACAACTTTAGGCTGCGCGTGTATTTGTAATGATGGGGTTCGTGCTAAAAACATATCAACACACAAAATGCAGTAAAGGTAGCTTTATTACAACCGTGTTTTATGACTGGGATATGTCAGTTTATAGAAATAAACATGACTGATTTATAAAACGAATAGAACACGCCTCAAGTCAATCATTATTATGATAAAGGCATCTAAACATTAATCTAAATCAAACAATCTTTTTAGATCCAATAATCTGCTTATAAACATTGATCTAGAACAGTTTCTTATTTCGAATTTACTTGATAATAGACTCAATTCAAAAAAAGTAGTTCTCGGAGAACAGCATGAAAAAACAACTTAGCGCAGCGTTATTCACCTCTCTTTTAATCGCGTCTCCTTTTGCCAGTGCAGATTTTAGCGTAAACGTAGGTGCTATAAACGTAAATCCTGATAATAGCAGCTCAGCAATCAATGAAGACTCAACTCTTGGTCTAAAAGGTGATTCTGATACACAGCTTGGTATTACTATTGATTATGCATTTAATGATAACTGGGTTTTAGAGTTAGTTGCTGCAACACCTTTCTCTCATGATGTTGACGGTACAGGTGGTTTAGCTGGCAATAAAATTGCTAATATTAAGCATTTACCACCATCACTTATTGCTCAATATCACTTTTTAGACAGTGCATCTGCATTTCGCCCATTCGTAGGTGTTGGTGTTAACTATACGGTATTTTTCGACGAACAACCTTCAGCGGCACTTAAATCAGTACTTGGCACTGACGATGTTCAAGTGAAGTTAGATGATTCATTCGGCTTTGTAGCACAAGCAGGTGTTAACTACATGTTTAATCAAAGCTGGGGATTGCATGCAATGGTATCTGTAATGGATATTGAGACTGATGCAACTGTCTACGCAAAAGGCGCACAGGCACTTACTTCAACCGTTAAAATTGACCCGGTTGTTGCAATGTTAGGTGTTAAGTATAAGTTTTAAATTTGTAGATACTAAAAATATACTTTAAAAAGGCCTTTCGGCCTTTTTTGTTTTTTCGTATTAAAATCAGCGAGACAAGTTAGTTACTTTTTTCTGTTCAAGCATTTCCTTCCAATGCATTATTTCTGGGGGCAAAATAGGTGCTACGCCATCAAACCCTGCAACCTCTAACATCTCTTCAACGCTAACAACGCCTTTTTTACGCTTAAACACCCCTCTAACATATGCAATAGCATGAAGGCCACGATCAGAGTGAAACTTCTGTTCTATATAGAAATATTTATGGTCCCAACCAACTAGTCGCGTACTCACTGTATAACGCTGCATCGGCTTGATATCACGAATATAAGTAATCGCAGTTGCATTGACGATGGGAAACCAGCGTTTTTTTAATATCGGCCCCAATAACCCCACTCTTTCAGTCATCCATGTTCGCGCCAAATCCATCATGGCTAAGTAACGAGAGTTTGTCAGGTGCAAATTAATATCACAATCAGTCGGTAACGCTTTGTAATCAATATCAACTGTATCTAATAGCGGCTGATAAACACGATTACGTTTGATTTTAAAAAAAAGTAATAAAAGACGAAAATAGAGGTTCACAATTAAAGGTCTAACCAGTTAATAATACAACCGAGTGTAGCACAGCATCTTGCAATGGAGAATATTCTGCTCTAATCTCAAAGTCCACTATTTTTAAAAAGTACGCATCATTATGATTAAACCTGTCTTTTACTTAGGTGTTTTATTCACACTTTGTAGCAGCTATGCATGGGCTGATTTTGATTATCCAGGAGAAGGAAAGGTTAGCTACCCTACTGGTGTAGAAAAACCGTTTAAATTCGGCTTTGGTTGGCAAAAAAACAATGAGCAATTTACCATTGGAACTAAAAGTTACAATATGCAATTACCAGAATCATATTCCATTGCTATAACGCTTTCTAAAGATGAGCAGCAAATCTGGGTGCAAGAATTTAACAATGGTTTTATTGAAGGGTTTAACTGGAAAATAGGCGAGCACACTTTAGCTCTTGAAAAACGTCAGTTTAAAGATCCTGTCAAAGGAAATTATGTGATTAGTTTAGATAATAAAAATTACTTTTTTGCTCGTAACAATATCAGCATAATGATTAAATTTAGCGAAGAAGGGATTGAGACAATCGCTATTGATGGCGTCACTAAAGATATGGGCACTAAACAATAGTGCCCATAAATAATTGCAAACTTACACTTTTACTGTTTTACGGTTAATACCATAATCACGTAATTTATTCGCAACAGCTGTGTGGCTTAAACCTAACCGTTTAGCTAGTTGACGTGAACTTGGGTAAGCTGGGTAAAGTTTACGTAATAACGTTGCTTCAAAGCGCTTTACCGCTTGATCTAAAGAGCCTTCAAAATCAGACTCTAAATAGCCCAAGTCATGTGTAAATGTGGGTAACTGAAGATGCTCTACACGTAGTTCATTGTCATCTAATAATGATACCGCGCGGTAAATCGCATTTTCGAGCTGACGCACATTACCCGGCCATGGGTAATCTTGTAAGAACGCTAAGCACTCAGCCGATAGTTCAGGTATAGCGTGGCCATTTTGCTGTGCATATTTTTGAATAAAGTGCTCAGCCAATGGGCCTACATCAGCCCTACGGTCTCTCAGTGGCGCTATTTCAAGTGTCAGGACGTTAATGCGATAATATAAATCTTCTCTGAACGTTCCCTCTTGCACCATTGCTGGTAAATCTTTCTGCGTCGCGGCAATAATGCGAACATTCACTTTCACTTCGTTCTCATCGCCTACTTTTCGAAATGTACCATCTTGTAAAAAGCGTAATAGTTTGGTTTGTAATTGCGTAGACATTTCGCCCACTTCATCCAAAAATACCGTACCACCATCCGCTTGTTCAAGCACACCACGTTTTGGTGCAGCATTTTCTTCGTAACCTGCATAGCCAAATAATTCAGATTCTGCTACATCATCAGGTAATGAAGCACATGACAATGCAATGAACGGCTTGACTGAACGATTTGACGCATAATGACATGCACGCGCAAGCAGCTCTTTACCAGTACCTGTTTCACCGGTAATTAAAATAGGCGCTTCCAATTGTGCCATTTTACGTGCTTCACGCACAACTCGTCGCATTGCGGTACTAAAATTATGAATGGTTGCAAAACTCTCTTGCCCATAACGACGAAATGCGCTGACTTGCTGTCCCAACCGACTCTGTGATTTGATGTTGATTACAGCGCCCGCCAATACATCGCCTTCAGCACCTTGCGGCACTGCTATTGGTAAAATGTCAGCAATAAAATCTTCACCTGCAACTTCAACACGTGTTGTTTGGCCTAAAACTTCTTTCCCTTCCAGCCAGCGTGTAAAATTAAAGCCTTTTAATAGATTATTAATATTCGAGCCGAGAATCTCTTTTTCACTCAGCTGTAAGTCTTTACATGCGGCATCATTGCATAACCTAACCCAGCCTTTAGCATCAATAGATATAACGCCATCAGGTAACGCACGCAATAAAGTATTAAGTTCGTTATGCTCACGTTCAGAAGGTAAAAAAGCAGTAGTTCGAACATCTTTAACACCATCAATCAATCGTATTGATGGCATAATTTTTTGGAACTGTTCAAACTCAATCGGGGGGAAACTGACGTACATACGACAGTTCACTGAATCAACTTCAATACCTTTCAAATCAACTTGATAATTGACCAAAATATTAAGTATTTCTTGAGCAATACCGATGCGGTCTGCACAATGAATATCTAAACGCATTATATCCTCAAAAAAAGAGACATTTATATATCACGGATAATACGCGAACTCCTCTAGAGAGGATAGTCAATTGTAAAGATATTTGGACAAGGCTGAAATAAATAATCTAAACATGGCCGTTATTGAATAATAAATACTATAATTTAGGATTGAACAAATTAAAAAATATCAAATGTTTGGCTGGTTGCTAATACAACTATACATTCCGTATAATGAAAACGTGCTAGACAATGTAACTAGAGTGATAATGAGGTCAGTTTGAAATTAAATATATCCAAATATCTTGTGCTACTGTTAACGATCAATATCGCTGGCTGTAAAGTCGAAGATCCTTACGACGCAGGAGAAACACAAGCTCAACAAACTGAAAGTCAAAAAAGAGCCGAGCATTTAAAGCAAACATTTACAGGCTCAATGACTGTTAAGAATGAGCAAGGGCAAATTTTAAGTGATATTACAGTGAGCTTTGCTAGCCAGAATTATCAAACTGACGCTAATGGACAATTCACTTACAACGAAATTGCTTTTGGTAACCACCGACTAGTAGTAAGCGACTCAGGGTATTTCCCACTCGCTGCAACAATCACAGTTACAAAAAACGGTAACAACCAAGACATTACCTTAAGTAGCAAGAGTAGTAATACTGTTAGCTTACTGTTTGCTGGTGACACTATGTTTGGGCGTCGTTTCCTCGATCCATCACTTGCAACTATGACAGCTAACATTCCCGATATTGAGGGTGCCCTTATCCGTCCAGCGACAGCTGCTGAAAATGCACAGTCTCTAACACAGTTTGTGGGCTCTTTTTTCCAAGCTGCCGACTTTACATCTGTTAATTTAGAGTCACCAGTGACAGCATCACCTGAAACACCTCATCCAACAAAAGAATTTAGCTTCTTTTCTCTTCCTGAGACCCTTGCAGGAATAAAATCAATCGGCGTAGATTATGTCGCATTAGGGAATAACCATGTCTATGACTTTTTAGATGATGGCCTTAACGATACGCTAACTGAAGTCGCTAATGCAGGGATTGCCAACAGTGGCGCGGGTAACGATATACAAAGTGCCTATCAACCTGAGTATATGGATGTAGGCACCGTTAAACTGGGGCTTTTTTCAGCGACATCGATTACAGGTAAAGAACATGCTATTACCTACGTTACTGACGAAACCAAAGGCGGTGCAGCCGATTTAACAGAATCAGAATTGGTTGAAATGTACCTTGATGAAGCTGCTAATAATAGCGATTATGTAATAGCCCAAATGCACGGGGGCGATGAATATAGCTATGAACCAAGCAACTATATAAAAAGTCGATTTAACTTATTGTCAAAGCAAAAAACTAATTTGATTATTGCTCATCACCCGCATATCGCCCAAGGATTTTCTGTGTTCAATGGTGTCCCCGCCATTCTTGGTCTTGGTAACTTTGTCTTTGACCAAGATAGGTTAGATACCTTATTAGGTGTGGCTGTATTAGTACATGTTAACAAAGATTCATCGCCAATGACTGAGCGTGCATATGCATACCCTATTTATGTGGAGGGGTATCAACCTAAATTCATTAATGGCTTTTTAAGCGATTATTTATTACGCCGCTTAGCCGAATTTTCAGACGATAACATCACACTTATCCCAAGAGATGGCTATGCAGACGTATACTTCGCAAAAAACCAGGCCAGCAGCTCTTCACATACTCAAACAGTCACAATAGCAGCAAATCAATCAATTATTGACCTACGTGATTATGCCCCATCCAGCAAATCATTCTTAACTAAGATTGAACTTATATCTGGTGCAGCCCCTTCAAATATTAGATTTGGTCGCGATGTTATGGTTTTCGGTGATTTTGAAGATTGGGACAATGACGATGAGCAATTGGAAGTTGCACGCTGGGATCATACTGGTGATAGTGTGACACCTTGTATTAGCCAAGCAAGAAATGGCCAGCAAGGCTTGTGTTCATCACGCACTCAGTTTGACAATACACCTTCTATTATTCCTTTTCGCCAAACAATCCGTGCAATGGAGTTACCAAATCTAGAAAATGAAATGAGCGTGTTTAAGGATTTTAGTTTATTTGGTTATAGCAAAGCAGATAATGCAGGCAAGCTCGATGCTAAGTTAGTAATTACAACAGCTGAAGATGGTCTAGAGTTTTCAACACAATATATAAGCATTCAGCCAGCGGGTAGCCACACTTGGCAAGCGTTTAATTATGATTTTACACTCCCATCGGATGATTTAACATTAGGACCAGAAAAGTTACCTGCAAGAGGAATAAAAGTCACTTTTAACCACTACCCTCCTGAAAAAGATGAAGCTAATCTAGCGCTTGATGATGTTACCATGATTTCTTGGCAAACCAAGCTTGAGTTAACAGAGGGGGTTTGGCAAACTGATAGGATGCATGGTTTTGATTTTATAAACTTAAATTCAAATGCCCCACTCACTTTTAAGCTCACTTTCAGTACGCTTGACTAATTTTACTACCCTAGGATTTATAGTGGCTTTTAAACAACAATTTTTTCTATTAAAGAACCAACGAACATTCTGGCTAATTTTAAGTTTATTTATTATTGTAATAGTAGCAAATACATTATCATTGTTTCATTCAGCCAATGCTTTTTTTTACAGTAACTTAGCACAGCTAACGCACAGCCAAAAAAGTAATGTCGTTATTATAGAAAGTGAGCATTTGAGCCGTGATCATAATGTTTTAGTTGAGCAACTATTAACATATAATCCAAAAGCTGTTGTTGTACTCGCAAATGAGCAGTTAAGCTACTTTAAGTCTGAAGGACAAGGACCTGAACAAAAGGTATTTTATCCTCACCCTAATAACGCATATTGTCTGCCAGCTATTTCTGATTGGTCAGGCTATAACGTTGAATTAGTAGCTATGTCTAAAAGTTTATGCAAACCTGTGTGGCCAGCATTATTTAGTGATATTGATTTAGACAATAATTTACTAATAAATTTTTCGTTATCTCCTTCGGCTTTACCTAAGTTTACAGCAACACGCTTGATGACTATGGATATAATGGCAAGCCAGTTAGAAGAGAAGGTTGTGATTATTGGCCAAAAAAATGTGGGATTAGGGGTAACGCTTAATGCGCCAAAACTACAACACTCATCTAATTATTTATTACTAACAGCTTATATTGCAGATACGCTAAATAAGAACAATGCTGTGGTCATGCTTTCGAAACTACAAAGTACATTTTTGTTACTAGCTATTGCGTTTTTACTTTTATTTGCATTTCAAAAGCTCTCAATAAATTACAGCATATTTTTAGTTTTAACCCTTATAGCTAGTTGGTTTACTCTTGGCTATTTCACATTGATTCTACAACAACTATTTTTACCTGTTGGTCAAATGAGCATCCTTACTCTGTTTTCTCTACTGTGGGTGATTTTGGTCAGGAAACTAAACGAAGATAGTCAATTAATCAGCCTGATAGGTAATATTCAGCAAAAGATGGCTGGCCGTTATCTGCCAAAATCATTTACCTTACAAAGTAGCCCATGGGATGCCATTATCCGCTTGGTCAATCAACAACTCGCATTAAACAAATCTATATTTCTGGCCCGCAAAGAAGGTGACCATAGACTAAGCGAAATTAGAGCGGTGAACTGTCAGTTGAGCGATATTAAAGAAATGCGCCGAGACTATAAGCGAGAGCCCTACTCTGAAGCCTTAAAAGCATTTGGCGTAATCCCTATCGACAGACCTTTTTTTGAAAACATTGAAGACGGTGAAGTCCAATATATTGTGCCATTAATTTATGCTGGTGATGTACGTGGTTTTTGGGCTATGACTGTAACCCCAGATGAAAATTTTAATCAGCAAGCATTTGAAAAAAATGTAAATGCGTTCGCAGCTCAAATTGGCGAGTTACTATTTCATTATCGTATTTTTGAATCGCAAACAGATGCAAATAATAGCGTGCTTTCTCAGTTATTAACTTTGCGCCTTAAAGAACCTTTAAGCCAACAAGTAAAAGTATCAATTGCCGAGATGGAGCAAAAGCTAACGACTTTAGAACAT
This sequence comes from Pseudoalteromonas sp. NEC-BIFX-2020_002, assembly GCF_013002825.1. Classification (NCBI taxonomy): domain Bacteria; kingdom Pseudomonadati; phylum Pseudomonadota; class Gammaproteobacteria; order Alteromonadales; family Pseudoalteromonadaceae; genus Pseudoalteromonas; species Pseudoalteromonas sp. NEC-BIFX-2020_002. The sequence goes on from NZ_JABEPJ010000011.1 coordinate 68,136, forward strand.
GTTTTCAACAATATACGCTCAGCGACGGTATTGTTTAACTTGTTTGGCCAAGTAGTACAAATCAACCAATCATTAGAAAAACTAGCAACAAAACATCAGTTTTCAATATTTGAAATGACCGCTCTGGATTTATTATGTTTAGTGACAGATCTTGACCTTGAAGCTGCTAAAGGAAAACTGCGTTTTATTACATTACAAAAAGGTGACATCTATCTCGAGGCACACCTTGATAATAAAACGTATATTTTAAATGTTAGAGCAATGGATTCAGCCAATGTGCAAAGTGCATCTGGGGAACCTTTTCAAGTGTCTGGCATTTTGTTTGAATTTATCGATCTTGCCTTTTTCATAGAAAAAATGCCCAACAGTAAACAATTATGTGACTCGATAAATGAACAACAAAAGTGTTATATGCAAAGTTTAGCGGAGCAAACTAACTAGTGGGCGATTTTATTTTACAGCTCTTTCCTGCTGGTGGCGGACTTGGTCAGTCAGTAATTACCACTGTTTGGATTGGTATTACTGTTGTTTGTTTTCTAAATTTACGATTTGGCTTTCCCTTAACGGGCTTAGTAGTACCAGGTTATTTAGTTCCATTACTGATCGTCAGCCCCACCTCTGCAGCCGTAATTTTAATTGAAGCCATCGTTGTATATGGCATTATGCTATTTTTTGCTAAATACATCATGGAACGCTTTGGCTATGCTGAAATGTTCGGTCGAGATCGATTTTTTGCCATCATACTCATAAGTATTCTTGTACGTGTTGTCATGGATACGTTATTTTGGCCACTTATCGCAGGTGTATTGAGCGGCTGGGATATCACCTTTGATTACTCTTCACAGCTCTATTCCCTTGGTTTAGTTATCATTGCGCTAACAGCGAATGTAATGTGGAATGGCGGCTTTAAATATGGCATGAAGGTCACTATTGTCCAACTTGTAATTACCTTCTTATTGGTGCGTTTTGCATTAATGCCAATGACTAACTTTAGTATTGCCAACTTGGCGATTATGTATGAGGCCGTAGCGGCGTCAATTATAGCAGCGCCTAAGGCCTATATCATATTGGTCATTACAGCCTTTATCGCCTCTCGCGCCAATATTAAATATGGCTGGGAATTCAATGGTATAATGCTTCCTGCATTACTTGCATTGCAATTAATGCAGCCAACAAAATTACTCACCTCATTTGCTGAAACCGCCATTATTTTGATTATTGGCGCATCTCTATTGAATTTTACTCGCTTGCGTAATGCCAATATAGAAGGTGCTCGTTTACTGTTGTTTTTCTTCAATATTGGATTTATTTATAAACTACTTCTAAATTATTTCTTAGTTCATTATTACCCCGAAGTAAAAGTAACAGATGCGTTTGCCTTTGGTTATATGCTCTCAACCTTATTAGCGCTTAAAATATATCAAAAGAGCGCCTTAGGATTAGTGATCCGCGCAACTTTTCAAACCTCTATAATAGGGGGAGCACTTGCGATTGTGATTGGGTTCATCATCATGTTTGTCCCTTCATTATTTGTAGATACAGGTATTAAAGAACTTTCTGCAAATCAAAAGATAAGCACTTTAAACCAACAAATTAGTGAATATAAGAGCTACTTATACACAGAAAATAAGGGGCCAATCGAAATAAGTAGCTATCAAGCAAGTCAAAATAAAACCAAGTTTAAACAAGCTATTTATGAAATAAATAAAGCACCAGACTCATCTGAAAACTTAGCTAAAGTAGAGCAAATGCTCGCTAAGCTAGATTTTCAACTGCAGTTTGATGAAAAGTATATATATATCCGCGATGCCCGAAAAACATCACAAAGAGGTTTATTCGTCATCTCCCGACAGCCAAAATCTGGCTTTATTGTGACGGTCCCCTTCCCCACATCTGAAAGCTTAGCAAGTGATTCTGCTGGTCTTATTTTTTCTCATTTCAGCAGTAGCGCATTAGTCTTTGGTACAAGTTCAACACCTAGTGCTGAACTTTCACATAACAATGAGCAAAGCCCCTACTATCTTGCCTTTATTGAGGCTATGGATATAGAACAACTGTTTCAAGTGCGAGAAGTAAATGCAAGAACAAGCCGCCTGTTAGCAAAAACAACCATAGGTGCAACAAGCCAATATTGGATTTACAACCAACTGCCAAGTTCTTTAAGTCAGCGCTTAATTCAACAACTACTAGGGTACGAGGAAACATTCTTTGGACAAGCAACAAGCACTTCGTTGCCTCAAAATGGCTTTGACGGTCAATTGTTTGAAGCCTTTCTTAACAGTGATAATTACACAACATTATTGTCTAACATCTCTCGCGATAATGAGCTCGATGCAGAAAATGCAATTAACTACTCGGAGCAATCTCTCACTGACGTTGTTGATTTTAATTCACACTATATTACAGCTAAAGGTAGTGGCGACTATCTCCCTCTGTCGGTTAACCAAGCTGCACTTTGGGAGTTTGAAATTCTTCGTCCTTTGTACCGTATTAAAGTAGATTTAGCGGGTCAAAATATTGATGAGGACACCATTAACCAACTAAACCAAATTAATGCCACGACTAGGTTGCTAGGTTATGAGCTTACACTTCTTACCAATCAGCAAGGGCGTTTTTTAGTCATCGCGCCGCAGCCGAACAGCCCCGCGACTAAGCATGGTCAAGGGTTTTACATATTAAACCTAAACAATAGCGAGCAATTAAATATTGCAGTCCCGCGACCTATTTTTGAAAGTAATACACTGAAATTTGCGGCGCAATTATTTGCCAACAGTAAAGCCGAACATCTACTAATAGCCGGTGCGCACCCTTACGCTCATCCAAAAGCAAATGTTTTAGCGCCAAATAATGTTGATTCATTATTTAATGTAGTGCATCAGAGTTATTTACGATTTGCTGCTAATGACGTTATATTGAATTTACAGTTAAGAAGTCACAGCGCACCATCTTGGATAAGACCAACTGCGTTGGCCTTTCAATTTACACATTCAAATGGGACTCATCAAAATCTACTTAATACGCTTGATACTAATTTAAAAAATCTTGCTGTAAGCTATCAAGTAGTACATGGTCAAACTGTTACTCGAGGTTTAGAGCTCGGCACTTCGCCACAATCAGGGTATCAGCTATTTGCTCCAAATAGTGAGCTTGCAACCCTATGGTTAGCTTCTGACTTTAAGCAACAATTTTCTGTGAATCAACAAAGTTTAGTCCAGCGTTTATTAGCTATTTCTAACGAGCCAACAGTAAAAGTGATGAACATAACAACACTATCACCCGCTGATTGGAAAACGTTAACACCTCAGTTAAAAAATGATTTCACTCATACTATCCAGCGTTATTCCAGCTCACAAAACTTAACGGTGTTAGCACAAATGTGTGCTCAATTAACAAGCTGCCAACTTCAAACGATTGAGTTTGAAGGGCGTAAAGAATACGCATTAGCAATTAAACAACAAGGTAAGTTATTGGCCATCTTCAACCCAGTTACAAATAGATTAACTGACCAAAAACGTTTTAACACTATGATGAGTGAGGGTGCGTATGCAATATATTAAGCAACTCTTAAAATTACTTATCTTGCTTCCTCTTTTAGTTGGTATTGGGTTTTCTGGATTTAGTTTATATATTTGGTTAGGCTCAGCAGAGCCAACAAGTATTCGCTCTGAAGATGAAACTCGTTCGAATGTGCAATGGTTAAGTAGCGATAAATCGCTTGTTTTTTCTTTTTCACCATCAAGAACACATTCGATTAGAGTCTTATCAAATGCTATTTTTGCACAACAGTTAAGTCTTGATAAACCAGTAAATTACGCAATTGAATATGCGTTTATTGATCAACAAAAGCAGGTTATCAGTTCACATATTTATCATCATGCATCAAAGCTCACTCCGTTAGAAAATGAGTTTCAAGTAAAACAAATAATTGAAGATCGCCAAGCCCTTACCGTTGCATCAGGACAGTCATTTTACATTAGCCCTGAGCAGCTTAAAAATGTTGCAGCCATTTCCCTAAAGCTTATCCCTGAAGATACTCAGGTGATGGGAGTGGTTGTTCGAGTACATGCTAAAACACTTAATGACAATCAAGATAAGAACAGTACGTGGCTTAAATTACCTTTAGAACGAAGAGAGCGCGCCACAGAATATCACAGCATTGGTGCCAATGCGTTATCCATGAAAGAGATATCAAATGCCGTTACTTACTCATGGCTTAAGCTTGCCCCACAAGGGATACCTAGCATTGATTTCAAATCAGATATTTTATACGAAACATTACCGTACAATGTTGTAACTTATGATTTCTCGAGCCAGCAATTAAATTTAGGTGACTATTATACCGACGCATCTTTGTGTGCGAGTATTACCTTAGGTGAACCTGATACCCTGCATTTCACAAAAAGTGCAGCCATTACTCCTATCCTAACGTGGTACGACTTAAATCAGTATTTACCACCAAAACGAGTGGTTGTTGAACAAGGTGCTAATAAACCACTCTCTTTTACAACTGAACCACTGGCTGCTGGTCTAGTTACTATTTGTAGCCAAGAACCGCTATTAACTACTTGGTCACTTGTCTCTCAACAAGAGTTGACGACAGCACAAGATAGCTATTATTTGATAAGCGAACCAATGAGCGCACGCTACGATGTTGAACCTAACAGCGATCTAGCAATTGAATTAAGATCAGCAACACGCAACGCAGTTACAGTTTCTGTGCTTGATCAGTCGAACCAAGTTATTGATGACTTCGAAGTGTACTATGATGGTGGAATATCTGCATTCGATCGAGTAATTTTAGACAGCACACAACGCCAGCAAGTAGCACAAGCTAAAACCTTTTACTTACGTGTTGGGAAAAATGCTGCAGCTATCAAAATAAACTCAAAGCATGACGCATTAGTGAGAATAAAATCTCGTAATAGCCTGTTTAACTATCAACGTACGGTATGTCATTTGAATTGTTTTGAAGATGAGACGTTTCATAACATAGCGGCTTGGTATGAACAACAAGCAAGTAATCACTATATATTTAGTGAAAAAGAGATGCTGGTAAATATTCGTGTGTTTGCAGCTCCACCTGAAATAGAACAAAAAGACACCTTTTATCAATCTAGTGATCTTTCAAAACAACTTAGTTTATCAAATGTTGCTCTTGTATATAGTCCTGATAAATACTTTTTGGAGCCAACAGAGCCATCTCAATTTCACTTTGCAAAAATGAATAACAAACAACTAATTCAAAAATCAACCAATATAAAAAGTACAACACCGGCAAGTATTATTTATCAACTAAACAAAAATACAGCGAAAGAAATTGATTTAAAAGACACAGATTTTGAGCAATTAGCACGCGTTGAAGACAACTCAAAAACCATTTATCAAAACTGGCAAGGCGAGCGTCCTTGGATAAAACAAAGGCTATATAAATTAACTGCCAATAAAGCGGTTACTTTAAACTACCCCACATTACGCCCGAAAAGTGTTGTGGTTAAAATTTATAGTAACAAAGAAAATGACGATGTCGTTTTGAATTTATCACAGCACGCAAAATATTTTAGTGGTCTAAAAGAAGAATATAGCATTGCTAAAAAGCGCTACAGATTACTACCAAGTAGCTTAAGTGAGGCCTTTTTAATACACCCAAAAGATAGCCGTCTATATTCATACCCAGCCATTACAAATCAAATTACGGCGGATATACAAGCAATACACAGCATTCGAGTCACTACAGATAAAGATGTTTGGGTTGCTGTCTTAGAAGAATACTCTAAGGAAGAAGTAAAAGTCAGGTGGTGGAATGATGACTCTTTATAATACCCTATTCCCATTCGTCACACTTCTGGCTATGAGCTTTTCAACATACGCCAAAGAACCTGATAATTATGCTAGTTTAAAAAAACAACTTAGTACTTGGTTAGCAAGTTCGAATGTAGTTTATGCTGATTTTACTATCACTCAGCCCGTTACTATCACTACTAATGATAAACTGGCGGCAGGAGGGGAAGTAAAATTCAAAGCATCTGGCAAGCAATGTGTTGCCTATGCTCCGCACCGTTTTTATGATATCCATACTTATCGTATTGCACTGGCACTTTTTGAACACTGCCAAGTTTTTTTAGCAAATACAGTTCACAGGAACACACTTAATTTGAAAGGTCAGAAAACAGATTTGGGGAAGTATCGCTACAGTACAACAAATGCATTTATTGATGTTTATAGCCAAACAGTAGACACATTTACTATTTACCAAATTCATGGTTTTGATGCCGCCAAACGACGCACTAAAGAAGCTCTCAATGCTGATGTGATAATCAGTAGAGGAAATAAGTACCCTAACGATAAAATTAAACAAATGAGCCAATGCTTAGTACAAAAGCTGCACTTGAATAGCGTTATTTATCCTATTGAAGTGAAAGAGTTAGGGGGCACTAAAAACATATTAAATACTGTAGCGCCACGCAACAGTCATTTTTTTCATATTGAGCTAAGCAATACATTGCGCGCTCGCCTTATAAAACAGCCAACTTTAATGAGTCAATTTAACACATGCATTACGCTATAGTTGCTTTAATCTCTAGTTTGTTATTGATGGTTAGCTCATTAAGCTTAGCCAGCAATGATAATATTTTAAAATCCCCATATTGGTTGAACGTTCAGCCTAAGTTATTGCTCGCTCAACAACAGCAGAATATGTATTTCGAGGCAAAACAGAGTCATTATTTATGGCTTGAAAAAGGTCAATGGCTCGAACTTGAAAATGATACATTTAGCTCATTTATTTATAGTTCTGGCACAAGTCAAATAGCACAGCAAAGACTTAACCAACGACGCGATTTTATTTGTGAACAAGATAAATGTCAGTTACCAAGCACCTCGTATAATCGCGTAATAAAAATATCAAATCATCTTGATGACGCTGAATACCTGTCAGTCATGGTCGGTGAAAAAAATAGACATAAAGATAGCTTTCGTCGTGCAATAAAACTGCCAAGGCAAGCAACTCGTTTGCGTTACGGCCAAAATGTCGAACACTATTACCATTTTAAAGCCGGGGATACCGTAAAGCTGTTTTTTCAAAACGCAAAAAAACTAAAAATAACTGTTCGAAAAGACCTATTAAATAAAGATATTAACGGTAAAGTATATGCTTATATTAATGACCAGCCAGCTGCTATCGTCGGCGTTTTAGCTAGTCGTGCAAGTGAGTTTCACAAGCCACACATTGGGTTAGCTAACACTGAATACCTCGCAGTGGGTAAAGGTGAATATTTAACACTAAAAAGCGAAACTGACGCATATATTAAACTTGAGCAGAACCATCGCGCTATATACGACGACCTTGCTATGGATAAACAACAAGAGGCGTTATTTCAACCATACTGGGTTAATAATCTAAACAATACGCTAACACAAATTTATCAGCAGCGTGATCTATCACTTCTCGACCCGCAAGTTTATCGCCATAGTGACTTATTGGCTCAACGTCGTTATCTAGATCTACTCAAAACAATCAGTACATCTGACTACCTACTCCCACTATCAAATGAAAGTGATAGTTTCACAAGTTACTTTAAACACTTTGATAGTCTAAGCGGCGTACGCTTAGTTGACGATATTGGCTACCCAATTTTAACCGAAGAGTATGCACAAGTTCATCAACTGGCACATCAAAAACACTTTTTCTCTCTCGATGCAAAACAACGAGTGAAGCAAACTATTACTTTCCATGCAAGAAGTGAAGTTGATACTCAACTGTTAGTGAAAAGTGGTAACCAACAATGGCAGTTAAATTTATTAAAAAGTGAGAACTTTGCAACTTTTGAATTAAATATACCACTGACAGCATCTGGCATCAGTATTCAAAATTTGCAGCAGCAAAGACACCCTATTGAGTATGTGTTACAAAGTGATAGATTGTTAGATTTACCAAATAACGAACTACTGTATGCACAGCCTGGTCTGCTAACAACAAAAAGTAAGATTATAGACTCTTTAATAAAGCAGCAGCTAACACAAGCAGGAGACGAGTTTTTATCAACACTAGTCCCTTATAACCCTGTACTTGAACCTAATAGCTTTACATCATTTGATTCGATGCATTGGCAGCACCAGCTTGGAGAAGCGCAGTATTTAGCCAAAACAGATCCACTGCAAGCACTGCTAGTTACTAAAAAATTAGTCTCAGTCCCTAGCGTTGAAATTGCAATTAAAGCATGGCAATTACGCATTGCTATATTGATCAAGCAAGGCAGAACCATTTTAGCTAAAAGTTACCTTGAGGGCCTATTTAAAAGCAGTGATAAACCAGCATTAAAACACTATGCCGGTGGCGAACTCCTTAAACAATACCAAGCGTTAGGGCAAGATTATAAACTACAAGGTTTATGCGCTAATGCACTCACTGAACTACCTGCATGTCGTAACATAACCATTGATTTAGCTATCAAGCAGCAAAAGAACTTATTTGCATTATGGCTCAGCCATGACTTAACGGCCGATGATGAATTAAACAGTAGCTTTAAACGTCTTAACTGGCGTGATTACAATAACACGCAAACACAGCAACAACTTATTTATGGCGTTGAGCATAGTGGACAGCAAACATTAACGAGTTCTGCTGCTATATTCCAAGCTTTTACGGTTACCCGCACGCAAGGAATAACATTTAAAGCTGTAAATCAGCCAATGACAATTGCATTGCGAGCTCGAAGTGAAAGTGTTCAAAATGGGCAATATAAAATGAGCTGGTTATACACCAGTCAGGGTAAGCAGCAGTCTTTATTGCCTATATTTTCTGACGTTAGTTCTACCACCGCTTTAAAAAACAGCGGTGAATTATTGTCTATCGCCTCAGAAAGTTTACTCACTCTAAAGGTTGGTGAATCGATCAGGTTAACCAGTGATCACCCTACGTTTGTCACTTACAAAGTAATTCCTGCGCCGTTAGTAACTAGCTTTAACTATCAAAACATGGCAACCCCTCACTATTGGCAGACACCATTTATGTCATTGCTGTATGACTCTAGTGTGGATTTAAAGAGCCTTTTAAATAATACGTTATTCAAATTAGCTGAAAAAACATTAAGCATAAACGAGTTCACACAAGTGCTCGCCAAAGTACATGCTTTGAGTTTGCCTATCGAACTGGAGTCTTTATATTCACGTGTACAAAGCTACGGTGAGTGGGAAGCCGTACCTGAATATGAGGATTTTGCAGGTACGCAACTAATCGCTGTAGACTCATTAAGTCAAGCAAGTTATAGCGACCAGCTCGCTCGTGCAAGTAGTCAAGAAGGATTTAATAACGGCTTAGTGCTGCGTCCTTTACATAGTATGTATATAGATCTAAGCCAGACACGCTCGCAACAACTTAGACTAAACTTTAACTTTTCGTCGGCAGAGTTATCTCAAGGTAATATTGCTAACGTGGCGCTAAACTTAGGTGATTCAGAAAAAACATGGTCTGTGCAACCCGATAAAATCACTTCTTTTGGCTTTAATAAATCAGAGTTAAATGACAGTGTGATCTCATTACGCTGGCTCAACCCTTACCTTTCACAAATTATGACAGTAAATGCACAAGAGTACCGTGATAATACATGGCAGGATCTCCCGCTTGCAAACAACCTGTTGTTTTATACCGTATTGCCTGATGCACATTTGATAGCGAAATTACCTGCAGATAGGCTAGTTAAGCTTGAGCAAATGCAGTTAAACATTGGTGAGGAACAAGTTGCTCAGCGTACCGAGCGTACATTTTTCCATCCTGCTGGGAAAGTTGAAGTGAGTACTGATAAGCTCAAATACGTCCGTCTTTATACATGGCAGCTGAGTAAAAGCAATCATAAAATATCGAATTATAAAGCGCCGACAAAAGTTGAAAAACAGTCGATTGTTTATCAACTGCCTGAGTCTGAAAAATCGCTACAAACTGAAGTCGCACGTTTTTCTCCAGATGATCTTAGTTGGCAGGCTTTTATAAATTATGATCGCCGCGGTATATTTGAATCCAGTGAAGATATAGCAACGCAAAATAACATTGATGTTGGCGCGCGTTTTCGTTTAATCAGCGATGAGAATTGGTATCGTCTCGATCTAAGTTACTCAATAAGCGAAAGCGATAAAGATACAATAGCAGTTGATATGTATCACTCTTGGCAAGATCATGACAGCCCTTGGTACGTCGATAGCGCATTAAAAACGCGGTGGCAGCCATCAACACAAGGGGCTGATAGCCAATATAGTGTCAGTACCTCTGTACAGGTTGGTCAAATTTGGCGCATAGATGAAAGTCATCGTCATCAATGGCAAGTAAGCCCCTTCTATAACTATAGCAGTGCAAATATAGATGATTTATTACTTGATCCAACTCTAAGCTCTGATATTTATAGTTTCTATCGCGAAGATCACCCATACGGTTGGCGTGGCGAATATCAATACCGTTATCAGCCATGGGTTGATAGCTATTTTAACTTCTTAGCGGGTAGCACATCTAATTCTGATTGGACCAGCCTAGACAGCTTGCGCTTTGGGACATCGTGGACTCAATACTATCAAGGCCATATTTTTCAAGCAGGACTTACCAGTTATTATAAATTTGCTGATAAACACAGACCAAATAATACCTGGCAATACATCACGAGTCTTGGCTGGCGTAAACAGGTTCCACTTGGAAGCCTATCACAAGGTTGGGTTAAATTACGTTGGGATCAAGACTGGTTTAGAAATGACCATAATATCAGTTTAGAATTTTCTACGGGTAACCTTGATAGCACTGGTTTTGAGGTTTTCTCTCATGACGAAATTATTTTTGAGTCGCTGCAACTCAATCACTTTTTAGAGCAAAATTAATATGGCCACAGTTGAGAAACAGATGACCCACAGCGAACTTAAAAAGCACTTAGAACATTTATTATTTGCCGATATTGCTAACTTTTGGCTCGATCTGTATCGCCAAAAATACTTACAGTTAGTCGATGATTTAGCTGATTGGGAGTTGATCCAAAACATCCCAGAAAATGAAGATTTAGATGCATGGCTGCTGCGTCAAGCTATTGCCTTCTTGCGCCACCAAATTGAGAAAAAACAACAGAGCTTACAAAAGTTAGATGCCGGATACTCTCTCTTTATAGAACGATTAAGCCACGCTGAAATGAGTGCCGAACGCGAGTTTCATATCCTTGATTATGCAAAGCAACTCGGTGGAACACCAAAGCAATTAAGCTTAGATAAACTTGCTTTCTCACGTTGGTTTGATGAGGGAGCGGTTATTAATCGCTATCAAGATAAAGTTGCCGAAATTGAACAGACTTTAAAGTTTTTAATCGGCAAACTGGGGGATTTAAGTAATCGTTATTTAAGATCATTTTCTAACAATATTGAAAAAGCATGGCAAACATTAGATTTAGAAAGCTTCTTTTTATTGTTATTGTCAAAAACTGACAATGAACATGTAAAGAATGCACTTTATCGCGCTCTGGCTAATCAAGTTCAGCTTATCCACACCTATAACGGCGCACCAGAACTTAGCGCAAGCCTCATTGAAACTTTAGTATTGGCACTAGAGAATAGCCACACACCTCATCTAGCACGATTAGATATTTTAGAAATTTTAATCCATCAACGCCCCACTTACCTACGCGTCTATATGGAACAGTTCATTAATGATGAAACTGAGGAATCGTTAACTTACGAGATCAAGTTATTCACCTTAGCTGCATTTGCTAAAATATTAACAAGCCAAATCAAATTAACACCAACATGTGAAAGTTTGCTTTTACAACTAGCTGAACATGAGTACCCTCGTGTACGGCAAAGTGTTATTGAGCAGTCATCTAGCTACGAATTATCATTCCAAGAAGAATTATTAACTGCTCGATTAAAAGCTGAAAGCCTTGATTCAGTTCGCTTTACATTAGTAAAACAGCTTAGCCACCCTCGCTTATGCAATGATAATTTTGCATTTAATTTATGGAAGCAGTTATTAAATGCCAAAGAAAGTATAGCGATAAAACGTCTAACGCTTGAATTAACTGCACGTATTATGCTTAACCAACAACTTGAAACGGCTGAACCTGATGCGGTATTCACTGTATTCATCGAATGTTTAAACGCGCAATTAACCACAGAACCTAATATTGCAATTCGCCGTTATATAACGCGGACCAGAGAGCAACTTGTTGCCTTTCAACATCAAAATATTATGGCTGAATTAGATCAAACGTTACCGCTATCTGCAGTCTCAACACTCAAACATGAAGATATTGATGAAGAATTATTAGGGCGTTTATTAAGTCGTAAAGCCCAACAGAATGAAGCCTTTAACGTTAGTAGCCGTGGTCACTCATGGCACATTAATAATGGTTATAAATATGCGTTTCGTTTGTGGCGTTTTATGCACGAGTGGCGCAACCCAAGCTCAGATAAGCGCCAAAGCTTTAACCACAGTAAAGCACGTAAGCCATCTGCATTTATGCACATTCCAAGCTGTACCGTTGCTGAGATCAGTGCGACCGATGTACCAGGAGAACCATTATTTGATGCTGTAGAACACTCAGCTCGCCCTCACCTGCCACTTCCTGATTTTTTACTTTCGGTATTAAGCCAAGATAATTTAAAACAAGCAGCCAAAACATATACTCCAGATGGAATTTTGTGTGTCCAGCCGCCAAAGTCTTTATTTAAACGCATTAAAACTTATTTATGGTTATCTACACACTTTGATAGCTTAGATGCTCAGCGTAAAGGTAATGACATAGAGCAAGATAATTACTTAAGAGCTTTAGAAAAGCATGGCTTTGTTTTTGAATTTAAAGCATATGGTCAGCAGTTAGGCTGTCAATTTCAGGTTGAAGAAAACATAAGTAAACTCTATAAAAAGCTCAGTATATCGCCACTGCTTGTAAACATATGGCTAAACTTTAAAGAATACCTTTACTCAATTTATCAAAACAGTATTGGCCAACTCATATTCTTTGTTATCGGTTTTATGGTTTACTTTTGGGGCCGTCATATTCATGTAAGTCAGCGTATTCGATCTGATCGTAAAGCAATCCCGGTTAGTATTGGTGGCTGGGGAACCCGTGGTAAATCAGGAACTGAGCGCTTAAAAGCAGCACTTTTTAGTAGTTTAGCACTTAAAGTAATTACCAAAACAACCGGTTGTGAGGCTACATTAATTTACGCTCGTTCAAATGGAGAGCAATTTGAGGTGCCTTTATTTCGTCCATTTGATAAAGCGAGCATTTGGGAGCAAAGTGACGTCTTACATTTCGCAAAAAATGTCAAAGCTGACGTTTTTTTATGGGAATGCATGGGCTTAACACCACGCTATGTAAAAATTTTACGTCAATGGATGCAAGATAACTTTTCAACAATAACGAATGCATACCCTGATCACGAAGACATATTAGGGCCAACAGGCATTGATGTTGCAAAAGAGATGGCCAACTTTATAGCACCAAAAAGTCAGGTTTTCACAAGTGAACAAACAATGATGCCTGTATTAGAAAAAGACGCGATAAGTAAGCAAGCCAGTCTGATCCAAGTACATTGGGGTGATGGCTACCAGATAACCCCGGATATACGTGCTTTATATCCGTATGAAGAACACCCTGATAATATTGCTTTAGTATGTAAGATGGCCGAGCACATAGGTTTAGATAAAAACTTTGTGTTTAAAGAAACTGCGCAACGTATCATTCCTGATATTGGAGTTTTACAACATTTTTGCCCAGCTCCGTTTGAAAATTTTACAATGTCTTTTATCAATAGCATGTCTGCAAATGAACGCTTGGCAACATTAGAAAACTGGCGTCGCTTAGATTTATTTAGCTTAAGCCATGATCCAAGCAAACAAACCATAGCGCTAATAAATAATCGCAATGACCGTGTAGCTCGTTCAAAAGTTTTTGCACATATTCTCGCTGAAGATCTACCATTTGATAAAATGGTCGTTATAGGCACAAATGTTGATGGTTTTTATAGTTATTACCTACAAGCATTTGAAGAACGGATAATTAGAATCATCAACAATGATGATTTACAAGAATTTGAATCGTTATGTTCACAACTTCATTGTATTAAAGATGCAGAATCATTGGCGTTAGTTTTAAGCCACGCACTTAATTTTGATTGTTCTGCTTCAATGTTCATAAATATGAAACAGTTGCAGCAATTTGATGACTGGTTAACAGTTCAAGCACTAACGCTCAGCCCACAGCAGCGGTTGAATATACACGATGTATTCAATCACTATTTAAGCTATCAAAATATTTCGCCTTTATTAACCGACTTAAAAGCGAATCAAGCTGAATTACAAAAAATACTGATTACCCTTGTCAAAACTAAGTGTGTACTTGTAGATAACCCGCAAGTTACGCCTGATGAGCTAACATTTAAACTTTCATCTTTAGCTAGGCCATATTGTCACCAAGTTGTTATTGGCATGCAAAATATCAAAGGAGCTGGTTTAGGCTACGTATATAGCTGGCAACAGTGGCAACGCATTCACGATAGTATAACGACCTTGCTAAACCCTGATAGCACAGCAGAGCAATTTAAAAAGACGCTGACTCGTTTATCTTTAATCACAAAGTTTAGCCAGTTAGAGCATGCTTATCTACACGATTCATTGAGCCGTATAAAGCAAATGCATCATGCACAAAATGAATACAGCCAAGCTGAGCTACTTCATATTAGTGAACGTTTAGAAAACTACTCGCATCGAGAATATGAAAATACGGAGTCTGTACAAAAAAACCGGATTACTCGCTTTGCAACTCAAGTCGCAGAGTCATTCCTTGATGCTGGAGCCGCCGTGAAGCGTAAAAAAGTTGCCAATCAGGTTTATAAAGATATTGCATCAAAACGTATTACGCTTGAAAAAGCGATTGAGGTACTTGGTAAGCTCAACCGCAATCAAAAGCCTGGATGGCTGTCATTTTCTAATAGCAGTAAAAAATAACCGCTATTTCATCACCTCTACTCATGTACAAACCTTTTAGTACTAGGGTTTGTATATGCTATTAAACTTACTTACTAGCAATGTAACTTGCTAAAAATAAAGAATAAAAAAATATTATTTTTTTATTCTTTATTTTATTTTTCTAACTCACTGTTTCAAAATGATTGTTGTACTGTTGCCTGTTTTTAATCTCCATTAACGCAATAATATTCATGCTCAGCATTTGACCAATGCCATAAAATATAGCACAATAGTATCATATTAAGTTAAACATCCTGTTAACATAATCAGATGTAATGATCTGGTAGGAGAAGAATTATGAAAAACTCAGTCTTTAAGCTTGCAGCTTTACCTTTATTACTTGCATCTAGTTTCACAATGGCTAGCACTAACTTAGTTGCTAATGGTTCATTTGAAGACACTGCTGCATTTTCTGGTTCATGGAGCCTATTAAATGAATTACCAGGATGGCAACGTTCGGCTAATGCAAATTTTGAAATTCAAACGTCTGCACTAAATATCGTAACAGCTCAAGACGGCTCTAAATACATCGAGCTTGATTCAACAGCTAACTACAGTGCATTTCAAACTCTTGCTACCGAAGAAGATCATAACTATGAAGTGAGCTTTTATTACTCAGCCCGTGTAAATGGTAATGAAACAACAAATAAAGCCGAAGTATATTGGGACGGTGAGTTACTAGATACGCTTAATGCTACAACCAAAGGCTGGACAAAATTTACTTACACTGTAAAAGCGAGTTCTACAGCAACTGAGTTAAAATTTGTTGGCGCAGGTGCATCCGATTCTGTTGGTGGATTTATTGATGATGTACAAGTAACAACATCATGTGCTTCTGGTTTATATGGCATCAATAACTTTGGCTCTAACGAAGATGGGTTTGTTTATCACTTTGATACACAAAATAATACCTACTCTACTGTTGCCGGTTTATCAAATACAGCATCAAACATTGCATCTCACAATGGCGTGTTGTACTTCATGGAACAGTTAGATAAGTCGACTAAAGAGTCTCAGGTTTTATCACTCAATCTTGCTGATAATACTCAAGCTTTAGTTACTGCAACTAATTCATACCCAATCTATCGTTCTGCAATGAATGCTGATGGCTTATCATTGCGTGCAACAAGTAAGACATACATGTACGATTTCGATATAGCGACGGGTGATAAAACAGTACTAGGCAAATTATCTTTCCCTGGTGACTCGTTTGCTGATGGTGATATTGCTTACTCTGCTGATAACAACATTCTATACGTACTAACAGGTAAAGCACTTTATACTGTTGACCAAGGTTCGTTAGCGTTATCTTTAATCGGTGAACATGGTGTTGACCAAGCGTCAGGTATCGCAATCGCCGCTGATGGTAGTATTTATGTATCTGGTCGTGTTAAAGGTGAAAATGCTAAAATCTTTATGCTGAACCAAAATACAGCTGTAGCGACATTTGTAATGGATGGCCCTTCACACGTTAATGATTTAACATTTGTTGATAGCAACTACTGCAACTAATCGCTGAATCTACTTTAAAAGCCAGTCAATGACTGGCTTTTTTGTTTCTATAAAAATACAAGTAAATACTTGTCTATACAATTTAACTTTATACGCATGTTCTTCAACGTGTAACACTTCCCCTAGTAAACCATGGTATGTATACTGATCCGCGATTGCAGCTAGGATAAGGGTGTGACTCTTACCTCTGAGTAATAACTCAGTTAGCAAACCATTACCTTAGCTGCATTACAATAATATTCACGGCCACCCGTTCAAACAGTGCCTTAAGCACGGAACGATCAAAGCAAAAATAAGGCCGTTATAACAAACATTAAGTTAGGAATTAAATATGAGTTCATTACCTAAGGCAGGTGATTTTTTAGGGCATCCTAAGGGGTTATTCCTGTTGTTCGGCACAGAAATGTGGGAACGTTTTGGTTATTATGGCATGCGTGCCATTTTGGTTCTGTATCTAGTAGCAATTGTACAAGATGGTGGCTTTGGTTGGAGTAATGCAGACGCCTTAAGCCTATACGGTACATTTACAATGGCTGTTTATATTACGCCACTGTTTGGTGGTTGGTTAGCCGATAACGTGCTTGGACAACGTAAAGCTATCGTAATTGGTGGTTTATTGATGGCTGCAGGTCATTTTACCATGGGTATTCCTCATGATATGTTGGCAGGACAAGAAGAGAATATTTTCTATCTTGGCCTTGCCTTATTATGTTTGGGTAATGGTTTATTCAAACCAAATATCTCAACTATGGTTGGTGATTTATATCAAGAAGGCGATCAACGTCGTGATGGCGCGTTCACTATCTTCTATATGGGTATTAATATTGGTGGTGCACTTGGTCCATTAGTTGCGGGTTATGCGGCAGCGTCAATGGGTTGGCAATATGGCTTCATCGTAGCTGGTATTGGTATGCTTATCTCTGTAGCAATGCAAGTTATGCTAAGCAATAAATACTTAGGCAATATCGGTGTCGAGCCGGCAGTAAAAATTGCGCAAGCACAGTCAAACTCAAACACCAAAGAGCCTCTAACTAAAGTTGAAACTGACCGTATTAAAGTTATTTTCACTATGAGTGTATTTAGTATCATTTTCTGGATGGGTTTTGAGCAAGCCGGCGGCTTAATGAACTTATTTGCAAATGATTATACTGATCGTATGCTTTTTGATTTTGAAATTCCTGCATCATGGTTCCAATCATTAAACTCTATTTTCATTATCGTTTTTGCACCTATGGTTGCCATTATTTGGTTGAAACTTGATAAGCGTGAACCTGACTCGCCAATCAAATTCGCCATTGCTTTAATTTTCTTAGCACTTGGTTTTGTGACTATGATTTTAGCTTTATTAAGCCAAGGTGAAGGTGAACCATTACAAATCAGTATGATGTGGTTAGTGTTATTCTACTTATTCCATACGTTGGGTGAGTTATGTTTATCGCCAATTGGCTTATCAATGGTAAGTAAACTGGCACCACTGCGTTTAGCATCAATGCTAATGGGTATTTGGTTCTTATGTACCGCTGTTGCCAATAAGATTGCAGGCTTTGTTGGTTCATTCTTAGGTGAAGGCGAAGAAGCTCTCGATAATGCACTAGGTATTTTCATTGGTCTTGGCGCTACAGCGGTTATTTCAGCTGTGATCATGTACTTACTAAGCGATAAGTTAGTTAAGTGGATGCACGGTGCTGAAGGTCAACATGAACCGCATACACAAGAGCATATCTTAGCTGAAGAACTTGAAGTTGTAGCTGATAAGCAGTAATCGATACGTTATAAATTTAAAAACGGCACTTACATAAGTGCCGTTTTTACTTAAGGGCAATAAAATATGAATGATGTAAATAAATAAGTACACAACCGCATCGTTATTACCATCCCAAATAGTGTTATATCTTAAATCCACCCTGCGCGTTCATTCTCTGTGAATCATTAATAAAACCATGTAAAATAACAACTTTAATAAATAACATGGCTTTTCTATAAGCTCAACAACAAGGATTTATTACTTTTATAGATTATTGTGCTCTATACAGAATGCGTTTTAACCTACATTAACCTCCCCCGAAAAGGAACTGTATCTTTTATTTTACAATTGCTCGCAAAGCTAAATAAATAGCGGCTCTTCCCCTAATCGCATTTATGGTTAATCATCTGCTGTATTAAATACAACAAGACGCAGTGCTTATTGCGGGAGAATTAAAATGAGTGAAGTAAATAACCCTTTAGGTTTAGTTGGTATCGAGTTTACTGAATACGCAACACCTGATGCAGATTACATGGATAAAGTATTTACCGATTTTGGTTTTTCAAAATTAAAGACCTTTAAAGGTAAAGATATTGTTTATTACAACCAAAACGATATTAACTTTTTACTAAATAATGAGCGCGATGGCTTCTCAGCTGAGTTCGCTAAAAGCCATGGTCCAGCAATTTGCTCAATGGGTTGGCGTGTAGAAAATGCACAAAAAGCATTTGAAACAGCAGTAGAGCGCGGTGCAAAACCAGCGACTGATTCAACGCATAAAGATTTACCATACCCTGCTATTTACGGCATTGGCGACAGCTTAATTTACTTCATTGAACAATTTGGCGATAAAGGCTCTATTTATGAGCAAGACTTTGAAGATCTAAGTGAACAAAACATTGTTGATGACAAAGGCTTTATCCGCATCGACCATTTAACTAATAATGTTTACAAAGGCACTATGGAAACATGGGCTAACTTCTACAAAAACGTATTTGGTTTTACAGAAGTTCGCTACTTTGACATTAAAGGTCAAAAAACAGCCTTGATCTCGTATGCACTTAAATCACCATGTGGCACCTTCTCTATCCCTATTAATGAAGGTAAAGGCAGTGATAACAACCAAATTGATGAATACCTTGGTGAATACAACGGCCCAGGCGTTCAGCATTTAGCGTTTCTAACTGATGACTTAGTAAGCTCGCTTGATAAACTTGATAAATCAACAATCGCGACTTTAGATATTATCCCTGAGTACTACGACACTATTTTTGACCGTGTACCGTGGGTTGCTGAAGATAAAGAAAAAATTCGCCAGCACCAAATCCTTGTTGATAGCCAAAGTGAAAATTGTTATTTACTACAAATTTTCTCTAAGAACTTATTTGGCCCAATCTTCATTGAAATGATCCAACGTGTTGATGACGGTGGCTTTGGTGAAGGTAACTTCCAAGCGTTGTTTGAATCAATCGAGCGTGACCAAGAGCGTCGCGGCGTTTTATAAACACCGTTTTTAAAATTTAAAAAGCAGCGTATTTCGCTGCTTTTTGTCGTTTCATCTGTTTTATAAATGACAATCTGATTTTCACTGTTTAAATCGCGCTATTTGTCACCATATCCCTGTAAAGCGTGACTGACTAAACCAAAGGAAATGTAATGAGTTTAATTAACGAAACCCATGATATAAATTTAACTAGCTGGGTAGCCTCAGCAAATGTTACAAACTGTGACTTCCCTATTCAAAACTTACCGTTTGCAGAAGTACGCCGTAAAAATTCAAGCGAAGCATTTCGTGGTGCGGTTGCCATTGGCGACCAAGTTATCGACCTTGCAAAAGTAAACCAGCTAGCAATATTCAGCGGTGACGCGCAAATAGCGGTTGCAGCAGCAAGTAATGCAACGTTAAATGAATTTATGGGTTTAGGTCAGCAATACTGGTCAGCACTTCGTTTAGCACTGTCTAAAGCGCTACGTGAAGGCTCAGCAGAACAAGCTACATTAAGTGAAGCACTGATCGCACAAGCTGATATAGAATTCGCATTACCATGTCGCATTGGTGATTACACAGATTTTTATACTTCAATTTACCACGCAACTGCGGTTGGTAGCTTGTTCCGCCCTGATAACCCATTATTACCGAACTACAAATGGGTACCAATTGGTTACCATGGTCGTTCATCGTCAATCGATGTTTCAGGTCAAACTTTTCATCGCCCTAACGGCCAAACTAAAGCGCCTGATGCTGAAGTACCGTCGTTTGGCCCATGTAAACGTCTTGATTACGAGCTAGAGCTAGGTATTTACCTAGGTAAGGGCAATGACTTAGGTGATGCTATCGCGATTGAAAATGCAGAAAACCACGTATTTGGCTTCTGCGTATTTAATGATTGGTCAGCACGTGATTTACAAGCATGGGAATACCAGCCTCTTGGGCCGTTTCTTGCTAAAAACTTCGCATCAACGGTATCTCCATGGATTGTGACAACGGAAGCACTGGCGCCTTACAGAACATCATGGACACGCGATGAGAACGATCCACAGCCACTTGATTACTTAGAATCAACCCATAACCGTGAGCTTGGTGCTTTTGATATTAAAATGGATGTATTGATTGAAACGCAAAAAATGCGTGATGAAGGCCATACTCCTGCTCAAGTATCAAAATCAAGCTTTAAACACTCATACTGGACTGTGGCGCAAATGGTCACTCATCACACAGTAAATGGTTGTAACTTTATGCCTGGCGATATGCTTGGATCAGGTACACAGTCTGGTCCTACCCATGAAGAAGCTGGTTCACTGCTTGAGTTATCTCGTGGCGGCAAAGAAAAAATAACACTCAGTAATGGCGAGCAACGCAGCTTTTTAGAAGATGGCGACAATGTTGTTATGCGTGGTTGGTGTGAAGCTGATGGCTTTGCACGCATTGGTTTTGGCTCAGTAGAAGGGACTATCCTTCCTGCTAAGTAATTAAATAGCCAATATTTTTAATATCAGGTTAATATAAAAAACGCTCATTTGAGCGTTTTTTTACATTTTAATTATTATAAATTACAATTTTTTTCTGGCTTTTTCAGCTCAAATTGCTATCTTAAATCGGTTAATAGCCAGTATTTATAAGCCATGTCAGTATTTATTAAGTCTTTTTATCATCGAGTTTTCCCAGCGCGACAGCTGTTGATCCGCCAAAATGGTGAGGTCAAACATGTCATATTGGCTCCTTGGTTACAAATTTGTGTCGCCCTGTCTATTTTAATTGCTTTAACTTGGCTTGCTGCATCTACACTTCAAGTTTACTCACAAACAAATAAAATTTCTGATATCGAGCAAAATCAATTATCAAAGCAACAACAATGGCAGCAGCAGCAAAGCGCCCAACAAATACAACACACCAAACAATTAGAGCAGCTGCGTATTCTTGAGCAAAAACATGCTTTGCTGCAAAGCATGATTGAGTCACTCCCAGAATCCATCAGTAAGCAAAATGATAATGTCAGTGACTCACCAATAAAAAATAGTGAACAACAAAGTGATTTCCATGTACCTCTTATTGACGAAAGTGACGAAAAAAACACGTCAGTAAATAATTTAAACTCGTTGACTGTAGATCAACGTTTTGTAGCATTGACGAACAGCTATGAACGCAGTTTTTTGCAATTAGAGGTGCAAATAGAGCAACGGCAACAGCATATTCTTACAATGCTCAAAGGTGCAGGCTTAGATACAGCATTAGCCAAGCGCTTAAGTTATGCAACGCCTAAAGCAGCTCAAGGGGGGCCGTTGGATTTATTTGATGAGTCGAAAATTCCTATGCAGTTTTTAGCCATCGCAGATAAGTTACTTTCTCTCAATGCACTTGAGAATTTTTTAAACGAATTACCCCACGCCCTTCCCGCAGCCGACTATTATATCTCTAGTAGTTATGGGTTGCGTAAAGATCCTATGAATGGCCGACGTGCTTTTCACAAGGGTGTTGATTTAGCGGGTTGGCATAAAACTGAAATTTTCGCCCCTGCTGATGGTATTGTTTTACGTGCCGGGCGAAATGGTGGCTATGGCAATTTTATTGAGTTACAGCATAAAAATGGCTTTGTTACTCGTTTTGGTCACTTGCATAAAATTAAAGTAAAAAAAGGCCAAAGCATTACTAAAAATGATGTTATTGGTTTAATGGGTAGCACCGGTAGAAGTACGAGCACTCATTTACACTATGAAGTATTACTTAATGGCAAACATGTCAATCCTGTAAAAATCACAAAGGCGCTCTCTCGTGTTCGGTAAAAAAAAATCTCCTGTGGGTAATTCATCAAGCTCACATTTAAAAAGAACTAATAATACGCCGTCGATTATCTCTGAAGATGTACGGTTAACTGGTAGCTTAGTGAGCCAAGGTGAGGTCCAACTTGATGGTCGCATTGATGGTGATGTTCGTGTTAATCATCTTGTGATCGGTACTACGGGTACGGTTGAAGGAACTGTCACCGCTGAAAGCGTTATAGTCAAAGGTAAAATCTTTGGCTCACTTAACGCAAGTAAAGTCGTTATTGAAAGCTCTGCACAAGTTCATGGTGATGTCTACCAAGATACATTGAGCATTGATGCTGGTGCTATTATTGAAGGTAATTTAAAACAACGTCATGAAGCTGAAACGGTCGCATTAATTAATAATGATACTGAGTCAAAATCAGAACTGACCTCAGTTCTTAGCGAAGGCGATAACGACTTGTCGTTTTTTAATAAACAAGCCGCAGAAAAAGAATAAAACACGCTGTCTTTAAGTTATTTTTTCTCAGTTATGTACATTGTTATATCTGCGGTGAACACCAGTTCATTGCGGGTATTATAAAGCTTTACAGGTACTACTAAATCTTCTTTATCGTGCCATTGTCTTGGCATCGGTATTTCAGCAATCGCAGTCACATCGGTATCTACTTTCGCCAAGTATTTTACCGTCATGCCCTTTGGGATCCAACGATGTGTTTTGCTTGGGACTGTAGCATCAACCATAACACCAGCACACAATTCAGCCAAGTTACACTGCGCAATAGCGTGAATAGTCCCTATATGATTAAACACCTTACGACGTTTTTTAACAACCGCACTGCAATGCCCATCGCGTAATTCAAGTATGTAAGGTTTTATAGAACCAAAATACGGCGCTTTAAAACATACCGCTTTACTAAAAAGCCAGTTTCCGTATGGTAACTTTGTTACTCTTCGCCAGATTTTTAACACAGAACCACCACTCATAGCTCAATCTCTACCACTGTAAATAAAATCAAAACTAACACATCAGACCAGTTATTCAAGGTTTAATAAACTGTCATTCATTCGTTAGCAAAAAAATTATCTTTCACTGACTACGTATGTACCTATATCTCCGCTTTCTTTTTTTCAATTAAGTTCTTAGAATAGCAGCCATAAGGAGCATTCATGCCAACAACAGATCCGCGTCGCCATCTTCGTGTTATTTTAATACTCGCTTTACTGGTTGTATTTTGCCCATTAGCGATTGATATATACCTACCAGCCTTTCCAGACATTGCGCATGCACTGAGCATTGATGAGCAAAAAGTACAGTTAACTGTCGCGATTTTTATGTTAACGGTTGGTTTAGGCCAACTTATTGCAGGCCCACTTGCAGATAAATTTGGGCGTAAACCTATCGCACTCGCTGGCATTATTTTGTATGGTTTGTCATCTTTATTGGCGTATATGTCACCGAACTTTACTGTATTAATGTGTGCTCGTGCATTGCAAGGGTTTGGCGCATGTGCCACTTTTGTTGTAGCATTTGCGATTGTGCGTGACACGTATGGCAGTGCTAAAAGCGGTCAAATGATCACTTACCTCAACGGAATTGTGTGCTTTATCCCTGCCCTTGCTCCTATTTTAGGTGCTTGGTTAACCGTGCAGTTTGGTTGGCGGATGAACTTTTTATTTTTAGCCGGCTTTGCGTGCGTAGGTCTTCTATTGACGTTGCTATTTTTCAAAGAGACTCGCCCAAGTGACAGTCATTACCAGGGGCACATATTAGACATACGCCGATTTGTGCCAATTATTACCACACCTGTATTTTTCTTTAATAGCTTACTGTGCATGGTAGCAATGTCAGCTATTTTAGCATTTGTAACACTAGCGCCTGGCTGGATCATGACCGAACTTGGTGGCACAGTCGGTGATTTCACTTTTTGGTTTACGCTCAATGCGATTGTCAGTATTGTCGCCAGCTTTATTGCGCCGCTCTATATCAAGCGTCACAGCCAAAAAGCATTAAAGTTAGGGGTTAGCTTGCTAATTCTATCAGGCGTGCTGGTATTAGTGATGAGTGAGCTCAGAACGGCCTTTACTTTTATGTTACCAATTTTAATAGCTGCATTAGGCTTTGCGCTAAGTTTAGGGTCAGCTGCGGGTATGGCATTGTCACATTTTCCTAAGCAAGCAGGCACTGCATCAGCATTAATTGGTCTAATGCAAATGAGTGGCGCTGGGTTACTAGTGATGCTTACGCAAGTACTGCCATTTAATGCCCCTGAGTTTATTGCTTTTCATCTTCTGTTGTTACTGCCATTGTGGGTAGTATTGCTCAGTAAAAAAGCACATATTTACCACCCTACTCAAACGGCGCAACCATAATGCTGGTTAACTATGAATTTTTGTTATCTTTCTTGGCAGCCAGTTTTTTAATTGCAGTAGCGCCAGGGCCATCAAATGCATTTTTAATGGCACAAACATTCGCAAATGGCCGCGCTGCAGGCTTGCAAAGTGCATTTGGGTTTGCCTTAGGTGGTGTTGCTCATACTCTATTTGCTGTTGCAGGGTTAACTGCCATTTTAAAAGCCTCTGAAACCGCATATGCAACGGTACAATATGCTGGTGCCGCCTACCTTTGCTACCTTGGTATTATGATGCTTAAAAGCACCTTCAGTAATGCAACTGAAAACAGTGATGATAAGCCCAAAGTCAGTAATAAGGCGCAAAACGTTATGTTTCAAGCTATGATGACCGAAGTGCTAAACCCTAAAGTGGCGCTCTTTTTTATTGCGTTTATACCTCAGTTTGTTGATACGAGTTTATCAACGTCGACTACTTTTCAATTAGCATTTTTTGGTTTGCTTTACCCTCTTTTTGCTTTTCCAATCGACTGCACATATATTTATTTTGGCGATAAGATAGCAAACTACTTTCGCGATCATCCGCAAAGTCAAATTTGGATTGACCGCATAACAGGCGTCGTATTTATTGCACTGGCAATTAATCTATTAATGTAATAAAAATAAGAGTCAACATGGAACAAAAACAACAAACACTCCCAGCTCGTAAAAATATTGCGCTCGTTGCCCACGATGGAAAAAAAGCAGCGCTGCAAGCATGGTGCAGCAAACACAAGGATGACTTAAGTAGGCATACTTTGTATGGTACTGGCACCACTGGTCACTTAATTGAGCGTAATACAGGGCTTGAGGTTATCAAGCTATTAAGTGGCCCGATGGGGGGCGATCAACAGCTTGGCGCTAAAATCGCTGAACATGAAATTCATATGTTAATTTTCTTTTGGGATCCATTGGCCTCTCAGCCTCATGACCCTGATGTTAAAGCCTTGCTACGTCTAGCTGCGGTATGGAATATTCCGGTGGCGTGTAATGAAGTTAGTGCTGATATGATATTAAGCTCGTCGTTAATGCACAGCGAGCTTGAACGTACCTTGCCAGATTACGAAAAATACCTCGCAACCCGACAAGTTAATTTATAAGTTAAACTATAAATTAAGTCTGCCTACTTATAAATTATATTAGCCCACTTGGTTAAACCAGCGGTGACACTACCAAAGTGATCACCGTTCACCATTTTTATATCGCCTAAGTGTTGTTGCAAGGCCGCTTTAATTAAGGGTGATTGTGCGCTACCACCAGTCAAATAAATAACATCTGGTGGTACACCCGCATCGCTAATTGCTTGCTTTGCTAAGGTCACTATTTGGCTGATTGAATCATCAACCGCCAGCGCTAGCTCATTGGTGCTTATTAATTTAATTAACTGCGGCGATAAAAAGCCCAAATCACACTCAAATGTAGCTTGCGAAGACAATGCAATTTTAGCAGCCTCCCCTTGCTGAACAAGTTGGTGACCTTGCTTGTTCTGCTGTAGCGTAATTAAACGTTTGAATAAGTCAGGTTCACTTACATCACGCAGCTGCGTTAATAACTCGCGGGTATGTGATTGCGCATAAAACTGACTTTGCAAGTTCACATCATTAATTTTACACGCTTGCCAAAACGCCTGATTCGGTAAAGGTAAGCCTGACTTAAACGTAGTACCTAAACCTAGTAATGGCATAAGTGCGTGGTAGCTCAGTGCAATGTCTAAATCATTACCACCAACACGTTTACCTGTATGCGCTAAAAAGTCACTATCACGATCATTATTATTACGAAAGCTTGGGCCCATTTGCACAAACGAGCAATCACTGGTCCCCCCGCCAATATCAATAACCAAAACTTTTTGGTCTTCGGTTAGGTCACTTTCATAATCAATCCCAGCTGCCAGTGGTTCGTATAAAAAAGCCACGTCTTGAAAGCCTGCTCGTTTAGCTGCGCGCTCTAAAATACCAATGGCTTGCTTATTTGACTCTTCCCCGCCCACTGCTTGAAAGTTCACAGGGCGACCTATAACGGTGTGTGTTAGTTGTTTTTGTAACGACGCTTCAGCACGCTGTTTTATTTTTAAAATCATCGCAGTCGCAATGTCTTCAAAAAAGTTAATTTGCCCTTGCTTTAAACCTGTAGCCCCAAAAAATGATTTAGGAGATTTAACAAAATAACCTTCTTCTGGAAATTGTACATATTCACTAATGGCTTCACGACCGATAAATAAACTTTCATCGCCAGGGACAAGATCTAAATCTGATTTAATGCGAGGCATCGTGTTAAGCAGCGCTTGGCGCTGAATTCTAAAGTCGCTTTCGTAAGCGGTGCCAGTTAAATGTTGTGCAACAAAATCAACGACTAATGCACTATGGTGCGTATATAAGGTTGAGGGTAGGTAAAACTTACCTTGCTCTAAGGGTACTAACTCAACTGTATTTTGAGCATTCATTACACCCATTGCGCAATTAGAACTACCATAATCAAAACCAACTACCATTATTTCACCGTTACTCACATCAAAAGGCCGCGCAATTTAGCACATTTAGTGATTTTTTGAAACGTTATTCAGGTGTGCGTACTCTTAAAAAACTCGCAAAACGAGGGAGCCCGTGCTTGGTAAAACCGTGATAACGGTAAGTAATTGTTACGCCTAATGCTGGTGGTATTCGTCTTTGTGCATCGCTAAATCCAGTGCCTATTGTAAACTCTAATCCATCACTATTTTTAACCCGCAAAGCGCCTAACATGCCCTGATACTTACCCTTACCTGGTAAGTGAGCAATAACCATGGCCTCATTATCAAAATACGGTTTGAGTTTTAATAACGAAGACGATCGACCATCACGGTGTTTTGCACTGGCTAAATGAAGCATAACGCCTTCAGCACCTTGCTGTACGGTGCGCTCAAAATACGCAGTAAGGGTTTCATTTGATGTAAACTGATGTTGTTTTACTGCGACAATGTGGGGCTGATTTATATTACTGACTAGTCGCTGATAATTTTGATAACGGACATTGAAAGGATTTACTTTATCTGGCATATCAAAGACACGGTAACTGACCTTTCGCCAGTCATCATCATTTGGTTTTATAGTGCGTACAATGCCACTGAGTGAGGCAAAGTCTTGGTGTTTAGTCCAAAGTTCGCCATCTAACCACACGTTTGGTAATACATCCACAAACCAATGTGGCGCATTAATAGTGTTACCATTACGCGTTACAAATTGATTACCAGTCCAAATGGCTCTAACACCATCAAACTTTTCACTTACTAAATAGCGCGATACAGCAATATCATTATTTGCATCATATACATTAGCAAGCTGCACGTGAGGAGTGGTCGTTGATAACAACGTTTTAATCGCGTTTTTATCGTCATTTGCAGCTACGTTAACTTGGCTGAAAACAAGTACACATAACAATAACGCGTTATAAATCCTTTTATTCATCACGGTATCCTTACAGGGTTGATACCTACACTATAGCTTAATCTGTACCCATTGCCATAGTTGCTGAAGATTTTCAAACCGTGCAGTTGCTTTGCTCAAGTCATGGTTAAGCGTATGCTTATTGGGTATAGCCATAACACGAACTTGCGCATTATATGCAGCAGTAACCCCCGTGTGAGTATCTTCAATTGCAATGGCATTTTGCGCCGTAATATTAAGTGTGTTTAAAGCAAGTAAATAAGGATCAGCAGCAGGCTTAGGGTTAACAACATCATCTTTAGTTACCACACAATCAAATAATGTATAAAAGCCGTACCCTTTAAGAATAGGTAATGCCTCAGCGCGGGCACTGCCTGTTACGAGTGCCATTTTTAAACCACTTTGCTTTACAGCCAGTAAAACTTCTTTTGCATAGGGCATTAAAGGCGGTAAATGGTTTGATACAAATTCACTAAAGTAATCATATTTAGCTTTCGCCAGCGCTTTAGGAGTTATATCCAACTGATAATGCGCCACCACTTCTTTTGCGGCTTCTAATGTTGCCTTACCAGAAAAACGCTGACAAAATTCGTCTTCTTCGTAGCAAATACCATACTTGGCTAATACATCATTCCAACAATTAAAATGCACGCTTTCTGAATCAACTAGCGTGCCATCCATGTCAAATAAAACAGCCTTTAAAGTCATCCTCATTCCTTTATTTTTAATTATAAAAAAAGGCGCACATAGCACCTTTTATAATATATATTATTGCGTTAAACCCGCTGGTGGCTCTGCAAACGCTTCTGCGCCAGTCTCAACATCAACCAGCTCATAACCTCGCTCTTTTCTAATAACTTTTAATACCGGCTTTTCAAACGCTGTTTTAAGACGCGTTGCATCATCTTGCAATGCCTCTAACGTGTTACCAAATGGCGCTGCACCCGTTTCAGACCAGTTTGTTACTTTACCGTTTAGGTTGTATTCCACTTCGTGTATTTGATATTGCGCAGCATCGTCTTTTGTTGCTTCACAAAAAATAACTCGGTAATTCCAAAATCCAGCCATCACTATTCTCTTTAATTAAAAAATCTATACACATTACTTTAGCAGCAAAGCTTTTCAATATAAACGAAAAAACCCGCTAAGAAGCGGGCTTTATAATCAGATTACTAAAAGCTTAGAAAAACTTAACTTTAAATTCAGCGCCAATGTAACGCTCTTCATTAACCATACCTGTGTTGTTATTGAAGTCGACAGCACCGATTGCTTGTTGCTCATTAAACATATTACGCACGAATCCTGAAACTTCGTATTCATAATCGCCTTCTGACCAGTTATAACCAGCGCGTAGGCCCGTTTCTAACAATGCTTTACCTTCAAACTCAACTGACTCATATAAGAAAAAGTCAATTTTGCTACGGTACGAAACGTCGGCATATGCAAAGAAGTCACCATCAGCAAGTTCTTTCGTATAGCGTAACGTTATGTTAGAAATCCACTCTGGTGCATGCGGTAAGTTATTGCCATCTAAAATTGCACGATCCTCAGGACCAAATGGGCCTGGTACTTGGAAAGTAGGATCTGTAACAGTGCATTGCCCACACACAGCAACAGCTAAATCGTTATCATCAAGTTCAGTTTTATTGTAACTTAAATTGAATGTAGCATTTAACTCATCTGTTAATACCCACTCTGTATCCAGCTCAAAACCGTAACCAGTCGTTTTATCAGCATTAATCAAGCGATTAAAGTTTGCACCACCACCAACAGCAGTTAATTGTTGATCATCCATTTGGAAATAGAAGATAGTTGCGTTAACACGACCACGGCCATCTAGCACATCAGACTTAATACCTGTTTCATAAGATGTCACAGTTTCTGATTTAGCAACAGTCACTTCATTACCAAATAAGATACGACCTTGTACGCTTGGTGCACGAAAACTGTTAGCAATACGCGTATACCAGTTAACATCATCATTCACTTTATAGCTTGTTGAAATATCCCAGCTGATATGATCATCATTTAAATCTTCAGTTAAAGATAACGCACCGCCACCAATTGGGCTTACAGTACGATTTGCAGAGAATTGTTTATCGTCATCTGAATAACGAAGGCCAGCAGTAACTTTTAAGTCATCTGAGATAGTGTAGTCAACAGAACCAAACACAGCCCATGCTTTAGTGTCTTGTTGTTGTAATACATAGCCATTTAACTTGCCATTTGCAGACGTGTCAAAGCTGTAGTTTTCAATAGTCAGTGCTTCATCAAAGTAGAACACACCTACTTGGTAATTTACATCACCTGAAAAGTTACTCGATAAGCGAAGTTCTTGAGTATATTGATCATGATCAGGAATACCATCAGCACTTTCTGAGCTAAAAGGTATAAAACCAGGGCCCATTGGCGCGTCTTGACCATCAACTTTATAGCCACCGTAACCGCCATCGATGTCTGCACGAGAGAAAATCTCTGCACTTTCCCATGCTGAGATAGACGTAATAGTATGATTAGCAAGATCCCACTCAAGCTTTAAGCTTGCACCTTGAGATTCTACATGCTGAACAGCACGTGATACTGCATCTTGATAAATCACATCATGTTCGTAATTATCAACAAGCTCATTTGAGCCTTTTTCAATAACATTGGCGCGAAAAGCAATTGGTGAACCAATCATGTCGCGTACATGGTAGTTAAATAAACCAGTAAAGTCGTCGCCTTCATATAAAAACTGAATACGCGCTGCTTTATCAGTGTAACCGCCAAGGACATCTTTTTGTTCAAAACCAGGTGCACGATTATCGATATAATCGTCTTTATTTTGCCAAAGTACTGAAACTCGTGTTGATAAGCGATCTGTTAATGACCCACCTACTGCACCTTCAAAATCAACAGCACCTAGACTACCGTAAGAAACTGAGCCATAGCCATCAAATTCTTGACCTGGTTTTACTGTGTCGAACTTAACAAGGCCTGCCGGTGTATTACGACCAAACAAAGTACCTTGAGGACCACGTAAAACTTCTACGCGCGCCACATCAAAAACAGGAAAGCCTTTTAAAATAGCATTTTCTTGCACAACTTCATCAACAACTAACGAAACAGGTTGTGAAGCATTTAAATCAAAATCGGTATTACCTAAGCCACGAACATAAAAGCGTGGGAATGAACGACCAAATGAAGACTCAATTGATAAGCTTGGAATTTTCGCATTCATAAAACGAATATCCATACCTGCAGAGCTGTAGGCATCTAAGCTGTCACCTTGTAACGCAGAAACAGCAACAGGGACTTCCTGTGCATTTTCTACACGCTTACGCGCGGTGATTTGAATAACTTCTAATTGGTTGTTTTTCTCAGCAGCTGGCGTTTGCTCAGCAGCAAGAGTTGAAAATGAAGTACCTGCTACAGCAGAGAACAACGTTGCATTAATTAGGGTTGCTAACGTAGATCTTTTCATTGCTTTCATGTCGGGGTTTAACCTTTTGTATGCACTCTTGTTCAACGGTTGGGGTGTTGCGCCAAATTCACTCGGCGGGCTCGGCCAATTTTTCGCGCCTTGCAGTAAGCTGCGCGGACCTCTTTGTCGAGAGTGCAAAACGAAGTAAAGAGGCTGAACGAACGCTGAAGATTATAACACTGTATGACAGTTTTGCTGCATAAATATGTACAATAAGATAAAGTTTTTACAACAAATACCGACAAGTTAAGCGAACTTAGGACACTTTATGCAATTATTTTTATTTTATGCGGACATATGTCCTATCAACTATCGGGTTAAAATTGTAGGGAATCCCGCAGATCTATTTAATAACTATTTGCATTGTAAATTTAGGTACGCATTATTTACGCTGAATACGATTTGATTTATCCTTACTTCCTCTATACCAATAATTGAAGTGTGCATATTTTAAGTTATAGATTAATGAGGACTTTAGTTTCGATATACCCAAGCCTCCTCAAGATACGAGCGTCGTTGGAATTAAAAGGATTTAGGCAAGGAATTGATTGCAAATAATGGCTGTTCCCTTTTAAAATCAATCCCTTATAAAAGTAACGCAGTATAAATCCCTTTTAAACCAACCCGCTAGGCGTTTCACAGGCACTTACTCTCATCGTTGTTACTTCTTAAAAGGGGCTGCCATTGTTGCAAAGTAACGCCTTGATATTAAGCCCCTGTGAAACGCTGAATTATGCATCTTGAGGTGGCTTGGGTATAAAATGCGATAAAAACACTTTTCAGGTTGGCTGAATTAATGCCAACCTGAAAAGGGATATATTATTTATAATTTAAACTCGCCAACTAACCCGTTGAGTTTTTGCGACATCTCACTTAACTGCTCACTTGATTGATGTGTATGCTTTGCACCTAACTCAGTTTGCTCTGCAATCGCTGATATCTCTGTAATATTGCTACCTATGCTGGTCATTGCTTTTTGTTGATCATTCGTTGCTAATGCAATGTCTTCGCTTATTGTAAATAAAACATGCACAGCTTCGTCTATTTGCTGTAATGTTTGTGTACACTCGTGACTCACAGATAACCCATATTGAGTTGCAGAATGGGCTTGTTGCATTTGCTCAACGGTTAACCCCACTCTTGCTTGAAGTTGCTCAATCATTAGTTGAATACTCCCTGTCGACTCTTGAGTACGTTTAGCGAGCGTTCTTACTTCATCAGCAACAACCGCAAAACCACGACCTTGATCACCCGCTCTCGCGGCTTCAATTGCTGCATTTAATGCTAATAAGTTAGTTTGTTCTGCCACCTGTCTAATGACATTTAAAATATCACCAATTTGCTCTGATGCTGTTTGCAACTCTAATACAGCCAATTGTGCTTGCTCAACATTGCCTGCAACTTGTGTAATGGAGTTAAAATTATCCTCAACATGTTTCAAGCCCTGTTTGCTGAGCAACTCAACATCTTTTGTCGTTTGTAAACTCAACGCTGTTTGTTGGGTGATTGAATGAGCTTGTGTGCTTAGTGATGCTATATTATTTGCAACCTGAACGGTTTGTTCTTTTTGTTCTGCAATACCCACTTGTATTTGACTCGTCACACATGCTAATTCTTCAGCCTGTGAGGCAAGTGTACTGGTGTTGCCATTAATCACACTTAACACATCTTTGAAGTCATTATTCATATTGTTAAAGGCGCACGCCATGATTGAGAGCTCATCTTTACCATCGCTTTTTAAACTAATTGTGAGATCTTTATTTGCAGCAATTTCACTCATTGAATAAGTTAGCTTAGCAAGCGGTTTAGTAATATTTCGGGCTATGTATAAACCTAATAAAACCAGAACCACTATAGAGCCAAATGTACTTATTAAACTTATTTTGAGCTGTTCATTAAACTCCTCTTCAATATCATCTAAGTAAATACCTGTAGCAATAGCCCATTGCCCACTACCTAAACGTTTTACAAATGAAGTTTTTTGTTCAAGTTCTACAGATCCTGGTTTTGGCCATTGATAATAGACAAAGCCCTGGTTATACAGGCGAGCCATTTTTACAAATTGCGTAAATGCAGACGCGATAAAAGGCTTTTCATGTGTAGTCATCGATAAATCATTTAATTGTGGTTTTATGGGATGCATAACCATCTTACCGCTAAGATCAAACAAGAAAAAATAACCACTTTGCCCGTAACTTGCTTGTTTAACTAAACGCTTAATTTCATCATTACGTGCTTGTTCAGTAAGCTCAAAATTACTCTCAAGAGCTTTAAATTGACTTTCTATACTATCAACTAATAATTGAGCACTATTCTTACGCTCAATGAGCATACGGTCTTTTAAATCATAGGCATTGTGTATTTGTAAAATCAAAATAATTAAGCTGGCAAAAATAATTATGAGACGAAGTTTAGAGGATACTTTTAAGTTATTTAAACAGTTGGTTAGCAGTTTCATGGGTATTCCGGATTAATGACGACACAGAGTAAAAACTCTCATTAAGCACGCAATTGTACCCTTTTATAGAACATTTAATATAGACGCATAGCCTTTTAGCAACCTTAAAATATAAACAGCGGCTTAACGTATTGATAATAATTATCTTTTACAGTGGCGTTAATTGTAAAGAAATGTAACTGAAAGAGGAACATTTGCGAATTCCTCTTTTTGTTAATAAGATGAATTAGGTTTATAAAGAGCGCTTACGCATTAGTGCGATTTCCCCATCAATATGAATATCACGTTGTGGAAATGAAATGGTTACTTCATGCTCTGCAAATATTTTATAAATACTAAAACGAATATCACTTCGTACTTGACGCAGCATACTCTCAGATTCAGCACAAACCCAAAAAATAGCATTAAAAACAAGTGAACTATCAGCAAAGTCATCAAGTAAAACTGATGAACTTGGGGCAGGTAATATCGCTGAATGTTCTTTTAAAACTTGTTTTATTAGCCGTTCAACGAGTAATACATCCGAACCGTACGCAACACCAACACTGACTGAAGAGCGCGCGTTGCGATCAATTAACGTCCAATTGGTTACCGTATTTTCCAAAAGCTGGCTGTTAGGGATCAGCATATGCACACCATCGTTACGGCGAATTCGCGTAGAGCGGGTATTTATGGTTTCAACAACGCCTTTTGCATCTCCGACTTCTAAAAAATCACCTATACGAATTGGGCGTTCCCACATTAATATCCAGCCGCTAATAAAGTTATTAATAATGTTTTGTGCACCAAAACCCACACCAATGGCAATGGCACCAGAGACAAAAGCAAATGCGGTAAGCGGGATATTGAGAACCTCGAGCGAGGTAAAAATTAAAATCGCGATACTTAGCACTAAATAAATACGCGTAAATAAAAGCACCGCATCGGGGCTCATTTTTCGCGCTAACAAGGTTTTTTTAATAAGTCGTCCGATGCGTGTTACCAAAAACCACATTGCAAAAATAATCAGTGGCACTTGAATAACTTTCGCCACTGTAATATTGACCTCTCCGTAGCTAAAAAGCACAAAAGATAAGTAATGATAAATTTGTTCTAAGGTCATACGGCTTCCGCAAAAAATAATAAATGTGTTCAGTGTTCGCTAAGTTTAGCACGTCATAATGAGTTTTAAGGAGAAGTTAAATGCGCACAACGCACTTTATGAACAAATTATTAACATTCACTCACAGTCAGTGCTATATAAATAATAATAGCTTTAATGAGTATCAGGAGAGATTAATGTCACAATTAACCTTAAATCAAAAATTAGCCACTTTGCAGCCACTCGTTGATATGAACTTGTTTGAATCGAGCCTTGAGTACCGCAATAAAATTTTATGTTTATTGGCCGAACAAGAAAATACGCTAAATTTAATTAATAAAGAATTTGGCCACGAACAACCACCCAGCTTTAGTAGCGAAAAAAAGTTTGTATTAGGTTACAACTAATTTTGCCACACACAGTGTCTTTTCCATCCAGTCCAGCCTAATTGCCGCTTTATTGTTACATCGATAATAAAGTGGTTCTTTTATTTTGACTTTTTTATCTACAAAACGTGCTTTTTGCGCTCAATCCCCCCGTTAAATCGATAAACTTGATTGTATATACATGAAAATTTGTTAACTTATGGAAGTTAAATACCCAAGTCACCTTAAAATTCAGAATTTAGGTGATTTTGGTATACCCACGCTATCTATTTTCATTTAACGGAGTTCTCATGCGTAAGACCTTAATAGCAACAACGATTGCTAGTGCAGTACTATTATCTGCTTGTGGTTCACAAGAAACAAAACAAACCACAGAACAAGCGAGCGAAGTGCAAACCGTCGCCGTTGATAACGTATTGATGAAGCCAAGCCCATTACAATATATGGCGCCAGAATTTGATAAATTTGGCACTAAAGATTACGAACCCGTTTTTGACGCGGGTATTGCGCAACAAACAGCACAAATTGCGACAATTGCAAATAATCCAGAACCTGCAACCTTTGCTAATACACTTGTTGAGTTAGAGCTATCAGGTGAACTACTTGATCGTGTATCAACTGCTTTTTATAACTTATCAGGTTTGATCTCTGATGATGAGTACCAACGCATTGCAGCAAAAATGGCACCTGTGCTATCTGCACATTCTGATGATATTTATTTAAATAAAGCATTATTTGCACGTGTTGAAAAAATCAATAACAACAAAGCTAGTTTAAACGCAGAAGATCAACGTCTTGTTGAATTTTACTACACTAAATTTGTTAATGCTGGTGCAAAATTAGATGAAGCGCAAAAAACTAAAATGCGTGAGATCAATGCTGAGCTTGCAAAACTATCAACTGCTTTTTCACAAAACGTATTAAAATCGTTTAAAGAAGACGTTGTACTTGTTACTGATAAAAGTGAATTAGCGGGCCTTTCTGATGGTCACATCGAAAGCTTAGCGGCTGCGGCTAAAAAAGCAGGTAAAGAGGGTTACATGATCACCCTTGTAAATACCACGCAACAACCTATTTTGAGCAGCC
The DNA here is from genome assembly GCF_013002825.1 of Pseudoalteromonas sp. NEC-BIFX-2020_002. NCBI lineage: Bacteria > Pseudomonadati > Pseudomonadota > Gammaproteobacteria > Alteromonadales > Pseudoalteromonadaceae > Pseudoalteromonas > Pseudoalteromonas sp. NEC-BIFX-2020_002. Next base: position 104,930 of record NZ_JABEPJ010000011.1, read on the forward strand.
TAGAAAACCGTAAACTACGTGAACGCGTATTTAAAGCGTCATCTACACGTGCACAAGATACAAATGGCCCTATCATCATCAAAGAAACCAACTTACGCGCACAAAAAGCGGCGCTGCTTGGTTACAAAGATTGGGCATCTTATGTAATGACTACGCGTATGGCTAAAACCACTGAGAACGTGTACGGCATTTTAGATGACTTAGCACCAAAAGCTGTAGACAAAGCAAAGGCTGAAGCAGCTGAAATTCAAAAAGTGATCAAAGCATCAGGCGAAAAATTTGAGCTACAACCGTGGGATTGGGCTTACTACTCTGAAAAAGTTCGCCAAGCGAAATACGACCTAGATCCAGCGCTTGTTAAACCTTACTTTGAAATGCAATCAGTGATCCATAACGGTATGTTCTTCGCAATGGAAAAACTATACGGTATCACTTTCAAAGAGCGTAATGATTTACCGGTATATCATGAAGATGTAATGGTATTTGAAGTATTTAACGAAGATGGCAGTGCAATTGGTTTATTCTACATGGACCCATATGCACGTGAAGGTAAACGTGGCGGTGCTTGGATGAGCGCATACGTTGGTCAAAGTGGCTTAAAAGGCACTAAACCTGTTATTTATAATGCGCAAAACATACCAAAACCTGCAGAAGGTCAACCAACATTAATGACGTTCTCTGAAGTAACCACTATGTTTCATGAGTTTGGTCATGCGGCGCACGGTTTATTCTCAGACGTTAAGTACCCAAGCCTAGCGGGTACTGCAACAGCACGTGACTTTGTTGAGTTTCCTTCACAAGCACATGAAGATTGGAATATTGAACCAACAGTACTTGCTAACTACGCTAAGCATTACAAAACGGGTGAGCCAATTCCAAAAGAATTATTGGATAAAGTACTTGAGTCACAAAACTTCAACCAAGGTTTTGGTACAACTGAGTATTTAGCGGCGGCATTACTTGATATGGAATGGCATTCATTCGGTGCTGATAAAGTTGTAACTGACGTACAAAAGTTTGAGCATGATGCACTTGAAAAGCATGGTATTGCTTACTACCCGGTACCGCCACGCTATAAGTCTTGCTACTTTAGCCACACATTTGCTGGTGGTTACTCTGCAGGTTACTACGCTTACCTTTGGACTGAAGTATTTGCAGCTGATGCATTTGCACACATGACAGAGCAAGGTGGTCTAACCCGTAAAAACGGCGATAACTTCCGTAAAGAGATCCTTTCAAAAGGTAACAGCCGCGATTTAATGCAAAGTTACATTGAATTCCGTGGTCAAAAACCAACAACTGACGCGTTATTAAAGCGCCGTGGTTTAGTTGAGTAATAAAGCACACGTAAACCAAAAGCCCGCATACTGATGCGGGCTTTTTTGTTATAGTGGCTTTTTTCCACAATACCTAAAAATCATAATGAGCTACCTTTTTGCAGTCACCCTACTTTGGGCCTTTTCGTTTAGTTTAATTGGTGTGTACCTTGCCGGCCAAGTTGATGCCTGGTTTAGCGTATTAATGCGTGTAGCCTTAGCAACAATTGTATTTTTACCCTTTTTGAAGTTTAAACAAATTCCCAGCCAGTTGATCGTAAAGCTAATGCTCATTGGCGCTGTGCAGCTTGGAATTATGTACAGCTTTTATTATCATTCATTTTTATACTTAAGCGTGCCAGAAGTATTACTATTTACAGTAATGACCCCGCTTTACATCACCTTGTTAAATGACGCGATTGAGCGGCATTTTAATCCACAATTTTTTGCTGTCGCACTGCTTGCAATTGCAGGTGCTATTGCCATTCGTTATCAAGGTATCAATGAAGACTTTATACTTGGCCTATTGTTAGTCCAAGGCGCAAATCTATGCTTTGCCACCGGGCAAGTGACCTATAAACGCTTAATGCGCGATAGTAACATTGCACACCAAACCGTATTTGGCTGGTTCTTTATAGGCGCGCTTATTGTCGCTAGTATCTGCTTTGCCTTATTTGGTAACACTGAAAAACTTCCCACCACTACAACTCAATGGGGTGTATTAATTTATCTGGGTATTGTTGCTTCTGGGGTAGGTTATTTTGCATGGAATAAAGGCGCAACACTTGTCAATGTTGGGGCGCTTGCCGTAATGAATAACGTACTTATTCCCGCTGGTATTTTAGTTAATGTTGTAATTTGGAATCGCGACGCCGATATTATAAAACTCAGCCTAGGTGGTGCGATCATTTTATTGGCACTCGTGCTTAATCAGTATCTAGATAAAAAATCGGCAACACCTAAGTACTGACCTAAAACTGTCACTAAAAGTAATTACTCTAGGTAGATATCGACACCCCAATCGTTTTTAATTAATTAGTGGAATAAAAAATGAAGCATGCAGCCCCTTTTATTGGCTTGGCATTATTTAGCGCGGTATTAATTGCATTGTCAGGTTGTGATGATGATATTAAAATCGTCGACAAAGAAATCGTTGTCGAAAACACCCAGCTTAAGATTGTTGAAGTCCCTACGCCTATTATTGTCAAAGTACCTGAAGGTGCAGCGCCAGATATTCAACTGGGCACACGCCCTTATTTTCTTATTAATGATATGCAACAAAGTCCGCTAAAAGAACAACTGGCCAGTTGCAGCGAAGGGCCATTTTACCGCACTGATTTTTCAATAGGTCACCGCGGTGCACCAATGCAATACCCTGAGCACACTAAAGAATCTTATATTGCAGCTGCTCGTATGGGAGCTGGTATTGTGGAGTGTGATGTTACATTCACCAACGATAAAGAACTGGTTTGTCGTCATTCTCAATGTGATTTACACACCACCACAAACATTTTAGCTATTCCTGAACTTGCCGCTAAGTGCAATGTGCCTTTCACACCTGCCGATCCTGTAAACGATATCGCAGCCTCTGCAAAGTGTTGTACCAGTGATATTTCATTAGCTGAGTTTTTAACCCTTGAAGGTAAAATGGATGGCGCGAATAGCAAGGCCACAACAGTTGCACAATATCTGCAAGGCACACCGAGTTGGCGCACGGATTTATACAGCGCACACGGTACATTATTAACGCATAAACAAAGTATTGAACTGTTTAAAGAGTTAGGCGTTAAAATGACACCAGAACTTAAAGCCCCTCAGGTAAGTATGCCATTTAATGGTTTTACCCAAATGCAATACGCGCAAAAAATGCTGGATGAATACACGCAACTTAATGTTGAACCTAGCCGTGTTTACCCGCAGTCATTCAACCTTGAAGATGTTAAATATTGGATTAATACAAACCCTGAATTTGCAGACAGAAGTGTTTACCTCGATGGACGAGATAGCAATGCGGGCTTTGACCCTAATAATGCAGATACTTGGCAACCTAGCATGGCTGAGCTTGTGAATCAGGGCGTTAAAATTATTGCACCGCCAATATGGATGCTACTGAGCATTAATAGTGACCAAAAAATCGTTCCCTCCAAATATGCAGTTAATGCCAAAGCAGCGGGGTTAAATATAATTACTTGGAGTTTGGAGCGCTCGGGGCCACTTGAAAATGGCGGTGGTTATTATTATCAATCCATTACGGATGTGATCAATAACGATGGCGATATGATGAATGTTGTTGACGTGCTTGCACAAGATGTAGGTGTTATTGGTATATTTTCAGATTGGCCAGCAACAGTCAGCTACTACGCAAGCTGTAAAAAAATGCCTGCGAGTATTTAACTTTAGCCCAAGTTAAGGTTATTCAAATTATCACCGAGTCCAACATTATGTTGGGCTCGCATATTTTTCAAGGCCACACACTCGTCCACTGACTCACTGTGCGTTATTATAAGCAAAATTTAAGTTTACCAATTGTATTAAATTGGCATAAAAGGCACATTATGATCATTCAACATCACAGCCATGATATCGCAACAGACACAGGTATTATGCGCACCAGCGTGTACCGTCCACAGGACGGTGGCCAGTTTCCCGCCATTATTTTTTACTCTGAAATATTTCAACAAACCGCACCAATTGCACGCAGTGCCGCACTTTTAGCAGGTCATGGTTTTGTTGTGTTAGTGCCTGAGGTATTCCATGAGTTGAATCCGCTTGGTACTGTCCTTGCTTATGACGATGCAGGTAAAGATAAAGGGAACGCCGATAAATGGGCTAAGCCATTAGAGTCACACGACAGCGATACTCACGCGATGATAAACTTTGTACAAACTCAAAATTACTGCACCGGTGCTGTCGGCGCGATGGGTGTATGCATTGGTGGCCATTTAGCCTACAGAGCTGCGCTTAATCCTGCCATTAAAGCCGCTTTTTGCTTATACGCTACTGACATTCATAGCGACACATTACCTGCAAAAGCAGGCAATAACTCGTTTGAACGCATGAAGGATATCCAAGGTGAGATTCACTTTATTTGGGGCAAGCAAGACCCACATGTGCCAAAAGAAGGACGTGCTAAAATTTATCAACACGCTGTAACTAGCGGTATTAATTACCAGTGGCAAGAAGTAAACGCCCAGCATGCCTTTATGCGTGATGAAGGCGAGCGTTATGACCCAGCCCTTGCTATTGCCATGTATCAGCAAGCTGTTGCGTTATTTAGCCGCACTTTGTAAGGTTAAAACACTTTTAAAATTGCATACCCAATGCGGTATGCTTTTTTACAAAGTAATCTTTTAAATAATCGATAAACAATCGTAGCTTTTTAGAACCCGCGCCGCCTGGCGGAAACACACCATAAAGCTCAATGTCTTTACTTTTATATTCATCCAGTACAATTTCTAATAGCCCAGCTTGTACTTTAGGCCATGCATCATAAAGTGGGATCCGCCCAATGCCGTGGCCGGCTTCAACAAAGGCAGTACGCGCAGCGGCATTATTTGTACTTAAACCGCCTTGCATTGTGAGACTGTGTTTTTTACCGTCTTTTTTAAGGGTTAAGGTTTTACTGCCAAGCTGATACACCACCCATTGATGCTCGCTTAATTGCTCTGGCGTTTTAGGCTTACCAAAGTGGGCAAAATAATCTGGCGAACCACAAATACATGTACTCATTGTCGTGAGCTTAGTTGCCTGTAAATTTGAGTCGCTCAGCGACACACCTCTTACAGCAAAATCAAAACCATTTTTAATAATATCAATCACATCATCTGTTAGCTGTAGATCTATATTGATTTTAGGGTATTGACGTTTAAAGGCATTAATTGCTGGCACAATAAGTTGCATGCCAACATTTACTGGACAGCTTATTTTTAATAACCCTTGAGGTTCATTTTTAATGTTTTCAATTTGTAGATTTGCCGCATTGGCTTGCTCGGTGATGATTCGACAACGTTCATAATAAGCAATGCCAGCCTCGGTTAATGCCATCGTGCGTGTTGAGCGATTTAATAAGGTTACTTCAAGCTGAGTTTCTAATTTTTTTAAGTGATAACTAGCCACAGTACGGGTTAACCCTAATTGCTTTGCAGCTGCGGTTAAGCTGCCCTGCTCCACTATTTGTGCAAATACCACCATACTTTTTAACTGCTCAAACGATACCTTCATAACATCTCCTAAATTCAACTTTACAATTGTATCAATTATTAAATCAATAAAGTTAAATTTACCATCGTTGTTTAAATATATCTCAGGGCATATAGTTATCTACAAGCTAAGTTAATAATTCAATTCATCAGAAGGAATATCGTTATGGCTAAAAAAATACTTATGGTACTTACCTCACACGCAGAGCTAGGTAATACAGGCGAAAAAACAGGGTTTTGGGTAGAAGAATTTGCAGCCCCTTATTACGCATTTATTGATGCTGGCGCAAAAGTGACCTTAGCATCACCACAAGGCGGCCAACCACCGATTGACCCTACAAGTACGTTATCTGACTTTCAAACTGATGCAACTAAACGTTACGACAACGACAGTGCAGCACAAACGTTAATGGCAAACACACATGTCCTTAGCGAAGTAAATGCCAGCGATTATGACGCCGTATTTTACCCGGGTGGCCACGGCCCATTATGGGATTTAGTGGATAACACTGATTCGATTACGTTAATTGAAGATTTTATTAAAGCACAAAAGCCTGTTGCTGCAGTATGCCACGCCAGCGCTGCATTTCTAAATATTAAAGGTGCTGATGGTAATGCATTGGTTGCGGGTAAAAAAGTAACAGGCTTTAGTAATACCGAAGAAGCAGCAGTCCAACTGACTGATATAGTGCCTTTTTTAGTCGAGGATGAGTTAATCAAAAAAGGCGGCGATTATCAAAAAACAGATGATTGGGGCGTATTAGCATTAGAAGACGGCCTTGTTATCACGGGTCAAAATCCTGCCAGCTCTGAACTTGCAGCTAAAAAGTTATTAACTAAGTTAGGTTAAACTCAATTTAGCTTACATCAAAGCCTTGCCCACTGGGTAGGGCTTTTCATTTAGGCATCAAGATGGGTATACTCTGGCAAATCCATTTTCAATTTAAGCTTATGTATGCCAACTAAAAAAAGCTCTTTGAGCATTCCTCCTTTAGCCAGTAAACGTTTTGCCATTGTAGGCATTATTTTATTATGCACGTTGCTGCAAATCGCCAATAGCGTACCCGGTATTAACTTAAATGGTTTAGGGATCTATCCTCGTAATTTAACTGGGCTAACAGGCATATTTTTTGCCCCCTTTCTACATGGTGGTTGGGTGCATCTATTAAGTAATATGGTCCCTTTTGCGGTGTTAGGTTGGCTAGTATGCCAGTACAGTGTAAAGCGCTTTTGGGCTGTATTTGTTTTTACTGCACTTACTGGTGGTTTACTGGTTTGGCTATTTGGTCGAGCAAATATACACGTAGGTTTAAGCGGGGTACTTTACGGTTTATGGGGCTTTTTAATTAGCTACGGCATTATGCACCGTTCATTTAAAGCCATTTTGATTAGTGTATGCGTTGTGTTTTTATATAGTGGTTTTATTTGGGGTGTATTGCCACAAAGACCGCATATATCGTTTGAAAGCCACCTATTTGGCGCCATTGCCGGAATATTTATTGGCTATTATTTTGCAAAACAAGATAAAAAAAGTAACAGCCGTAAGCTGTGAATAGGCAGGCTATGCTAAATCAAGCACGCAACGTTAGTGTAGCCATCACTACAGCGTGATCGGTGCTTTGGTCATCACGCTCAAAGTCAGGGTTTATCAAGTGACGGTCATAGGTGTGGTAATTACTTACTTCATAAAAACTGTCATGGAAACTCGCATAAAACTCACAAGACAGTAAAATATAATCAAGTACTGAGCTGCTGGCCCCATAGTAATGTGTTGGCACACGATGTGGCTTTTTTGGGGGGTGAGGTTCAGGTTCTATGTTGTCACTCACCTCTTTTGCAACCCCCGTATTTACAAGTGACCTTACATACAAATCCCATGCATCACTTAAACAATATTTTGCAAGGTAGGCACGACAATCAAACGCAGGGGCAAATCGTAATGAGTCAGTAAGCAAATGACTTAATACACCATCGGCTAGGTTATTGTTAAAGTCGCCCATTAATAGCATCGGGTTTTGCGTGGCCTCACGCCGCGCTATCATTTCAACCATCAGTAATGTAGCTTCTGTTCCGCGTTGTATTGTTGAGCCCCAGCCACCAGCAAGTGTTGCTTTTAAATGCTCTATAATATTTTGCTCAGGCGCTAATTGGTTTGGTTCTTCAACCTCAATCATCGAACGTTTAGATTTAAAGTGCACCACATAACAATCAGTGTTACCAATGTGCGGTAAATCAACCGTGGCTCTGAGTACTTTGCGACTAAACGAAAAGTCAGCTGCTAAACCAAGCGTTTGCGCAAGTTCATTGTCATGTCGAACAACACCGACCTCTGTAATTGGAAAGCGCGAGGCTATAGCGACCACTGGCCGTTTATAAATAAAATCATCAATTACTTCTGGCTCATCTATCACTGCAAAATATGCATAACCTTGCTTATGCATAAGCGCTTTTAACGGATCAATACTAAACACTTCTTGAAAGCCTATAACATCAGGTTGCTGCTGATTTAAATAATCACTAATCCAGCGCTGTTTTTTAGCCCACTGCTGTGCGGTATAAATGCGTTCAAATTCATAAAACGCATTAGGCGGCTCAAGGTAATTAAACAGGTTAAACGTCGCAACTTTCAACTCTGTATTATTTAGCACCACCGTATCTTTGCTAGCTAAAAGTACTGAGTTATTACTTGTTTGTAATTCACTGTTGTTGATAACGTTCACCCGCCTAAAAGTTAGAAAACAATTATATACCCAAACCACCTCAAGATGCATACTTCAGCGTTTCACAGGGGCTTAATATCGAGGCGTTACTTTGCAATAATGGCAATCCCTTTTAAGAAGTAACAACGATGAAAGTAAGCGCCTGTGAAACGCCCAACGGGTTGGTTTAAAAGCGATTTATACTGCGTTATTAATTTTAACAAGGGAGCAACCATTATTTGCAATCAATGCCTTGCCTGAATCACTTTTAATTCCAACTGAAACTGTATCTTGAGATGGCTTGGGTATAACATAAACACATGCTTGAGCTGGAAATACAAGATAATGATGAAGGTATTACCCAAGAGCAAGAAAGCAAAATTTTTGAGTTATCCTATCGTGGCGGTAACAAATTAACCCGCACCACGCAAGGCACTGGCATTGCGTTGGATTCGCGCTAGTAAGCGAGCTCATTGTTGCACAACATGGTCAAATTAAAGCAACCAGAAGAAAACCCAGTCTTGCCATGCGGCTTTCATTTCAGTCTAAATGTTGAATGATTGGAGTTTACTCAGAAAAGCTTTCTACTGTTATTTAAATCTGTCAAAAATACGAAAAAATGCATCATCAGCTTTTTTAGACATAATCTCAAATGGTGATCTTTTTTTGTATTTTATACACCTAAACATCACCAAGTATAAGACCAAAGCTATGGCAATGTTCGGCCATGCGTTAAGTTCCCACTGATACTTCCAAGATAAAGTTACAACCTCTGAAAAAGGTGATAAGTAAGAAAGTGGCCATTGATATCCATCAGGACCTTTAGATCCGATTAAGTCGCAAACTAGATGTAAATGAAATAACAAAAATGCCATACAAGCTACTTTAAGCTTATTGATGCTAGCAGTTATATACGCAATGCACGTAACGAATAAGCAAAATCCTAAATTATGTAGCGAATGATGCCATTCACCCCACAAATTTGAGCTGTGCCCAGCCATCCTCAAAATTGGATCAATCAACAACCCAACACCGTCTATATCTGGAGCTATACCAGAAATCGTAATTATACGTCGCTCTCTCACCCTTCCCTTTATCAGGTTTGATGAAAGCCAACTCATTATAAAGTGACTGCTAGGGCTGATATCTATACTCCATTAATTTAGCGTACTAATAAAAAATCATTCGAATTTAATTACTTACCTAGCTCATTTATTAATATACATGGTGTAAGTAAATGTCACTTTATTATCCTTTGTATTATATGCAGATTCAGACACTTCAGCCTTAAGCAACGCTTTTTTTATACATCGAGCATGCATGCTTTTTTCTTCAAAATTCAGGAATTTAAGGCCATCTATCACTCCGTCTTTTGTAACATTAAACTCTAGTTCAGCGAATGTGTTAGTAACGCTGCATGCAGCAGGCATAGGGCAACGTAAATGTAAGAAATCGTGATTAAAAATAGCCGTTTTACTATTAACATAAATCACTTCAACTAAAGGAGCATTAAGCTTTACAATTGTGTCATCACTACATGATTTAATAACACAGTAATGAATAGGCAAAGCTAAAAAAAGACTCAACATGAAAACACCTTTATTCACCAAGCCAATTATATTTGACATCTTTCACTATTTTATTAAATTCGGACAGGGTTATTTTCCCACTGGCTAAATCGTCCTCAGCAGGCCATACAATTTTTATGTATTTAGTTTCTATATCAGCAAGAATATAGCCTAATTTCCTTTCTGTTATTTTGTCATTATGAAAGTGCTGCATTGCTAATTTTTTATTCCACCGTTGACCTTCAGGCGGATCTGGTAATGTAAAATCGAGGGTGAGCAATCTTTTATCCGAGATTATATATCCTTTTGCAACAGCATCTTCTGCACATTCATACAAAACATAATCAATCGAATCGTGTAGGCCATAAAAATGCCAATCAAAACCTGCTGTACATCCGCCGACTATATTGCCTTTATCGTCACTTATATCGATAGTTCTTTGCGCACATCCCGAAATAAACAATAAACTAACGATGATCGTGAACAAGCTTTTGTACATATAAGCCTCTTACAAGAAAATATAACAGTCAATAATTTCAATAGATTAACAGCCAATAATTTGCATCTCAACTGCATTTCATATTTAGTGTTTTAAACTCAAAAAAAACCAAAGGGGTAAGGCGCTGTTTCACTCAGGTATTTATTTTTGCTTTTATACACTTAAAAAATCACTGCCTCTTACTTTTAAACCGTATTTTTATTGATAGGCCTGGCGACATGCGTTGTGCCTCAATGGTGCCTTGCTGCGCTAGAACGAGTTCATTAACCAGTGCGAGCCCGATCCCAGTTCCTTGTGTTGAGCGTGTTAGTTCTGAACCTCCTCGATAAAATAATTCAAAAATTTTACGTTCTTGTTCAGCACTAACCCCATCACCATAATCACGAAATTCTATCACGATGAAATCTTTATTTTTAGGATCCGGTTTAAAATGAATATCTATTTTCTTACGTGTGTAATCTTGTATTTTATCGCTATCAAAGAACTTAATGGCATTATCGGTTATGTTAATAACCACTTGCGAAAATGCATCTAGATCAACTAAGAGTAATGCTCTTTCAGGTTGTTCAAACTCACTCGAAATGTTTATTTTAAAGTCGCTTTTAATTAATAAAGACGACACTTTTGATTCAATCATGTCGATTAAAATACTGAGTTTGGTGTAGTGCGCTTCAACACTATGTTGTGGTTGATTAAGCTTTGAAAGTTGCAATATATTATCGATTAAACGAGAGAGCCGTTCACTCTCGCTGTGTATAAAGTCGTAATAATCTAACTTATACTGTTCTGATGGCACCATGCCTGACTTTAGCATTTCTGAATACATGCGGATTGATGTTAAAGGTGTCTTAAGCTCATGACTCACTGAGGAAACAAAGTTTAGCTGCTGCTCTGCAAGCTTTAGTTGTTTGACCCCTAAACGGTAAAAGCCATAACAGCCAATGACAATGCCAAGCATCAGCAGCATCATTAAACCCAGATTATAAGTGGCAGCTGTGGGTAAAATAAATTTTGAGGTTGAATAAGTAAGCTGATGGTCTTTAAAAGGCCACCTTAATTCATGGCTGTTTATGGCCCGTTGACTATACACAGATGATAATTGCATTGGCTGGGTTATAGTTGCCTGAGTGATAGTTGCTTGGCTTTGCGCGTTCCCCTGATAAATAAAGTAGGCTTCACCTGAGCCCGTTAACGTAGACTTTAATGTAATGGCTATCGTGTTGTTAAACTGCACTGTCGTTAGCATTCTTTTAACTTGATTGTTTAAGTATGCGCTTACATCGATGACATAACCTTGTAACTTTTGAATGTTATTTACATGAACAACGCGATAAAAAACAAGGTGTCCGGGTACATCCGATAATAAAAGAAACTTCTCATTATTTACAGATAGTCTATTGTTAATGAGTGCTTTTAGTTCATTAGACTTGGCGGTTATTGTATATAATTTTGACACGAGGCTTTTACGTTTTATCGTCTCATCATCATCTTGAGCGGTTATTAAACTTTGGGTATCGCGTATAAAATCAGGCCAGACAGGGCTGTTAAAATTGCCATCTTGGTCAACTTGAAAATAACCTAAAAGTCCGTCATATCGAGTATTGTATTCTAGGCTTGAAAGAGGCGATTTTTCTTTGGTTACGTGTTTATTGTTCGGGTTATAAATATGTTGGTAGTAATCAAACGCGAGTGTGCTTAACGCGTTATCAAAAACCACTCGCTTAAATAACCGCAAGTTTAGCTGCGAGGTTATTTCTTCGGTTTTATCTTGATACTCGGTTAAAAGGTCTTTTTCAAATTGATAGTAACCTTTAATGAACACCATGCTAATTGGCGCTAATAAGAGAAACAAACAAACGAAGGTAAAACAACGCAGACGGTTAACACGCTGTTTGTAGCTTAATAATCGCTTATTTAAGAGCTGTGGCTTCATATTACGATTGTCGACTAAAAAGCTGATACCCTTCGCCTCTTAGGGTGACTAGATATTCAGGTGTTTTTGGGTCGCGTTCAATTTTTTTTCTTATTTTAGCGATGTGAATATCCACAGTACGGGTGTCTAGGCAGTCGGTTGATTTATATCCCCACACTTCTCTTAATAGTTCATCGCGTGATACGGGGGCTTTTTGCTGGTTTAAGTACGTTAAAATATTCACTTCTCGACGTGTATAGCGCACGGCTTGTTTATGAGATGTTCCCGTTAATTTTTGCATGCAAATACTCACATGCTTGCCAATATTGAGTTTGTTGTTATTGTTAGATAAGCCTGAGCGCCTGATTAAAGCCGTGACTCTTAATACTAATTCAGACGTTGAAAACGGTTTTGCCAAATAATCGTCAGCGCCTAAGGTAAGGCCATTAATAATATCTGCCTCTGTATTTTTTGCAGTCAGCATTAAAATAGGCTGAATTTGGGATTGTACTCTAATGGCATTGCATATCTCAAAGCCATTCATTGATGGCAGCATCACATCTAAAAGAATACAACTGTGTTGCTTTTCTAACGCGCGGCTTAATCCTTTTTTTCCATCCATTTCACTTTCAACATCAAAGCCATGAAATACAAATAGATCAGTTAAGCCACGTAATATACTCGGTTCATCTTCGATGATGAGCAGTGTTGGTTTAATATTCATATTATTGTTTTTTAAATCCTTCACTTATGCAATCTGGACTATATCACCCTTTTTAAACGTTATAATGCAAAGTTTTGTAAAACTTTTACTGCGTTAATTTTACCTTTTGTGCCTATTTGAAGGTGCTGAGACTGATTAAGATAACCCTGAATTAAATAACAGGGATCTAACAATGACAAACCGCGATACTCACCCAAATTTATTGTATAAGCGCTGTGCGTTATATCAGGCTATTTTATCCACCGTTTTGATTGGTGGCTCAAGTATGTTACTTGGGTTTTCAACCAGCAGTGCTGCAAGTGAACCCGTCGCCAATACGCAGCGGTATGAAGCGAGTTCCTTTATGGCGTTAGATCCTCAAACGTTATACGACATTTTAGAAAATACCCCCGGTGCAAATACCCTATTAAGTAAAATGAACAGCGCATCAGAAAGTCGCGGTTTTGGTTCGTCCGGCGATCAAATTTTGATAAACGGTAAACGTATGTCGGGTAAAGAAAATAATATTACGAAAGAGCTCAATAATATTCAGGCAAAGGATGTTGAGTACATTGAATTGATCCGCGGGACTCGCTCTGATTTAGATGTTCAAAGTAATGGATTAGTGATTAATGTGGTACTTAAACAAGATATAGATACATCTATTCTTTGGACACTGGGCACGGTTAAAACAGCTGATATAAAGCCATATATCACAGGTTCTTTGACTTACAGTGCAAGCAAAGGCAATTTAAAATATAGAGTTGGCTTAAATCACTACGTCAATACAACTGAAATAAGCTCAGAAGAAGTGTTTACTTCCCCAAAGCTAGTTGACACACAAACGAACGCCCGTGTCCGCGAGAATATATACAAAGCTAGCCAGCTATCAGCAAAATTAGAATATGTATATTCAGATAAAACCGCTATGCAACTCACAGCTATTTACGAAAAAATTAAAGTCGATGCACTCACTGCCAATGACAGTGAATTTTTAACCTCAGACACATTTGAAAGCAAAGTATTACAGTACGATTGGGGTAGAGATAAGTGGGAGGTAAGTGGCGATATTACCCATGATTATAATGATGCCCATCAGCTAAAACTGTTATTTATTAGTAATCAGGCGGATTCTGATGATAAAATTTGGCACCGTATTTTGCAAGATGGTGATGTATTTAAACCAAATTATAAGTTACCACGTATTTATACCTCAAAAGAAAATGTTCTACGTACCAATTGGCGTTTTAACCTTAATAAAAGCCATACTTTTGACTCTGGCTTTGAGGTGGCGATAAATCAGCTTAATGAAAATTTACAATTTATTCGTCAAACAGGCGCGGCTTATCATTCGACTGAATTGAATGATATTAAAGAAACACGTTATGAAGCGTTTAGTAATTATAACTTTGCCATTTCTCCTCAGTTAAACCTACAGTCGTCTTTGGTTTATGAACGCTCGACTATTAATGTAGCGACAGATTTATCCGTGATAGAGGAGACATTACAAAACGCAAAAAGTAACACAGCTCGCACATTTAACTACCTTAAACCACGCTTAAACCTGCGCTATGATTTTAATGATATTTACCAGATGCGTTTTAATTACCAACGAACAGTCAGTCAACTTGATCTTAAAGATTTTGTGCCAAGGTTTGATAGTTACGAGTCTCGCCTTGAAGAAACCAACCCTGATTTAAAACCCCAAGTGCGTGACGAGCTATCAATCGCGTTTGAAAAGCAGTGGCAATCGACCGATGGTAGTTTTATTGTGACGCCTTACTACCATAAAATAAGCGATTTAATAAATGAAGTGTTATTGGCTAAGCGCTCAGGTGACGGTAATATCGATAACGCTAAAGAGTATGGTATTGAGTTTGATACATACTTTGGATTAGACGCGTTTGAACTAAATAACACCTTGATCAGTGCTAATTATACCTGGCGAGATAGTGAGGTAATTCATCCTTTTACCGCTGAAAAAGCCCCTATCGAGCGAGTCAGTAAAAACACTTGGCAGGTAAAGCTAAACCAAAACGAAATTTTACCTGGGCTATCGATGAGTTTAACACTCGAAGATAAAAGCCGTTATATGTTTTACTATTATAACTATCAGGGCAATGTTGATACTAAAATCACTGCAAATGCCTTTATTGATTATCAAATATCGCAAAATTTAAAGTTGCGCTTCAAAGGTGATAACTTACTCAATGATAGGTACACCGTTAATAAAGCGCGCTATACAGGATTATTTACGCAAAGTCAGTATTTAAGGCAAGAGCAACGTGCAAATGAACGCGCACCTCGATTTTCATTAACCTTAACCGGCCAGTTCTAGGTTGGGTGTTTAGCACACTAATTATTTAGTCGTTAAAATGACAAAAATAGCATTGCTGCATTTGTCATTTTTTACTGTTTAACTAGCATACTCATTGAAGTTAGTTGAATGTAACCTACCAATTACGTGCGCCAGCACAGAACTTTTTTATAAAAATACCGGCTTCTGTGCAGCGAAGCGCTTCTGTGTTTTCGGTGGTGCAATTCACTTTAACCTTGGTGTAACACCATTCGCGGCTAAAGCCTATTCCTACGACTTGACTCCTACGAAAAAACTAATGGGGTCAAAATTGGAACTCAGTTATGATGAAGCTATCAATAAAGGTTGGTTACGCGAAACTGCAACTTAACCATACAGTTCAAAACCAAAGAGCCTGATCTTGATTTCAGACTTAATACTTACTGACCAATCGCTCATGATTAGTCAAGTATGCAGGCCATCAATGCAATTAAAAATCCCTATACAATCACATTATTGCAAGCAAAACCTAGCAATATAAGAATACTAATCGATTGTTATAAATCAGATTTACATAATCCGTAAATATAGTCATCAACATATTCCCCCTTGATTATAACGTTTTGTTTTAAACAACCTTCGCGAATAAAACCATTTTTTTCTAATAGCTTGTACGAATTAGAATTACCAACTGTACAGGTAGCCACTAATTTATTGAGGCCTAGCTCGAGTAAAGCAAAGTGTTTAATTAAGTTTAATGCCTCGCTAGCAAACCCCCTTCCCTGAGCACTTGGTTTGATCATAAAACCGACCTCTGCAATACGTGCTTCATGACTCGTAATTTTAAGGCCAATATTACCAAGCTTTTCACCCGTGGTAACTTCGGTGATACCAAGCGATAACCAGCCATCACTGTCCATAGTCCAAGGGCGTGATTTGGCAATAAATGCATCGTTAGCTTGTTCAAAAGTACATGGGTCATACACATGTTCCATCATCGCTGATGACATTGATATTTCAATAAATAAATCTAAATCAGACTCATCCAACGGTGATAGTTTTATTCTTGCCCCAGCTATGTGCATGCAGCGTCCTTCGGGTTTACTTTTATTGGTACCAAACCATAGCCGAGTTCCTATTATGGTTCAATTGTTTAGTGTAAGTCATGGGTACCTCTGATTTCATGTTTTTATAGGTGAATGTTTTATAGGGGGATGTTTTTATAAAAGCACATAGAGTGAGTTTTGCTATCTTTTTAAAAGTAAAATACTAGGGCGTGTTGACCTTTGTGGATTGAAATTTGTTCGATCTAGGGGCGATTTAATCGCGGCGCGAGGTTTGTAACCTAGCGGGCTAAGTAAAAACCGAGCAAAGCTTCCGCGTCCTGCTCACGCCCCTTACCTACATCCGTGTAGGTAACAAAGAGTTAATCGCCCCTAGGAAGAACCCTTTGGGCAGCGCATGTTTGGCATTTATACTGCGTTATCGCCTATTTATGGGGAACAACCACACACCATAGGCGCTGCCTTGCCTAAATACCAAACATACTGCTGCAAAATCAATCACGAAAGGTCAACACCCCCTAGCAACAAAATAACTTAAACTCGGAACTTTAATTGGCATCTATACCCACACTAAGCGCATAACCGTGCTTATTAAATATACTGTTATTTTTGAGTGTTGAAATTCAATCTTACTTCCTTTGTTGGTTATGATCATCTACAGTGGGTTGTTCGTAATGTTCTTTATACCCTAATTTGTACAACCCATGTTTAAGGAGTTTTTATGAGTAACAGCGAAGACTATACACCACCCACAGTATGGCAATGGGATGCTGACAATGGCGGCGAGTGGGCTAAAACCAATCGCCCTATTGCTGGAGCAACCCACCAACAAGAGTTACCCGTAGGTGAGCACCCTCTACAGCTGTATTCTCTAGCAACCCCTAATGGTCAAAAAGTTACCATTATGCTCGAAGAGTTATTAGAGCTTGGTTTAACTGATGCAGAGTACGATGCGTTTTTAATTAAAATTGGCGAAGGTGACCAGTTTGGTTCTGGGTTTGTAAGTGTGAACCCTAATTCAAAAATTCCTGCTCTTATGGATCACACCACAACTCCTAGCACACGCGTGTTTGAGTCTGGGGCTATTTTGCAGTATTTGGCTGAAAAGTTTGATGCACTCGTGCCGAGCGATCACACCAGTAAAGCTGAATGTCGTAATTGGCTATTTTGGCAAATGGGATCTGCGCCCTACTTAGGCGGTGGTTTTGGCCACTTTTACGCGTACGCACCGCATAAAATGCAATACCCTATTGACCGTTTTACTATGGAAGTTAAGCGCCAGTTAGATGTGTTAAATCGCCATTTAAGCGATCACGATTATATGGCTGGTAGCGAGTATTCTATTGCCGATATTGCGATTTGGCCTTGGTATGGCTCTTTGGTATTGGGCAATTTATATGACGCTGCTGAATTTTTAGATGTTGAGTCATACACACATGTAATGCGCTGGGCTAAACAAATTGAACGCCGCCCAGCAGTTAAACGTGGCCGCCGAGTTAACCGTGTATGGGGGCCCGATGAGGAGCAACTCGCACAGCGCCATAGTAAAGATGACTTTTAGTAGAGTGTAGCTAATACCCATACAATGCGCTTGAGCTCAATAAGCCACGCGCATTTACGCTATATACCCAAACCACCTCAAGATGCAGTTTCAGTTGGAGTTAAAAGCAATTTAGGCAAGGCATTGATTGCAAATAATGGTTGTTCCCTTGTTAAAATCATTCCCTTATAAAAGTAACGCAGTATAAATCGCTTTTAAACCAACCCGTTGGGCGTTTCACAGGCGCTTACTCTCATCGTTGTTACTTTTTAAAAGGGACGGCCATTGTTGCAAAGTAACGCCTTGATATTAAACACCTGTGAAACGCTGAAGTCTGCATATTGAGGTGGCTTGGGTATACTCTAAACAGTGTGCGCATCAATTGATGCGTTTTTTACTTGTATCATCAGTATTACCCGCCCTAAAAGCGCACTAATTGTAGCCATAAACGCCATGCTATTGGTGATCGGTACACCATGAGGTTAATGCGCTTTGAGTTACTAACATTTATAAGCAAAGATAAATTAACATCTTCAAACAATTACTTACAAAACATTTGTTGTACCAAACCGTGCTTTTGTTAGCATTTAAGGCCAAAGCTTAAACACAATAATTACAATACGTTTACAAGGAATTGAAAATGCTTAAAACAACGGCTGCTTTAACACTACTCGCCTTTAGCCCATTATTACTTGCAAGCCAGCAGCTTGTGATTAAAACCACAGAACAATTAATAACGACTGACTCTCCAGTGCTTTTTGCCTACAACTCGGAACAGAATCAATTAGCCAAAATTGATATTGAAAACACTGAAAACTATGCGCTAACAGTACCCGATAACGCGCTTGGTTTTGACGTTGCAAAACTTGCGAATACATCGCACCCGCAAGCACTTATTTTAACTGCCGATGGCGTATATATTAGCCAAAAAGAACACAGCACATTGTTATTCAAATATACCTCAGTTTTAAATCGATTAACCAGTGATAAGCTTAATAAGGTTAGCTTTGTTGTTGATGTAAATCTTGATGGCCTGAGTGATATTTTACTGCCCGATATTGAAACCAGTACGGTTTACATTCAAGATCAGCTTGGTAAATTTACCCCTCATACCTTTAAAAAAGAGTCCTTGTTTAATGGTCAGTTTAACGACAACCATTTAACTCTTGATATTGATATAAGCACCGCCCCTACAACGATTGATATAAACCGCGATGGCTATGTTGATTTAGTGTTTAAAAACGCACAAAGTGCCCGTGTTTTATTTGCCACAGAGCAAGGCTTTGCAAGTAAGGTTACGCCACTGACATTACCAGTAAGCATTGGTAAAATGGATGACGGCAGCAAAGTAACAATCAATCATTTTGCTGATATAAATCACGACAGCTATTTAGACTTTATTATTGCCAAAATGCCTAAAACGAAAGGCATGGATACGCTTGATGCGACAGTCACTCGTAGCCTTTATTTAGGCCAAGCGGATGGTAGCTTTAGCAACCCTATAAGCTTACCGAACACCAGCGCCATGGGTGAGTTAATATTTGAACATGATTTAGATAACGATGGTTTAATTGACTTACAGCGGTTAGATGTTGATTTTGGCTTTGGGACCATTGCCTCGATGGCTATGGGCGGCGGTGATACCGACGTAGATATTGAGTTTTCATTTTTTAAACAGTTAAATACAGGTAACTTTTCAGAGAAACCAAACGCAGACTTCGAAGTTGAAGCCCCGCTTTCTATGTCAAATTCAGGCCCTGTAGAGCCTCTTAAATTAGCCGATATAAACGGCGACGGGTACATTGATGCGGTTTATAGATACAATAAAAAAACCTTAGGCATTTATTACGGTGAGCAAAACAACTTGTTTGCTTCAAAACGTAAAAAAATCAAACACGCGTTACCAACACACCCAAGAGATATTTTATTGGTTGATTTAAATAACGACTCTAAACACGATTTTGTATTTAAATTTACTGAAGAAGATGGCACCAGTAAAATAACCACTCTGATAAGTAAGTAGCTTATATACCCAAATCACCTCAAGATACAGAATTCAGCGTTTCAAAGGGGCTTAATATCAAGACGTTACTTTGTAAGAATGGCCGTCCCTTTTAAAAAGTAACAACGCATAGAGTAAGTACCTGTGAAATGCCCTGCGGGTTGGTTTAAAAGCGATTTATACTGCGTTACTTTTATAAGAGATTGATTTATAACAAGGGAATAACCATTCTCTGCAATGCCTAAATCGCTTTTAACGCCAACTGAAACTGCATCTTGAGGTGGCTTGGGTATAGATATGCAGCAAAGTGCATAAACGCACTTTGCTGTAACGTGAACTTAAATTACACGCATCACTAAATTGCTTTAAAAGTTAATATTTAACTTAATGTAGCCTCTTCTACCAAGTAAATCATACGTCATCACATCTGTATTAGCGTCGTTCCATGAGGTTAAAAAGGGAGCTTTTTTATCAAAGATGTTGTCTATACCCATGCTGATAGATGTATCTTGAGTTATAAAATAACGCCCTTGAACATCACTGTAGGTAACACTTTCAACCGCGCGGCCAATTGGCCCACCGCCATTTACATCACGCGCACCACCAATGTAACGCATAGCATAATGTGCTGACCACGCATCCGCTTTTACAGTGATCCCTAAATTAGCGCGCCATTTTGTATAACTGCCTTGGTCCTCAGTAATGTAGCCTAACAGGCTTTGCGTTGCTTGCCCTGCAAAAGGCGTGTTTTCATGCTTGAGTAACCGCGTGGCATCTAACTCAAACTGGCTGCTTAAACCAAAAATATTGGCGGTGTAACGTGTATTAAAATCAACCCCACTAACCGTTTCAAACGCAGCATTGACTGGGCGCTGACTCAATGAATTTATTTGCCCCGTTACGGCGTGGCGTGTAAAAGTATTACAGTAAGCGCTGTAAAGCGCTGGGTTGGTGTAACACAACTTCAAGGTGTCAGAGCCATTAACCGAGGTAATAGCGTCTTTTACGTCTATATCAAAGTAATCGAGTGTAGTCGATAACCCGTCAATAAAGTGCGGCTGCCAAACTAGACCTAGTGTAAGTGTGTCTGCCGATTCAGGTTTTACATCTGGGTTTCCACCGACTGAAGTTCGTACCGTTGTGCCATCTTGTGCAAAATCAGTAGGGAGCCCGGCGGCTAAACAATTAACCGCAATTGCGCCAGTTGCGTTTTCACAGGGATCGATAGTGCGAAGGTTCTCCGCATTTGTGCCACCAAATAACTCGGTTATCACCGGCGTTCTAAATGCTGTTGATTTAACACCACGAAGCATTAAGTCATCCGCAACTTGCCATGTAAGCCCGAGCTTATAAGTCAATTTATTGCCAAAGGTACTGTAGTCTGAGTAGCGTGTTGCTAAGTTTGCTTCAAGGCTTTCAAACAATGGGATGGCAAGTTCAATAAAAGCTTCATTTACATCATAGTCACCATTAATGCTGTCTTCTCCACCATTGGCAAGAACCGTTGAATCAGGATTTCGCCAGCCGCTTTCTTCACGTCTTTCAAGCCCAGCGGCAAAGGCCAGTGTACCTGCGGGTAACTCAGTGATGTCACCCGATAAGTTAAATGCCAATGATTTTAATTGGTTGCCACCATTGCCTTCACGGCGATACTTTACGTAATCAATCACTTCATTACTTAATTCACCAACACCAAACCAGTCGCCACACGGAATGGCAGCACCAGGAGTATAACTGCATACTGTATCATCTAGCGTTTGTGCGACCTTGGCTTTATCTTGATCAAACGTCCAGCCGTCAGTGCCAGTGTTACGCCCATAGTTATAAGCAACTTCCCACTGCCAATCATTTGCTAATGTGCCATCAAACCCAATAACAATACGCGCTGTGTTTGTTTCTTGAAAAAAATACGGCGCACCAAGCTCTACATTACGCCTACGAGTTAGCTCTAAGTCTTGCCCTGTTGGGTTATAAGCAAACTCTTTAGAGACCTTAATACCGCTAATACTGCGTGGTGTCACTATTTGCTCTGATTGGCGATTACTGTATTGCGCTTCTGTAAAAAAGTTTATGTTACTTGTCAGTTGGTAATTGAGGTTAGTCGATAGGTTAATACGTTGGCTTGGGTTTACTGCATTTAAATAAGGGATCCACGTAAAACCGTGTTTTGCTATATCATACGCTTCAAAACTATTACCATCGCCTTGCGGGTCTTGATTAAATTGCACACTGCGACCATCAGCCAGTAGTGCTCGCCCACCAGCGGTTGTTGCACTGCCAAAACAATTTAATTGGCTACTGCCATCTGTATTTACTTTCTCATTTTTAGCGCAGTCTATACGGTCTGACTGCCTTACTGCCTCGGTATTTATATAGCTCGCACTAAAAACAAAATGGCCGCGATCAAACTCACCGCCTACATTAAAGCTAATTTCTTGGCTTTGCCCGTCACCTTCATCCCCAGCGCCTAACTTTGCAGTAAATTCAGCACCATCTAATTGCGTTTTAGTGATGATATTAACCACACCGGCAACAGCGTCAGCGCCATAAATGGCAGATGCGCCATCTTTTAGTACTTCTACGCGTTCAATAATTGAGGTTGGGATCATATTTAAATCAACCGCACTATTGGCTCCCGTGCCACCGTTTACAATTCGTCGCCCATTTAATAATACTAGCGTGCGTTTAATCCCCATACCGCGCAAGTTTATCTGTGCCGATCCATATCCTCCACTTGTCCAATAGGCATTGGTCGCATTACCCGCAACGCCCGCTGAAAACGACATGCGTTGCAATAAATCTTCAACATTTACAATGCCTGTTTGAGCAATTTGTGTTGCGTCAATCACGGTTACAGGACTGGCTGTTTCAAAATCAGTGCGTTTGATGTGTGAGCCGGTCACATTAATGCGCTCAATATTATCGGTCATTTCATTTGCTAAAGTATGCGATGTGGCTAATGCGGTAGCGATGGCACAAAAGGCCATAGGGTTATTCATGTGTACTGCCTATTAAAAATTTTATTATTAAAAATAGGAGCTTATGATATAGACTTTGCTGTTTTTGAAAATGCGACAAATTGTCGCACTATAGGAACAAGCAACCCGTTATTTGCCCGTAATTAACTGGTTACTAATTGGTATTATACTTTTACACTCAGCAATGAATCACTTTGGCTTAAACCGAACTTTTCTTGCACGGACGCTAAAATTGATTCTTTATCGTCATCATTAAGTTGATCTGAATAATTTGCGAGCAATTCATCTAAATAACTAACCACTTCGTCAGTGTTAACTTGTTCAAAGCCTCCTTGTGGCGCAGGCCCCGGTGGTCGCCCTCCTTCTGGGCGACCCATTTCACCAACTAGAGCCGCATCAAAACCGGCTTCGGCCATCAACGACTCCATTTCTTTGCCTGGCTGAATACCTGCATCCTTAAACGTCGCAACTATCGTCTGTGCATCTTCAGCGGTTAACTTTTCAGGATCAAATCCAGATAAAGTGTCATTCACCAATTGAGTTTGCTCACTCGAAAGTGATTGAGCCTTTGGACGTTGCATAGGCTCAAAATTAGTACTTGAAGAAATATTACTGATCATAATTAATCTCCTTTACGCTGACGCTGAGGGGGTTTATGATTTTTAAATTCTTGTTTTGAAATTTCACCATTTTTATCAGCGTCAATTTCATCAAAAATCATTTGAATATCATCCGCACCCGGAGGGCGTTTTTGAGCACTAAACTCATTAAAGTCAACACCACCACTGCCATCACTATCAATGGTTGAGAAATCAGGACGAGGTGGTGGCTTGCCCTCTTTTTTAGCGGCAACTTGCGCTGTAAAAGTGACACATAAAACAGTGAGTAATGCGATTGCACTTAACGATTTCATAATTCAACCTCTTGCATAGTAGGGTCAGTGAGTCTCTTTATAAGAACTCAAGTTAACTACATACAAGCGTATTATTAAAAAACGCAAACAATGTGCAACAAATAAGGAAGTTAGGGTTTTACAAAACGATAACCCACGCCGTAAACAGATTGAATAACACTATCATGCTTGCATACTTCATCGAGTTTTTTTCGTAACTTTTTAATATGGCTGTCAATGGTACGAAAACTCACAATACGCTGATCGGCATACATATTATTCATTAAACTTTCACGATTAAAAATACGGTTAGGTTTATCAAATAACGGTTTAAATAACTGAAACTCAACACTGGTCAGCGTTACTGTTCGCCCTTTGTATTGCACACTAAAAGTGTTTTCATCTAAAAGCATGTCGGTGATTTGCTGTGGCTTTACAAGCTCACTGCGCCTCAATAACGCTTTAACCCGCGCAACGACTTCCGCATAACTAAAGGGTTTGCATACATAATCATCCGCTCCCAGCTCTAAACCCAATAGACGGTCTATTTCTTCCACTTTGGCTGACACCATCATTATGGGCACTGACGAGCACTGTCTAATTGCTTTACATAATTCAATACCACTGATGCCTGGTAGCATCACATCAAGCAAAATAACACTGGGGTGGTTGTCTTTAAGCCAAGGAAGAACATCATTACCATGATGAATTTGATGAGTCTCAAAATGTTGACTAAGTAAAAAATCACTCATTAAATTAGCGAGCTTCACTTCGTCTTCTACAATTAATATTTTGGGGGGCATTGGGACGGTCACTAATTTATGTCTCCACGGGTAAGCTAATAATAATACCTAAACCGCCTAACGGCGAATTGATAGCTGTGATCTCACCTTGATGAGACTGCACAATGTGCTGACATAGCGATAAACCTAAACCAGAACCTCCTTGTTGACGGTTGCGAGCATCATCTACGCGGTATAAGTATTCAAATAAATGGCTAAGATGCTGATCGTCAACACCAACCCCATTGTCTGTTATTTTTATCTCAACGTAATCTTGATTTAAGCGCTGCGTCATTTGCACTGTTAGCTGAATAGCTGAGCACTGTGCGTAGTGTACTGCATTCATTAAAATATTATCAAAAAGCTGCATTAAGCGTGTTTTGTCTGCCAATAATGTTATTTTATGGCTATGAATTTTTATTACAAATTCGATATTATGTTGATTAAAAATAACAACGTACTTTTGCTCAACTGAACGAAATAGTTCATCCATTAATAATGGCTGCATATTAAAATGCATACCACCGAGCTCTGCACTATTGAGCATATGCAAATCATCTATTAATCTTTTTAGGTGCAATGCTTCATCGTTGGCTGAACTAATATTCTTTACGGTTAGCGGCCTCACTCCTAATAGCATTGCTTCAAGTTCACCCATTAAAATGGTGATTGGCGTACGTAATTCATGTGAAGTGTTTGCCAGCCAACGTTTACGGGCTTCTTCGTTGCGTGCCAAAGTAAGTGCTAACGTATTGTAATCTTCACTTAACTGGCCTAATTCATCATGGCGATCCAGCTCTAATTTATACTGATAGTCCCCCTGACTAAGGTGATGCATTCCTTGTGCAATTTGCTTTACTGGGCCTACTAAATGACGTGCTAATAAAAAGGTAATTAATAGCGTAAATAATAGTGCTGCCAATGCGATTAGCCATAGGTAAGTAGTTTGCTGCTCTAAAAAGTCGAGTTCGTAGCCATCTATCAGTCCTTTTCGCTTAGAAACAGCAATGAAACCAACCACTGTATCAGCGTCGTAGATTGAAATATTTCGATACGTTAAATCTGCTTTATATAACCCTGCAATGACCTGTTTATTATTATCCAGTAACGCATAGTGCGCTTCATGACCGGGTGGTAATCGTAGTTCACCGGCAAAAGAAGGATCCATAGGTGGGCGATGCTCCCCACGAGGTTTTGGCATAAACCCAGGCCGCTGAGAGGCTTTATTGATCTGATCTGGTGTTCTTGAAGGCAAAAACTGACTTTCTTTTAATTGCTTTCTGATCAAGTGAAAAAAGCGGTGATTTTCCCCTTCAAAGTTTTTCCATGATGATGTTTTTTGGTATTCACGCGCTAGTTGACTAGCCAATGGCTGCAATGCTTTAACTTCTTTAGCGTTGACATAATCAACCATGCCTTGGCCAATACTCCACTGCATAACTAAAACTAATCCGGTAATTAAAATAAAGCTAAAACTAAATAAAATTAAAAATAACTTATTATGTATTTTCATCAATATCGCTTATTAAAAAGGAAGGTGTCCGTACCTTTTAGGAAATAAAATGCTTACTGACTTGGCGTTAATACGCTATGAATAGGAAAACTTTCAAATTTGTAAGTCACTAACTCTTTAGTTTGGTCATTAATATACAAGGTGGCCAGAATTTTTTTATCTTGCACAGCCCAATATACCCATGATTATTTAGTGTCACTGAAATAGCATTGACCCCGGCATACACCACGTAACTGGGCACTTTGAATGTACTGAGCCATCATGATTTAACATATCGGCTAAACAACTGGTATAAAAGTGATGATGGTATTCGCCATTTGCTGCACGCCCGCCACATATATCAACATCGTATTGCTCTGCGATAGGTGTAGCGTATACCATACATTTTGGCCATAACTCATGCATCGCCACAGTTAAAAATACTGGTGCCATTGACCATTAAACCAACTGCGCCTAAACCTGTTTCGCACACGCTTTCATTTCTACATCTGTAACTTGAGGTCATTGTTTTTCAGCTTCAAACTTTTTTTAAATTCAATACTTACGAATTCACGAAGCACCCTTTCATCAGCGTCCTCTTCAAATAAATCAGAAATAACCCCCTTGAATTTCATCTGGCGTATCAAAACCGCCCCAAACATGAGTCTTAATAATATCTAATATATATTGATTCACTTCATTCATGTTATTTCCCTTTAACAAAATAAATACAGGCGTAGTTATTGATAGTTTGTTAGAACGCTAATCTTTATACTTGAATTCAAGAACTAATAACGTCTTCTCAAAGCTCACTTTCAACTTTTTAAGATGATAGATTACACTTTATATACTCGGCCGATTTAATTCAAATATACTCTGCGTTGTGGCAAAATAATCTCCGCCTAATTTACCAACGGCATTCAAAGCTATAGGGTTGATATAACCGTCAGTTAATACACGCTCATCAATGTAAATTCCCACAATGTCTAATAGCATCATTTGTCCGCCGCTGGGCTCTTTTGAAATAGAGATTACTTCACGTAGCGTACACTCATAACGTACTTTGGCAGCTTTTACACTTAATGGCTGCACATATTTACTAGTCTCTGAGGTAATACCAGCCGCTTCAAACTCACTCACATTTGTTGGGTAATTTGCGCAACTTTGATTCATTTTTTCAACAAGTTTATGGCTAACAATATTCACCACACATTGCTTAGTGGCTAATAGATTACTTAGGGTGTCTTTATTACTTTTATCACTGGGGTTTACTTGTGTCACACTTAACACTGGCGGGTTAACACTGGCGACAGTAAAAAATGAATATGGAGCAATATTGTCAACTCCAGTTTCACTTACCGTACTTATCCACGCAATCGGCCGTGGCGTGATCCCGCCAACCAGCTTACTGTAAACACTTTTTTGCTCTAATGGATCAGTTAAATCAAAATACACCATCACCTCTTTAAAAATTAAATTTAACGTACTAATAAACGTGTTTTTACTTTGTTACGTATTGAACTCAAAGTAAATAAAAATGACTGTATTGGCACATTATTTTATGACACATTCTTTATATTGGTTTACCCATGATTTGCGGCTCAACGACAATCAGCTATTAAAATTAGCCTGCGAGCAAAAGACACCATTGAGTTTTGTGTACTGCGTTGACCCTAAATGGTTCAAAACCACCCGCTTTTCCAGCCAAACTATGGGCAAATACAGGTGGCAATTTTTAGTGAGCGCTTTGCGTGATTTAGACGCCCAACTTAAAAGCTATGGGCAGCATTTAGTGGTTTATCATCAACCGGCTTATGAGGTTATTAGTCATTACTACCATCATCACAATGTGCGAACGCTTTATTGTAGTGAGCAAATTGGTTTTAATGAACGACAGTCACTATCTGCTATTGGTAACATATTTGATGACCTAAAAATAAACCAAGCAAATACTTTTACTTTATATGATGAACATCAACTGCCATTTTCAGGTAATGACCTCCCCGCAACATTTAGCAAATTTCGTAAAATAATAGAACATCACGAACCACAAATTCTTGCGCCAATTAATACCCCAACGTATTTGCCGCCGCCACTCATTGCCCCAATGCCATGGCCTAAGACATTACCAGAGATAAAAAAGTGGGCTGTATCTTCACAATTTATTGGCGGTGAGCAAGCTGCTATGGAGCACTTAAACCACTATTTTACTGGGGATGCTGCATCGAATTACAAGCAAACCCGTAATGCACTTGATGGGGTAGAAAATTCGACTAAATTTTCGCTATGGTTAGCTAATGGCAATCTATCTGTACGCCTAATTATTGCTGCGTTACACGATTACGAACAAAAACATGGCGCCAACGACTCCACCTATTGGATTTTCTTTGAGCTACTTTGGCGTGAATATTTTCAGCTTTACAGCGTGTGCTACGGTAAAAAACTATTTTCATTTAAAGGCATTGGCAGCAAAAAACCGTTAACTAGCTTTTATTCACAACGGTTTAAACAATGGTGTCTAGGCACCACGCCCTACCCTATTGTCAATGCGTGCATGAAACAGCTTAACCAAACGGGTTATATGTCTAACCGAGGTCGCCAGTTGGTAGCAAGTTGCCTTGTGCATGAGCTTAATCTAGATTGGCGTTTTGGAGCCGCTTACTTTGAACAACAACTAATTGATTATGATGTAGCGGCAAATTGGGGCAACTGGCAGTACTTAGCTGGGGTTGGCGCAGACCCACGTGCTGGGCGTCATTTTAATTTAGCTAAACAAACGCAAATGTACGACCCTCACAATACCTTTATTAATCATTGGCGAGGAAATAATGTACAAAGCTTAGATTCTTCAGATGCCGCCGACTGGCCACTAAGTAGTTAACAATGCAAAATAAAATTAATATTGTGTGGTTTAAGCGTGACTTGCGTTTATCTGATCATCAGCCATTAAAAAGTGCCTTTGAAAGCTCGCTGCCTACATTATTGATCTATAACTTTGAACCATTATTACTTAATGACAGTCATTATAACGAGCGTCATTGGCGGTTTGTATATCAGTCAATTGCTGATATGAACCAGCAGCTAAAACGCTTCAATACCACTATTTACACCTTTAGCTGCGCAATGGAAAACTTACTTAACTCTTTAAATCAAGAGTTTGAAATTGTTAACCTATTTAGTCATCAAGAGATTGGCTTAAATAATACTTTTGAGCGCGATAAAGCAATAAAAGCATGGTGCAAGGATCACACTGTTCAATGGCTTGAAACCCCAACAGGCGCAGTAATTAGAGGGGCAACAAACCGCAACCAATGGAACGAGCAATGGCAGCAAACAATGCAAAGCACTATTGCAATCCCAAATTGGAAACGCGTTAACAGTGTAACCTTAAGTGGTTATGCCCCACCTTGTTTACCTAAAAACTACACTCACTCTGATGATAACTTTCAACTTGGCGGGGCGATGCAAGCACGCCAGGTTATGCAGAGCTTTTTTGAAGTCCGTGGTAAAGGCTATCAAAAAGGCATTTCAAGCCCGAGTTTAAGCCAAACTCATTGCTCGCGGCTCTCTCCTTACTTGGCATGGGGCAATATAAGCCTTAGGCAAGTATATCAAACGGCAATCGACACTTATCATTCTAAGCACCCAGACAAAAAAGGCTGGAAGCGTCCATTAGCTGCGTTTGTTTCGCGCTTACATTGGCACTGCCATTTCATGCAAAAGTTTGAAAGTGAATGCAGTATGGAGTTTGTAGCCCTTAACCCCGGTTATCATGTATTCCCTTATCGCGATGACAAACACGTAACAACCGACTTAGCGCGCTGGGCACAAGGGCAAACAGGTATTCCCATTATTGATGCTTGCATGCGCTGTTTAAAACACACAGGCTATATTAACTTTAGAATGCGAGCGATGCTGGTCAGTTTTGTTACACACCACTTAAACATTAGCTGGCAACAGGCAAGCTTGCCTTTAGCGAATTACTTTTTAGACTTTGAGCCCGGTATTCACTACCCGCAAATTCAAATGCAAGCCTCTGTGACAGGTATAAATACCATTCGCCATTACAATCCAATCAAGCAATCTGAAGATCAAGATCCAACCGGTGCGTTTATTAAAAAGTGGTGTCCAGAGCTTGAAAAACTCCCCATTGAGTACTTGCATGAACCTTGGATGCAAACGCCTATGGAAGCCTTATTTAACGATTTTAAAGTAGGTAAAGATTACCCAGAGCCCATGATAGATTTAACTAAGGCGTCTAAAGAAGCCCGTCTAAGGCTCTGGCAATACCGCGAACGAATTGACGTAAAACGCGCCATTCCCGGTATTTTAAAAAAGCACGTTAGTATCGCCCCAAAGATAAAAAGCACAACCAAAAACAAAGATAAAAAAAATAGCAATGGCGCATAAAAAACTACATTTACCACAAAAAACTTGCCCTATTTGCAAACGTGATTTTACTTGGCGTAAAAAATGGCTGCGCGATTGGGATAACGTAACTTACTGCTCACAGCGATGTAAGCGCCATTTAGCTAAGTCTTAAATCTAAGCAATTAGCTACTTGCCCCTACTCCATTTAAGAACGTAGCATAAGCTAGGTTTGAAGCCGATTCAGGGCTGTACTCACCGCTATGTATTGCTTGATAACCCACCCAAAGTAAGCCTTCAAATAAATGAAAAACCCATGACACTGAAAAATTATCACTAATTTTTTTGTGTTTAATCACTAAACTAATTAATTCACGCATTTCATCATTTTGCTGCTTAGAGCGGGCTTGAAAATCAGCATCATCTATCAACACTTGTTCCATTTTTGAAAGAAACGAAAACTCAGCGAATAAAGGCATTGTATTTTTTAGTATTAACCTAAGCGCATCAAGATGATCTTTCGCTTGGCGGTCAACATCTTTATTAACACTATCGAATCGCTCTAAACAATAAAATGCGATTGCCTTTTGGAGTATTTCTTTACTCTCAAAATGACGGTATACAGTTGCTCTACCAACGTTAGCGTGTTTAGCGATATCAACCAATGTGGCGTCAGCGTTTTGTAAAAACAACTTAAGCCCAGCTTGAATAATGAGCTGCTTTGAACGAGAAATACGCACATCCATTTTTTGAGACACCCTTGTATCATATATATTGTTACTGCTATGATACACAAGTGTATTAAAACTCAGCCTCAACTTCAATCAGGAGAACACTATTGAACCGCATGATCGCTATCGATATTGCTCGCGCACTTGCTATATTTGGCATGGTTATTGTGAATTTTAAAATTGCTATGAATGTACAGCCAGGCAATTCTCCCTTGTACCTTTTTGCTAGTTTATTTGAAGGTCGAGCATCTGCATTGTTTGTTATTTTAGCAGGCATAGGCATCACCTTTATGACACTCAAGGCGCGTCAATCTGGTTTATCTTCAGAAGTAACCAAATCAAAGTGGTCACTGATCAAGCGTGCTGTGTTACTCATGTTGATTGGCTTAGCCTATGTGCCCATTTGGGAAGCCGATATTCTCCATTTTTACGGTGTCTATTTTATTATTGCTGCCTGTATATTCACTCTAAGTAATAGAGTGCTATTATTGATAAGTGGCTTTTTTGTGTTAGCCTTTCCGCTGTTATTAATATGTTTTGATTACAGTTATGGCTGGGATTGGAATACGTTAACCTATCATGGTTTTTGGACTGTAGATGGTATGTTAAGGCATGTATTTTTTAATGGCTTTCATCCTGTTTTTCCATGGTGCGGTTTTTTGGTTTTTGGCATGTGGTTAGGTAGACAAGATTTACTTGATTCTCAATTTAGAAAGCAATTATTAATAGGCTCAATCGCTGTACTACTTATCACTGAGTTGCTTTTTTACGGCCTAAGGTTATTAACTAAAACACACGCTGAATTAGGAATAGATTTAGAACTGAGCAGCTTTTTATTAAGTACGTCTATCATACCGCCTTTACCTCAATATATGCTCAGCGCGACAAGCTCATCGGTTATCGTGTTAGTAGGTTGTTTTTATTTTGCTGATACATTTCAAACAAACAAATTAAGCCATTGGTTAAAACAAACCGGGCAAATATCGTTAACACTCTATGTGGCGCACGTACTTGTTGGCATGGGGGTTTTAGAATCATTGGGACTATTAAATAATCAAACAATTGGTATGGCGTTATTCTCAGCCCTATTGTTTTGCCTGTTTAGCATCATTTTTAGTGTTTGCTGGTTAAATAAATTTAAAGCCGGACCGCTTGAGTGGGTATTTAAAAAACTCATCAGGTAAGCGTAATTCTCAACTATAAAAAAACTAATTAATTTACACACTCTTTACACACTCTTTGCACATTCTCTTTATATGCTAATTTAAACCCTTAGCTTAGAGATACTACAATGAGTAAAAAATTATTTAAAACAAAGTCTGCAATTACAATACTTTTAACTTTACTCGTCACTGGTTGCGGTAGTTCAGAAGATAGTACAACCGCAACGACAGACTCCGGCTCAGACACAACAACGAATACTAATTCAGACATTGTTGTAGAAGTTAATCCACTAAACTTTACAAGCGGGGCACTAGATTCAGAAGTAGCAACCCAAACATGTACCCTGACCAATAACGAAGAAGCACAGTGCTATGAAATTCAAATAGCTGGCGCGCCTGCTAGCCATGAAATTGGTATTTTTTGCCCTAGATATACGACTTCAAATGCAGATGAAGCTGGTATTTGGTTTGACGGCGATGGGCAAGTTTATGATTTAACTGGTGAGTTTATTACCAATCTAGATACTCATTACAACGACAGTAACTGGAAGTTGTATAACGAAAGCACCGGTAAAGTTAACGTCACCACGACAGAAGCCTCGTGCGCAGGAGCCGCAAGGCCTGATGTTGAAGAGCAATATCAAAATCACTGTGTGGAGTGTGCTATTGACTATGTTGATGGTGGAATTAGTCAAACCGTACTCATCCCGATTACACCTGTAAAGGCAAGCAGTCCTATTTCAATTGGCCGTGATAATATAGGTATTTCATTAAATGGAGTTGCACTTGCACCACCTGCACCTGTAGATGCCATTTTAGGCGCTTACACAATCGCTGCGTTTGATGACTGTGCAGGCCATATCAACTTAGTCGAAGGCTATCATTATCATGGTGCTGCTGGTTGCAGTGAAACACTAGAACAATCAAACGGTCATGCTGGCATGTTAGGTTATGCGTTAGACGGATATGGTATTTTTGGTATGGTTGATAGCCAAGGAAATGAAGACAATGACCTTGATTCATGTCGTGGCCACTACGATGAAACTAGGGGCTATCATTATCATTCAGCAAGCATTGCTGAAAACATGTTTATTGGTTGTTACAGCGGCGAAATAGCAAGGTAATAGGAGTTTATGATGAAAACACATTTAAAATTAGTCACGGTATTATTTTCCTCAACCATTGCTCTTTTTTATACTGCAAGCAGCCTTGCTCATGCTGCTCACGGTACGAATCAGCCATGGCATGCCTGTGAGGAAAAAAAACTTAATCAAAGTTGCCAATATGAGTTAGTAAATAAACTCTATATTGGCAGCTGCCAAGCAGCAAATAAAGTATTAATGTGTGTGCGAAACCAACCCATTATTGATATAAAAAACCAGCACAAAACTCAACAAAGCGCAGGCACTAATGAGCATGCTAAAAAGAAAGAGTAAAAGTAAAACTGAGTTAGACTCTATTTACGCCATAGATTTTTAGACCTGTAGGCTGTAGGCGTTACGCTCATGTGCGCCTTAAACACTTTATTAAAATAACAAGCACTTTTAAAGCCTGATAAACTAGATACACAATCAATACTTAATCGTGTAGTCGCTAATAAGTGCCGTGACTTCTCTAACCTTAGTAAATTAACCTGAGCACTAAAACTGCTACCCAAATATGTTTTAAATAAGCGCTTTAAAGTTGCATTACTGACGTTTGCCTGTTTTGCTGTTTTTGTTAAGTTCGGTACGTTTTTAATATTTTCAGATATATAACTCAGCGCATGTGTCAGCCTAGGATCTAACTGATGTCCATTTTTGTAACCACTTTCTGTACTAGGTAAGTTTTGCAAACCTTTCAGTAGGGTTATTAATTTTGCTAACTTATCGAGTGGATGTTTCGCAGCTGCTAGCAAAAACAAAGCGTTGATCATTGGATGGTTTTTTTCAACAAAAAATGTATGGCTTTCATTGATAATAAAGAGAGTATATTCAGTTAGAATAACATACCCTGTTAGCGAGTTTGAAAAATCTCGCACTTAGCTTAAGTAGCAAGTAACTCTTATATTGAGCCTCGCCACAGGGGCTTTATAGTAAACTTTGCAAGTCAAATCAATACCCACTTTTTACATCTGTTATTTTACTAATGTAATTGATTCACTCAGCGCTCTTTATTTTAGTGATAACAAATAAGGTTAATAACATGCTCGCTGTGAAAATCAGCCCTTAAAATCAGTAAATCTTTGTTATCAATTCTAAAAATACGTTAATATTAGAAAAACTCACTCTGGCTGTTGCCAAAATTAAACCTGTTGTTTACTCATTAATGAGATCAAAACAAAACTAACTCTAAATAATCAGGTTGCAAATTTTTAAGGGATACTATGAATTGTACTAGCTGTAATAAGGGCTTACTAAAGCCAAGTTTTATTGAAGGTCAGTTTCGCTCGCACACATGCACGCATTGTAATGGCCACTGGATCTTAATCGAAGATTTTGCGGCTTGGAAAGAGCGTAACCCAACCTTTGAATTTGCTGATAACATCTCATTTGAAGCAGAAACATCAGACACAAAAAAAGCCCTAATTTGCCCTGTGTCGGGTGTGATCATGCGTAAATTTCGTATTTCATCATCAAGCGACCACCGGATAGATTACAGCGCACCTGTTGGCGGTATCTGGTTAGATGCCGGTGAGTGGGAGTTACTAAAAGAAGAAGGCCTAGCCGGCACATTAAATGCCGTAGTCACGCAGCAATGGCAAAACCAAATTCGCGAGCAAAGTACCAAGCAAAATTTTAGTGATATATACGCTGATAAATTTGGCACTGACACTTACGCAAAAGTAAAAGACCTAAGAGAGTGGCTTAATGCACAACCACAAAAAGCAGATTTAAGAGCCTACCTAATGGCCGAAGATCCATATTCTGCTGAAAAATAACCTCCTACATTAAAAAATTTTCTACGGCTAAATTTGATTTATTAGAAAAACTAAATTTAGCCGTTAGTATCAATATCATTTGTTATCAACTATTACGACTAGGAAAAAGTACAACCTCGTATTGCCCCACATCTGCAGATTTAGGAAACCTCAATTGGGTACTTGAAAAGCCCCACAACTTTAGTGATAATGATTTTCATTAATAACAATCACAATTAAGGACGAATTGTGCACGCTCATAAAACATACCATTTAACTCGTAAATTTAAACTTTCTACTTGTGCGCTAATGATTTGCGCATCATTCCATTCGATTTCAAAACAAAATACTGATACTAATCAATATATTAATGACTCAGCTAAAGCTGTTGACACTAAACGTGTTCAAGAACTTGAACATATATATGTTACTGGCACTAGTATTAACGATTACTCAGAATCAGCTAATAAAGCCGCCTTAAAAATGATTCTTTCACAGCGAGAAACGCCACAAGCCGTTACAGTTATCACTAATCAGATGATGCAAGATTGGCAAACCATCAATATAGACGAAATTTTAGAGCATGCGACGGGGTTTTATGCGCGACGCTCATCTAGTTTAGATAGACCTCGCTTTTCTGTGCGTGGTGGTAACGTTAACTTGATCCAAGTTGACGGTGTTCAGCAGTTCCCTGGTGGCCGCAGACCCAACGTAAATGGCGATTCTGCTGCATATGAACGCGTTGAAATTGTACGTGGTGCAAATGGCTTGTTAACCGGAGCGGGTGATCCTACTGCGACTGTTAACCTTGTTCGTAAGCGAGCCACTAATACAGACTTTCAAGCAAGTGTTGGTCTTTCAGCTGGCAGCTGGGATAATTACCGTGGTGAGATTGATATTTCAGGTTCATTAGTCGAGGACGGTACTATTCGTGCTCGGTTTGTGGCTGCACATTATGATAAAAACTCTTACATTGAACGCTATGGGCAACAAAAAACCTCAATTTACACTACTTTAGAAGCCGATCTAACAGATTACACCCTACTTCGCTTAGGCGTAGAATATACTGATACCGCATCAAAAGGAGCTATAAACTCACACTCCCAACCCTACCTTTTCGCTGATGGCAGCCG
The DNA here is from genome assembly GCF_013002825.1 of Pseudoalteromonas sp. NEC-BIFX-2020_002. Taxonomy (NCBI): domain Bacteria; kingdom Pseudomonadati; phylum Pseudomonadota; class Gammaproteobacteria; order Alteromonadales; family Pseudoalteromonadaceae; genus Pseudoalteromonas; species Pseudoalteromonas sp. NEC-BIFX-2020_002. The sequence continues at coordinate 141,166 of NZ_JABEPJ010000011.1, forward strand.
CTATAATGGTAAACGTTCAGATACAGGCATGACCGCAAAATGGAGTGGCTGGCCGCTTGAAGAGCACACCTATTTTATTGGCCTTGATCACGCTTTTGAGAATGATTGGCAATTAAATGCTATTGCGACTTACAACACCATAGAGATGCAAGGCGGCAAACTATTTTTCGTTTACCCTGAAGGTTATATAAATCCAGATGGTAGTAGTGACTTAGGCTTTGGTTACAGCGCAGTGATAAGTAGCTCTGAAGATAAACAAACAACATTTGATGTTTCATTACAAGGCCCCGTAGAGTTATTTAATCGCACACACGAAATGATTTTTAGCTATAACCAATTTAGCCGCGACCGGACCTCTTTTGGCAAGCAGGCTGATCAAACCTCAATTTCCCTTGAAGGGCTCAATTTTCATGATTGGACTGGCGATGTACCGCATTACCCTTTTAAAGATTTAGCCAAACAAAGTGTTAATATCACCAAATCCAACGGTGGTTTTGCTGCCATACGTATAAATCCTCATGACCGTGTGAAAGTGATTTTGGGTGCGCGAATAAGTAACTGGGATTATCGCAATGATCGTTTTAACCCCTCAACTGGCGAGTTCCAAGGTATACGCTATCAAGAGAATGTAACGGATGAACTAACGCCCTATGCAGGGTTAATTATTGATATAAGCCAGCAGTACAGCATATACACTAGTTACACCGAAGCGTTTAGACCACAGGCCTACTTTGACGCTAATGACAAAATGCTTGACCCTAGCACTGGAGAAAGTTATGAAATTGGTATTAAAGGAGAGTTACTCAAAGATACCCTTAACGTTAGCGCAGCCATTTATGAAAATATCGAGAATGGTCTGGCAGAGCTTGATCCTAATTATTCAGAGAAATATCTTACTCCAAATGGAAATCGCCCTTATATACAAAGGGGAGAAGGTGATACGACCAAAGGGTTTGAAGTAGAATTTAGCGGCTCACTAAGCCAAGATTGGAATTTAAGTGCAGGTTACTCCCAACATAAAACTAAATCCAAAGAAGGTAAACAGCTTAAAACAGATGAGCCAAATAAATTACTAAATATTTATACCACATATGACTTTGATCGTTACCTAACTGGATTTACTGCTGGTTTTGGGGTTAATTGGCAAAATAGTTTTTATGCCACCCCACAAAGGCCATTAGCTAATGGCCAAAGTGAAGCATATAAAATTGAACAATCACCAGTGACACTTCTCAACTTTATGGCACGTTATGAGATTAATGATAAAACCAGTGTTTCCCTAAATATTAATAATTTATTAGATGAACACTATTTTAATAGTATTTCATCTTGGGATGGTTATGTTTTACACGGTGAGCCCGTGAGTTGGCAACTGAGCTTACGTCACGCTTGGTAACATAATTCTAAAACGCCAATGCCCTATTCAATATAACTTGATGCGCCTAAAGGAGGCGCATTTAGCTCTGTAGAAGAAATCTACGAAGATCTCGCTCTTGACGCATGACATGTAAAATATAAACTTTGTCGCTATCCACTTTATAGAAAATACGGCAAGGATTAACATGAACTTCACGGTAATTTAAGTTACTTAATTCATGTGGCCTTTTACCTGATTCAGGCTGTTCTTCTAGCCTAGATATTTTATCAAATACTTTTTGAGTCAATTTCTTAGCCGCATCAATATTACTTAAAGAAATATACTCAGCAATATCGTTTAAATCATTAAGAGCTGGAGAGGTCCAAATTATTTCAGCCATTTGCTCATTTTTTCTTTTGCTTCTTGATTCGAGAATGTATTACCGTTTTTGATTGCTTGCTCACCACGTGCAACCCCCTCAAGAATTGCCATTCGTTGTTGCATAAATTCATAATCTTCAACATCAACTAAATAAGCGGATGGTTGACCATGCTCAGTAATTAACACTGGTTCTTTAGATATATGAAGATCAGCTAAAATTTTGGTAGCTTGGCGCTTAAGTGTCGTAACAAGTTCAACTTTCATAATAAATTCTATTTAGAACTCAAATAATGTATCACTATAGTATCACAAGGGTTCGGATTTACAATTATACGGCTAACATTTTAGTATTTAGCGACAGGCGGTTTGTGTTGTATAATTGCTTGCTGAACGAAGCCGCTGCGCGGCAGAATTAATACGCACCTTTCGTGATAATATTAAATACTTGCTAGATGCCATCTATTTTGGCGGTCTATCTAGGAGCTTAAAAAAGGACAGCGTAAAAAAGGACAGGCATATATTTTGCCGGATAATAATGTGCTACTGGCGGCAGTGGCGCTCTTTATCAGATATAGCACGCACAAAAGTACGCAGTTTAATGAAATTAGGGGTTAGCGAACGACTCGCCATAGCCTGTGGGAAAACGAGCTCCTATAATTAACTCTAAGCGCTTTTAAAGCACTAAGCAATGCATTTAGGGCCCACAAAACTGGCTTTTTTTCTTAAAAAAGAGTAATTCTACAGCCACAACGCTCTAATAATGGGCAAAAAATTGTTGGCTAAAATGCTGAGGAGCGAAAACAGCCAACTGTTATTTGTCCTAATTTGTTTGCCTTGTTATGTTTCAAATGCACAACACTAAAAAGTTAATTTGTCATGTGATGATGTACAAAGAGAACAGCCCATAACAATATTGCACTACCGATAAAGATCAATAAACCTTTTAGACTAAAGCTACTAATTCTATGTTTGCAAACGGGGCAAACAAAGTATGATTTGTTCATTGCCACCTTAACCTCTAGGGGAACAATATCCGCCTTGCATTTTTTACACTGAGCCATTTAAATTTGCACACTCTGATTGAAACATAACGAGCCTGTAGAATAACTCGTTTTTAATTTATTTTTATTGATGTATTAACCATAGCCGAGTTCCTATTTTGATTCAATCGACAACTGACTTTCACGTAAATATAAAAAGAGGATTTGGTGTTGTTTTAATGGGCGTTTTGGAAGGTATGACAGGTGTTTAAGTGGCTTATTTAAGGTAATAAGGGGTTACCCTTATTAATGTATCGTGTTTCTCAGCTTTTCTAGATTATGAACAAGGCAATACAGAGTTGTCGCACAATGAAGTGAGGCATTCACTTCATTGTGCCTGCAAGGTTAATTTGTTTATTCCTTTATTGACTGTACCTTTATTGACTGTAACATTGCGACTTTTCAGATCTATGTCTTCTTAATAATATCATCTGCTTTAATTGCGTTTAAACACCTTACTGCATACCAATTTCACAATCCTTTGAGCCAATTTTCTTGCTCCTCGGTATCTGGAACTTTAACACCTCGAGCATCTGAAATTAAAGATAAAGCTTCATTTGCATTTACGCCAAACTTAACAAGAACAGCACCCGCAATAATACCAGTGCGACCGATACCTGCTCGGCAATGGATTACAACATGCTTGCCATTTATAATATCTGAATACAACTCCTCAGCTAAGGTAATTGCTTCAGATGTATTTGGCAAACCACGGTCAGGAATAGGGAAAGAAATAAACTCAATGCCGTATTTATGGCAAAGTGACATCTCCAAAGTTAAACCAACCTCATACTCTTCATTCTTCTCAAGCAATGAAACAACTGTGTCTACACCTAAACTTTTTAAGCCGCTAAATTCATCATCAATCCATTCATTAGAAACAGGTTTAGCCATAACTGATAATTTACCATCAGAGAATTCTTTCACAATATATATAGTTGGAAGCATACTTTCCTTAGGTATATAACGAGGCCAGTAGAAAATAACCCGTTTTTAATTTATTTTTATTGATGGTTTAACCATAGCTAAATTACCCTTAAATAATATTTAACTCTAAGAAAGGTGAAATCCCCTCATAGAATTACTTGGCAATAAACAGGTTTATATTAATATTGACTCCAGTGTTTGTTTAACAGTTAATCGGTGGCGATTAAGTGCTGTTGCTCTTTTAGCTGTTGTTTAAGTCGTGCGTTTTCAGCTTTTAAAAAAGCGACCTCTTCTTCAAGGGGTAATTTTTTATCCGCTGTTTGCTCACCGGGTAATTTTTCTCGTAAAAGCATAATGACCTGCTCAGAGTGAATAACATCGCCAACTTTGGCTTTAAAGTCATACACAATCCCTGCACTGGGTGCGATAACTTCAAGTACCGCTTTTTCAAGTTCAACGTCAAATAATGCTTGGTTAGCTGTAACAGCCTGTCCATCGTTGACATAAACTGCGGCAATTTTTGCCTCGCCCATTGAATCAAATAACTCTGGTGCTTGAATATCCATATTTATCATTTCCTTATAGTTAATATACGCACTCTCACTATTGAAGGTGCGTTTAATTAGATTGTCACCTGTTACAAAAGAGTTTGCCTAGGCATTGCGTCATCTTTTGTGTCAGTTTCAACGACTTTAGTTATTACCTGTGCAGGCTGATTTTTCATTGCTGTTAACAGCGTATCTAACGCCTGTTTGTGTTCATCGCTTTGTATGGCTTGTTGCTCAGCATTTTTAACATTTTGTTGGGCCATTAACTCCAATACATCACGATTATTATTGTGTTCTAGTTCATCTAATAGCTGATTAACTAAATCTGGCGCTAACTGCGCTATATTATTATCTGCCAACGCAGTGAGTATTTGAGCCAGTTGCTCACTGTGATCAAGCGATTTAAGCGCCACTAATAATTGCTCGCTCAACAACTGCATTTGCGCTTGGCTACCCGCTAATAATGCGTGTTTTAAATCATTAAGCGCGGCATCTGGCGTACTATTGGCAATTGCACTGGCTAGCGTGTTTAACTCAGTTTTAGTATTTAATTGCTCTGTTTGCATATTAAGTGCTGTTATTAATTGCTCAAAGCTTTGTTGGTTATTATTGTCACTTGTAACCTGCTTAAGCTGATCTAATGTTTCACCAAGTTGCGTTAGCTGCTGATGATTGTTATTGCTATTAATTGCTTGCGTTAACTTTTCGCCTAGGTTGTCAATTTGAGCATGGCTACTGTTGCTAGCAACCGCTTTTATCAGCTCATTTAACTGGGCTTTATTATCAAGTGGCGCTATATATTCACTTAATTGTTGACCCAGCATGCTCAAGGTTTGGTTACTATTATTGGCCGCAACCACTTTAGCTAACTCGCTCAATTGTGCGTGATTGTTATTACTTGCAACGGCATTACTCATCTGCTCTAGTTGCTGGCTAAGCATGTTCAATGTTTGATTATTATTATTCGCTGCAACGAGTGTAGCTAATTCATTCAATTGCGCATGATTATTATTACCTGCTACCGCATTGGTCAGCTCACTGAGAGCGTCTTGATTGCGAAGTTGCGCTAAATGTTCACCTAGTTGTTGCCCCAATACATTAATGGATTGATTGCTATTGTTTGCAGTGAGCACTTTGCTCAATTCATTGAGCTGTGAATGATTGTTGTTATTTGATACCGCAGCAACCAGCTCAGTAATAGCCGCTTTATTATCAAGTGGTGCTAAATGCTTGCCTAAAGCTTGTTCTAAGTTATTAAACGCTTGGTTGGTATTGTTTTCACTGGTCGCTTTGGTGAGGGCGTTAAGTTGGCTGTGGTTGTTATTACTTGCAATTGCAGCACTTAATTGCTCAAGTCCACTCTCATAAGGCGTTTGCTTAAAGCCGTTATCAAGCGATTGCGCAAGTGCGGCCAATGCGTGCTTATTATCTAGCCCTTGAATATTAACGCCTACACTTTGCAGTAAATCACTGTAATCGTGGCTTAGGTTGTTTTTACTGAGCTTACTGGCAATCCCCTCAAGTGATTCATGTAAATACCCCATTTGCTCAACGGCCATCATGACTGGGCTGCCTGCTCCATCGAGTTTATTTAAGCGCACAAAGTCTTCTTTAATTTGGCTGTAACGAGCATGATCATCTTGCGTTAATGTACCGCGCAGTTCACCCAGCTTGAGTAAGTTCTCTTCAGAGCCTTTACTGAGTGTTTGCGCTTCGCCGCGATAATGATCGCGAATAAGGTTTTCAAGCTCTTCGTCATTCATGGCAGCTACGACCTTCTCCGCCATTTTGTTCATGTTACGGTAACTACCTTGGAGCTTAAATGGGGGCTCGGTACGGTAGTTATTATCTTGCGCGGCGGAGGCTATATACTGAGCGTTAACTTTAAGCACGGTATTACGAATGGTCATTAGTCGCGTGAGTACGGCTTTAATTTCGTTAGCTTCGGCCTGTGAATATCCATGTTCCATTTCATTTAATGAAATGTCTTCGCCTTGGCAAATACGCACTAATTTATATAAATCGTCCATATTGCGATTAGCCAGTGGCGCTAATACTGAATTGGAGGTCAGTGCATTTTCAATAAAGCTCATGGCAAATTCTTGCTCACAGCCTGCCAAAGTATCACCTAAGTTATAAATATCGGCGCGGTTAGCTAGCATGTCAGGAATTTTAAAGCTCTCGCCAGATTCCGTATAGGGGTTACCGGCCATCACTACAGCAAACTTTTTGCCCCGTAAATCATAGGTTTTACTTTTGCCATTCCACACGCCATCAATTCGGCGTGAGCCATCACACAATGAAATAAATTTTTGTAAAAACTCTGGGTTGGTATGCTGAATATCATCCAAGTAGAGCATTACGTTATTGCCCATTTCAAAGCTTTGGTTAATTTTTGCAATTTCTTTTTCAGCGGTGGCATTAATTGCCTGTGCTGGGTCTAAAGAAACCTGATCATGCCCTATCGATGGGCAATTTACTTTAACAAAGGTTAGCCCTAAACGGTTTGCAACGTATTCAACCAAGGTTGTTTTACCGTAACCTGGCGGCGAAATAAGTAATAACATGCCCATTAAATCGGTGCGTTTATTTTTACCCGCGGAGCCAATTTGTTTTGCTAAGTTATCGCCAATAATTGGAAAGTACACTTTGTTGATCAGCTGATTACGTACAAACGAGCTAAGCGGGCGTGCTTTAAATTCGTCAAGCTGCAGACGCTCTTTTTGCTCAGCCAAAATATCGCTGCGTAATGTGTGATATTGCTCAAATGCAGGTACTTGCTCGGTGATGTATTTACGCGTGCGAGCATAAAACTCAGCATAATCTACATTCAGTATTTGCTCTTGCACTCGCTTATGTTGGCCCATAAGGCGTTCAACCTGCGTTATAGGGGTAACATCGAGTACATGATAATGCAGTTTTGTTGTTGCACTTAAATGCGCATAGTTTGCAGCTTCAGCCTGCACGACGGCATTTACTTTATCACTTTGCATGCAATAGGCGTTTACCCAACTTAAAAATAATAATGCACGTTCATCAGTTTGCGTTACATTTTCGCATGCATGATTAAGCTCGTTAATATAGCCTTTTGCTTTGGCGTCACTACTAAACTGCTCAGCTAAGTTTTTGGCCTGCTGAGAAATAATAAACTGTTGTTGTTCTGCTGTTTTTTGTTGCGCTAACTGCTGCACTAAGTAAGCGGCGGCTAAGTCACTTGATAAATCAGTAAAGCGCGCGCGCAGTTTACTTATTTGCGGTAAATACTCTGCAATTTGCTGACTTAATTGCTCATTCAAGGAGCTGATAAAACTGGTTGCACCAAAATGTTTATCCATCAAAATGGCATTGATCGCTTGATGGTAAAATGTATTCAGTTGTGCGGTTGATAATTGTGCGCTAAATAACTGCGCCACAATCCGACAACTTGCAGGGTAAATAAGCAAATCTAAGCTATTTTTTTGAGTCAATAAGGTGTCAATAATTGCGCATGCATCGTGATCGTGAATACCTTTTTCGTAACCCTCTTGGTAGCGCGGCTCAGCAAACTTTTGCACTAACGAAAGTAAGGTATCTTCTTTTTGTGCCTGTTGTAATTGTACAAATGTAAGCGAGTGCTCACTGTTTTCACACGCAAGCAATATTTGCGCAGCTAAATACTCACCACGATAAACCTCGTCATTCTCAGAGACCAAGGTTTGTTGCCACAAATGGCGACTTTGCTGTAGCGTATTAAGGCTTTGCTCATCTGTTATTGGTTCAAAATAATCAGTTCCCGTTAAGTGCAGCATTAGTTGCTCATCGCGCGGCAATAACGTTAAATCAAGCAGCTGCTTATTTACGCTAAATGCGTGTTTACCAATACTGACTGAATTACCGCCATCAGTAAAAATGTCTTGTTTGTCACGCAGTGAGCGAATGCCCTGATCTTTACTCGCTTTGAGTTTTGATTGAATATCATCGGCACGTATTTCATCGCCTAACTCTTTGAGCTCAGTAGTCAATGCGCGTAATTTGCTGATCATAGGATCGGCAGCAAAATAGGTATTGAGCGCATCAAGCTCAGTAAAGCTTTGCGCGCGGCGGTTTACGCCCTGTAAAATACGCTCTGCAGCGTTAGCTAGGTTAAGTGCACGGCGCTGGCGAGTATCAATTAAGCTTTGTTTGTGCGCTTCAAAGCTTTCGTATACGTCATCGCGCTTTGCAATAATCTCACTGAGGTATTCGTCAAAGTCACTAAATTGCGATTCAAGCTCTTCGAGCTGAATCAGTAATCGAGATAATTGATCGTCACACGCTTCTGGTGTTTTGGCGTTATTTAGCGCGTTAGTAATACTTTGCGAAAACAGCTTAAAGCGTGCGGCAAATTCGGCTTTTGCTTCAACACTACCCAGGCTTTTTTGACGAATTTCAATACTGGCTTTAGCGCGATTAACCAGCGCATAAACAGCACTGATGTCTTCTAATATTTGCGTGCGTACGCGGCTGTCATCAATGTCTAAATCAAGCATGGTGTGGTTGAGTAAATCAAGCTCCACGCTTTGCGTATCAAGTTGCGCTATATACGTTTTTAGCTCGCTGACACTTTCGCTTTTACTGCTGAGTTCTTCCAGCTCTTTTAGTTTTTCGTGGTACGGTGCTAATGCGCTATCTTGTTGTAAAAATGCAGCTGTTGCTTGGCTTACTTCGCCAAGCCTTTCATCAATTTGGTTTTGTAGTGCGTTAAGTGCATCTGTATCTATATACTTAATGTCTTCAAGGCTGATCACTTGCCCTTTTAAGATTTTTAACGCATCAATACCCTGCACAAACTGTGGCGCAGCTTTAAAGCTATCTGGGCGTATGTCACGAGTTACATCAGTATATTGTTTATTAATATCCACCAAGGCTTGCTTGGCTTTGTTTTGAATTTCAGTAACTTTTTCAAATTCATCCAGCACTTGCTCAGCAGTTTCATTAATGCTGTGCAGGTTTTGAGCAATTTCAGTAAACTCACCTTCATTAAGCCAATGATAACGGTCGAAAATATTACGACTTAACGCAATCATGTCTTCGTAATGAAATAGACTCGGGCTTTGTTCATTTATTGCTTTACAAACACTGTACAAGTCAGAAATACCGCGTACTAAATCAGGGTTACCTATTTTGCCAAAAAAGCTGGTCAGCGGCGGCGCATTCGCAGCAAATTCAGCTGATACAAATGGGCTTTGCCAAATTTGAATCGGGTGTACGCGTTCAGGTTCGTCTTTATCAGCTTTAAAGGTAAGCGTTAAACCATCGTTGTATATGCCGTAGCCGTGACAATAGATAGGGTTTTGCAGGTTTTTATCAATAATATTGTATGCAAACAGTGCATAACGACCTTCGCTTGGCTCATAAAATACGTATAAAACATCTTCGCCGTTAGGTGACTTTATCTGCCTGTGGAATTCAAGATCTTCTATTTGCTCTTCAAACGATCGCGCTTGCCCTGATTGTAAATAATAACCACCGGGGAAAATAACACCGTGATCTTCAGGTAAAGTAACGCAGGCACTGCCAATAGCATCTTGGCGAGCAACCTGCTGAGTACGCGTATTAAAAATAAAGTAACGCCATGTTTTTTCGCGATACGGGAGTATTTTTATTAGTACTAAATCGCCCACCAGCGCGTATTCCACATCACTATCAGCGAGAGATTGGTTTTTATCATCAACCGGCTCTTGGTAAATACCTTCACCGGTATCTGTGCTGTTTTCAATTTTAATCGTGAGTGAACCACCTATGGTCTCCACAAAAACTTGGTCAGCAATATTAATATGGGCATGGCGCCCTTCTACGTGATCACTGCGGTCAGTTTTGAGCCATTCAAAATCGTAGTCATGGGCGTGTTGAATATCACGTTCGCCGCGGTTATCTATATAATTGATGGTATTGTCTGGGTGAATTTCCCAGCGAAAAACCCGCACATCCGATAACTTGTCGCCAATTTGGAATAACGCAAACAGCTTGCCATTTTGTTGGTATAAGTGCTGTAAACTGGTTTGTTTGTAGTAAGTATAAAGCTCTTCAAAATCTCGAATAAAGCGCGTATCAGTTAAAAAGCGGGTTTGCTCTGGGTAAGCTTCCACTTCAAAGTGATCGTCTTGCTCTACTAATTTTTGTACGCTAAACACGTCGTTAATTGAGGTTTCTTTTTTTAACCCAAGTAATACGTTATAAGCAAAAATAACTTTATCGCCTACAATTACAATGTCACGCGGTGTACAATTTTGCTCCGTACGAACTCGCACTCGCCCTTTAACTTGTAATTCTGTACTGCCAAACTCCGTTATACGCTGCTGATTAACTTCATCAATTTGCGTTTTTAAAGTCCCGCCAAAATTACTTAAGCGGCGTTTAATTAAGTCGTATGAGCCTTGCTCTAGCGCTTGTTGTGTTGCGTCCGTCATGAAAAACTATCCTGAAATTTAATTAAAGTTAGCCGTAATAAGTAATCTATTACGGCTAAAGGGATGAAACTTAGAAACCAGACTAGTCTTTTGTATCTAGCTTAATTTTATCCTCTAAACCACCACCTAAATTGCCACCTAACATACTCAACAATTGGCTTTTTTCAGCCGCTGTTGTATTACTTAACTGCTTAAGTAACTTGCTCATATTAAAGTTTTTAAGTGTTTCAGCTGAGCCATTGGCCCCTGCTAGCACACCTTTTAGGTCTTCAATTAAATTACGATCACCGTTTAAGTGATCTTTAAACACTGTTTGCACAGTTTTACTTTCATCAACTAGGCCATCAATTGATTTACCTAAACTGATTGCACTCATAAATTGATTAAAGAACTGGCCATCACCACCCATAATATTGATATCGGCATCACCCAATGCTTTAGCCATTATGTGAGCTTGATGCTCTGCAATGTCTTTGCTTGCTGAAATTTTTGCCAGTACCAACTCTTTTTGTTGATTAAGCTGTAGCGTGAAACTCTCATAATCGCGGGCATCTTGATCCATAGAGTTAAGGGCTTGTAGTTTCTCTTCAAGGCCTTTTGCTTCTGCACGCATTTTACGTTCAAGGTTAATCGCTTCAACTTCACCTTGTTTCTCGTTTGCATCGGCCATCGCGGTTTGAACTTGCGCTTGAGATAAACCAATTTCACGATTACCTTGTGCTTCAGCCTCAAGTTTTTGACGCATTATTTTCGCATCTGTCTCGCCTTGAATTGCATTTGCTTCTGCCTTAGCTTTAATAACATCAGCTTCAGCAAGACCTTGTGCCGCGGTTTCAACTTGATGTGCCTGAGCAAGGATCTTTTTAGATTCAGCTTGCTGATTAGCAATTCTCAGCTCTGCATTGGCCATTGTTTCAAGTTCACGGCTTTTATACTCTGCCGCTTGCTCTTGCGCTTTTGCCGCTTCAATATCTTTAACTAATAACTCTTCTGCTTGTGCTTTAGCACGGATGATCATTGCGCCTTTTTCACGTTCAGCACCAGCAAGTACTTTTACGTCTTTAATACGCTCTTCTTCTTCAGCTACTGATTTTTCAACAATAACGCGATCACGTACTACGTCAGCGATTTCTTTACGCTCAACTTCCAGCGCTTTTTCTTTGTTAATACGTAGAATTTCAGTTTCTCTTTCGCGTTCTATTACCTCTATCTCACGCGAGCGCGCTACTTTCTCTTCCTCAATACCTAAAACGCGTAGTCTATTTTGTTCAGCAATATCAAGTTCACGCTGTTTATTTTGCTCGCTGATACCAATAGCTTCTTCAGACTGAATACGTGCTTGTTCTGATTTAAGGCGCTCTTCTTGACGTACTTTTTCAGCTTCGGCAAATTCGCGCGCTTTAACGGTTTCTATTTCTCGTACTTGGCGCGACATGGCATCTTGCTTTTGACGCTCAATTTCGAGTGATTTTTCGGTGGCTTCTTGATTTTGGATCTCAATTTTAGCGCGTTCGTCACACTTTAATTGGTTGGTCGATACGTTTTGTACAGCGGTCATTTCGGTGATGCGGCGAATACCTTCAGCATCAAGAATGTTTTGCGGATCAAGCTTATCAATCGACGTTTGTTCAAGGTAATCGATTGCTACATCTTCAAGCGTATAGCCTGATAAGTCTTGGCCAATCACTTCTTTTATATTGTCGCGAAATTCATTTCGATGAGTAAATAACTCAACAAAATCCATGCGCTTACCCACTGTTTTAAGCGCTTCTGAAAATTTGGCTTCAAACAGTTCTTGCAAAGTGTCGTGCTCAGAGGCGCGAGCACACCCTACATGCTTAGCAACACGTAAAATATCTTCTTTATTTTCGTTTACACGAATATAAAATGTAATAGCAATGTCGGCACGAATATTGTCCTTACAGATCAAACCACCTTTATCTTTACGCTCAAGTACCATACGTTTAGTGGAAATATCCATTACTTCCATTTTATGGATTACAGGATAAACAATACCGCCTGTAGTGGTGACATCGGGCTCATTTTTCATTTTATTAATGATCAGCGCTTGGCCTTGCTCTACTTTACGATAAAACTTGCCAATAATAAGCAAAATAGCAAAAATGACCGCTATTGCTATACCTACAAAGGTTAATATAGGTATGAGGTTATCTAAAAATTCCATGTTATGTCCTAACGTGATTATTGATTTGTTATATGTTACTTATTCCTAAAACGCAGGAAATTACCAAGGCTTTGCGGCAATAATGTAACAATGTTGCTCTTTGAGGTGATCAAGCAACACAGCAGTGTCGCCTGAAGTAAAGGGTTCGTTATTTTCTGCTCTGACTTCGATTAATTGCTCAGTGCCTTGAAATTGAACGCGTGCTTGACCGAATGTATTGGTTACTTTGCCTGTAACAACAATACACTCTAAACCAAGTAAATCAGAACTTTGGGAGGTTTCTGCGCTAGTAAAAAAGCGCTGAAGTGGGCGTGAAATAATAGCCGCAACGGGAATGGCAACCACCAAACAGGTTACTAGCATCACCACACCTAAAATATAAAATAAAATGCCATCACCAAGTAAATAAGCAAAAAACTTATGTGCGTAAATACTGATTAACCAACTAATCATCACAACAAGACTAACTGACACCGTGATAGGTATGCCACCAAAGCCCATATTCAGCCATGAACTGATGCCTGAGCTTTGCGATGCATCAGCGTCAATATCAAGATCAGATTCAAACATATCAATATCAGCAAAGCCGATTAAAGTTATTGCCCAAAACAACACGACAACCAATAACAGCGCTGAAAAAACAACAGTGGGAAAGGTAAGAGCTAAGTTTAAAAATTCCATATAACTGCAGTCCATTTTTTAATTACAATACTTGCATATAACTTTTATCATCTAGCGATGTATTTGTTAAGTTATTTATACCTATTATGGGTTTGAAATATAAACAATGTAAATAACTTTTGGCTACGAATACGCTAAATTAACTAACGCTGCCTAGTATTTCACCTATATAATTAGCGATAAATGCATTACTTAACTTAGAATGCTGAAATACAAACTTCGCTATTCTAAAAGGATATTTATGCGCTACTTAATCCCACTGTCACTTTTTGCTTTATCATGCTCCCTGCCTGTTATTGCATCGGAGCCTAAAACCCATCAATGGTTTAATACCGCAACATATAACACCTTAAAAAATATAACTAACGATAATGACTCTGTCGCGCTTTCTAGCCATTACTATTTTGCACCGCAACAACATTCTGGCGTATGGGATGATTTTGGTTACTTAGACACTGATACTAACATTAAGCTTGATTACCTTAATGCTGATGACGCAGACAACTTTGGGCTGTTTGCTGAGGGCTTTTATAATAATTGGTTTGCAAGTGTTGAGCTTGCAGACTTAGGTGAAACCGACGACTATTCATTAGGCTTAGGGTATGTATTTGCACAGTCGCTCAAAGTGTCAGTTCGTTTAGCTGAGTTTAAAGCCGCCGATACGATTTATTGGTTTAAAGCTCAATACAATCATCAACTAAATGACACAGATTACCTTGGTTTTACGATTGAAACTGACGATGATATTGATACTTGGAATGCCTCTACGCGTTATTTTCACCACCTTAGTCATGAGCGCTATTTAAGTGTTGATTTAACTTATGAAGACAATGGTGTTGATTCAGTATTCTCTGGTATGGCTAATTATTATTTTAATCGCAATGTGGCTATTGGCGCGGGTGTTGCTGATTCACATCTGCAACTTGAAGCTAAATATTTTATAAATAGCCAATATTATTTTGCGGCTCACTTTAGCGATGTTGAGGAAGGTGAACAATACGCAGCTAAATTTGTCGCACAGTTTTAATTAACGAACCTGAACGTGGTTAATTGCCGCTAATCAGCGGCAATTTATGGTATTTAAAGTATTACATATTTCCCAGTTCAATCATCATCGCGGTGTACATTTTTAAGTTTAACTTAAGCTGCTCTACAGTAATAAACTCATGCTCTGAATGGCCTGTGTAACGCTTTCCTGGCATTGATGGACCGAACGATACGGCATTATCAAATAGTTTTGCGTTTGTGCCACCACCAATCGATACAAAGCCCGCGTCTTTATCGCCAGTAAAGTGTTTAAATATATCAAGTAAAGCCTGAGCGTGTGGTGCGCTGTCGAGCAGCATTGGTTTACCAATCACGATATCAATATTACTCAACTTGGCTTTATTTACAGATTGCCAATTTGCCAAAGCGCTGTTTATTTGTGTGCGTAATACAGCTTCATCTTTACCAACTGGGCGACGCAAGTTCACTGCAAGTGTGAGTGCATTACCATCACGCTCAATCAGTGTTGGTGCCACCGTCATTGGTCCCATAAAGTTATGCTCATATGCTATATCACCAAAATCTTTACCGTGTATATCAAGGCCTATCAGCTGGTTAATAAAATGAATTGTTTGTGCATCGCTATTACTTTCAAGCTTAATGCCTTTAAAAAGTTCAGCTAAGTAGGCAATGGCATTCACACCCGACTCCGGCTCTGAAGAATGAGCTGACATACCTTTAACGCTAATTAATATTCCACTTTCTTGTTCGCTAAAGTTAAACTCTACAGCGTTTAGTGCACTCGCTGCATGTTTAAGCTTGCTAACTAATACTGTATCGGCATTATGTAATATAACACTGGCATCTTCCGGAATTTGGCTTTTAAATGCGCCACCTTTAAGTTCGCTTACATACGCGCTAGTTTGTGCCGATGTTGCATTAAAAGTAGGTTCAACCAAACTCCAGCCTTTTTCTGCCACAACTACAGGGTATGAGGCATCAATCGTCACCGCATACTTTGGTTGTGGGTAGGTCCTCATAAACTCTTCAAGGGGTCCCCAATCAGACTCTTCAGCTAAATAAATCATTAGCTCAATGCGATTATTAAGGTCAATGCCCTGATCTTTTATTGCTTTCATTGCATAAAGCGCTGTGGCAATAGCGCCTTTGTCATCCTCTGTACCGCGAGCAATCAATTTGCCTGGCTCTGAAGTACTGTCGATTTCAAACGGGCTTTTTTTCCATTTGCTGGCGTTAGCGGGTTGCACATCACCATGGGTGACTATCGTTACTTTTTCTGTTTGCTTGCCCATGCCAATTAAAACGGTGTAACCCAAATCTTGATAATCAAATCCCAGCGCTGCTGCTTTCATTTTTAATAGCGCTTTAAAACCAATAAAGTCTGGGTTGTCTGGTGTATTAATTCCGTTTTTATTGACTGTTGGAAAAGAAACCATATTTGCTAAAGTGTGAATTTGTGCATCTTGGTATGTGTTTACTGCGTACTGCGCAACCGCATCACTACGACTATCTATATTGGCGTGAGCAGTTGCAGCTAATAACGCCAAGCTTGCTAAAAAAAATTGTTTCAAAGCGAGATCCTATTAAATTGAAAGACCAAATTAGGTGACATCCAAGCCCAAGTGCAACTTTGAACTCTGCATCTTGAGGTGGTTTGGGTGATAAGTGTAACGCCGTTGATGATTTCGATGCTAGCTTTGTACCTATCGCTACAGATATTTTCTAATCGCATAATAATTCGATAGCTAATAGCGTTCATTGCGCTGTATAATATGCCACCATTTTTAAGGTGTGAGTGAGTTATGAATCGCAGAAAGAAGATAGTTACTAAATTTAATAGCAGGGACAAGCGCGCCAATGCAAAATTACATAAAAGTAATAAGCCCGCTTATGTCTCTAAAGCAGAACGTGAAAGATTAGCTTTACTTGCTGAAGAACAAGCAGACACTGCAGTAAGTGATGAAGCATAAAAATAAACACGCTTCATTCGTAAGTCTATAAAGGTCAATTCTCTGCCTGTTATCGTCTTTGAGTATAGAGATGTAGGGGCGATATTACATAAACAAGCGCAGGGAATTGACTGTAAGCAATTCCTGCACAATCATTACCGCCTCATTATCTTGTTTACTCGTGATTATTTAAATACGTCTCGTACACCAATAACAACCTCAGCGCATTAATCACTTTTTTTCTAACCATTTGTTCATTGCCTTATCGTAGGCGTCGGTTATTTTTGTTGTTGCGCAAGTGATACTCATAATGTAACTATCTGGTAGATCATTTTTTGGCATTACACCGGCTCCAATCGATACTTTTTTAAAGCACTTATCACCAAAGCGATAGGTGGTGAATTGCATGCTTTGCTTCTCAATTTTTAATGGGTCTATGTTGGCTATTTGATGCTCTTTTGGGACTGTGAGACGCTGTGGTTGTGCTGAGTTTTGTGACTGTTGAAATGTTGATGGAAACGTATTTTGCTGTTTTTTTAGAATACTTTTCAAACCTAGTTTGAGGTCTATTTTTTTGTAGCTATTAGTGTCCTCTAGTGCCTTTGGCGCTGCAGGTTTTAATGGCTTTACTTGTTTTTTAATTTTTATAATCGTGTTTTCAGCAGGAATAATAGGGTTTTCAATCTTTTTCGGTAGTGTGGCTTCTTCTCGCTGAATGCTGGGCGTTTCTATTACAGGCAATGGATTAGGTGGCGGCATACTAACTATGTATGCTTTGATGGGTGGCGTTTCTACAGCAACTAGCACTGGTGTTTTTACGGTCATTATAATTGAAAAAACAAT
Source organism: Pseudoalteromonas sp. NEC-BIFX-2020_002 (assembly GCF_013002825.1). Classification (NCBI taxonomy): domain Bacteria; kingdom Pseudomonadati; phylum Pseudomonadota; class Gammaproteobacteria; order Alteromonadales; family Pseudoalteromonadaceae; genus Pseudoalteromonas; species Pseudoalteromonas sp. NEC-BIFX-2020_002. The sequence continues at coordinate 158,513 of NZ_JABEPJ010000011.1, forward strand.
GCCGTGGAGCAGTAATGAAATAATAAGAGGCCGGCGCCACGTTGTCACAATGTTTGTTCCCTAAACGATGATAATGCAATCTGACCATACAAGCTCTACAAAGTTCCTAATCATTTACACCTTGTTGTTATTTCCTAGATTCAATATTACGCTGATATTTTTGATTCAACTCAAGTTGCAGGACTTAAAGCCAAAATTGCTGTTAAGGTTACAATTATAAAACGAGAGTCGTACTTTTAGCTGTATTAAGTTTAGTGATGAGTTAAGTTTAGTGATGAGTTAAGTTTAGTGATGAGTTGATGTAAAAAGGCCAAATAGTTTGGCCTTTAAAGCTTAGTTACCTTTTTATTTACTAAAACGCATAACTCATCCCTAAATTAACTGAGCGCCCTTGCCCTGCTAGTTGATTAAAGCCCACGGTCATGTCTTTTTTGTATTGAGCAATACTCACCCCACCCAGTGGCAGCTGATAGTATTCATCAAGTAAATTAGTGACTGCCAACTTAACCGCCAGCTTGTCCCATGTTGCTTTGGTTTCTATGTTAAGTAAGCTATAGCTATCGGTTTTATTTTCAAAGCGGCGCGCGTCAACCCGCGTTTTACTATCAACCCATTCCCAACTTAAAGCACTTTGCCATTTACCTACTTGTTGCTCAATAGCTATTTTGCTATGCAATGGCATTATTTGATATAACGACTCATCGCTGTCATCACGTTCACCATGTGTTGCTGTAACTCCTGCTTTTAACAACCATAACCCTGCGTGTTTACTTTCAAAAATACGCAGCGCCGCATCAACCTTTACGCCGTACAATGTCGCGTCAATATTTGAAAACTTTAAAATATTACGCTTAGTTGAGGCCATATCTGTACGGTTAAAGCTATCAACCACTGTGCCGTCAATATAATCATCTACTTTGCTGCGCCAAGCATTCGTTGTTATTTGCCATGATTCATCGGCTGCTGATTTAGTATAACTTGCACTTAATGTGTAGGCAGTTTCGGCTTCTAAGTCAGGGTTGCCTATATAGCCATTGCCGTCACCAAACCAGCCGATCATACTGGTTGACATTGTACTAACCCCCCAACTGTAACGCTCATATAAATTAGGCGCACGGTTTTTACGTGCTAGGCCAAGTTGTAATTCATCGTTTGCACCAACTTGGTAACGCAGCAATAAGCTGGCATCAACTAATGTATCAGTACGTTTGCGAACAAGGGCATTAAATTCTGCCGCGGCTGTCTCATTACTTTTTCCCATTGCATGCATCCCCTCCATGGATGGCATATTCTCCATATTTTCATGCATACCACCGCCCATCTTTGTCTCGGTGTAACCTTGTACTTCTCCTGCGTTTGTTGTTACATGCTCAATACGCGCACCAGCTGATACCCACCACTTTTTATTTAGCTGTTTTTGTAACTCAGCAAAGCCAGTAATACGATCGCGCTTACCGTCGTTTATATTCACATAGTCATTTGGTCCCATCATCATTGAGCCTTGTACTGCTGGCCACCAATCATCAATGCGATACCCATAGTATTCTTGACCTAGCAACAACTGAGTATCTGCATCAAAGTCCAAACGCCAGTTAAGTTGATAGCTAATATCTTGCGCGTCCGTATTCATTGGCATCATGCCGGTTTTTTCTGGGGTAAAAAATCCCATTTTATGTTTCACATCATTAAAATTAACCTGAGCCTGAAACTCACCACGGTCAATTATGCGACTATATTGCGAGATAAAACCGTAACTGGTGTTATCGGTCATATCCATATATTGATTTGCAAAGCCCTGAAACGGTATTTTTTGATGCGTTAGTTTAATTACAAACTGCTGTTTTTCATCACGAATCGCGCCTGTTAATGCATGATTTTGAACGCGATATAGCGTATCAAGTACTAAGTCGCCACGACCATCGTCATAACTATCAGCATCCTCAAATGCGCCTTGATAACTTAATGTAAAGCTATCGCTGGCCAAGCGTGCGCCTACACCCACGGCTTTTGCATGATTAATACTACGATACTGGGCTGATACATACCCTGAGTGCCAATCAAGCTCTGCTACTTCGCTGTACTGTGGTGCTATTGAATTCACTTTAATCACACCCGCTATATTATCGCCACCAGCACTTACCGGTGAGATCCCTGCAATAACACTATACGACGATACTTGATTCGCTGATATGTAAGACAAAGGCGGATTCATTTGATTGCCGCAAGCTGCTGTAATATCAGCGCCATCTACAATGACTTTTACGCGATCACCCATCATGCCATTTAAAATTGGTAGGCTAGATACGCCTCCAGCCGCAGAAAAATTAACACCGAGTTCACTTAACAACTGCTCAGCTGAACCTAGCATTTCGTGCTTATTGGGGTTTTGCCCGTGCACTTCAATAACTTCGATTGATTCATCGGCGATGGCAAAAGGCGAAAGTAACATTACGATGCTCAATGCAACAGGTGAAAGTACACATTGCGAGTTAGAAAGTGAAAAGTGACTGCTCATTTTATTCTTTAATTACAACAGGTTTAAGATGCCTAAAGTATATACTCTGGTGAATACACTGAACACGCGACAAATTGTCGCACCTCTATACCCAAACCACCTCAAGATGTGAGTTTCAGTTGGAATTAAAAGCGATTTAGGCAATCAATTCCTTATAAAAGTAACGCAGTATAAATCGCTTTTAAACCAACCCTTTGGGCGTTTCACAGGCACTTACTCTCATCGTTGTTACTTCTTAAAAGGGATGGCCATTGTTGCAAAGTAACGCCTTGATATTAAGCCCCTGTGAAACGCTGAATTCTGCATTTTGAGGTGACTTGGGTATATTAACACTCGATATCTAACGTGAGTATTTTTCATCGTCCTGCAAGGTGATTTTTTTAACATTTGAGGTACAGTTAATACACTAAAAAATAATAATAGGTTTCACATGGATCGTCGTCAGTTTATGGGGTTTTCAGCCGCCTCTTTTTTCTTAACCGCCTGTGGTGGTTCGTCAAACTCAAAGCAAGCACCTGTTATTGGTATTCAACCCGTTACGCCTCCTGTTGAGAGCGTACTGACAAAAAGCCAATGGGAGGAGTTAAAAAGCAGCCTTGATGGACAGTTAATTTTGCCCACAGATAACAGTACATACCCAACCGCACGATTGGTGTTTAATACTCGCTACGATCATATTTACCCACAAGCTATTGCCCGCTGTGCTAATGAACAGGATGTGATCACCGCCTTGTCATTTACCAAGCAACACTCTATGCATGTTACCTCTCGCTGCGGGAGCCATAGCTACATAGGTAACTCAACAACCCAAGGGTTAGTGATTGATGTAACCCCTATGGACTCCATTTCTATAACTGCAAACACTGCAACAATTGGTGCTGGCGCTCGACTTGCAGATGTTTACGATAAACTCACCAAGAATAATGTTGCCGTTGCACTTGGCAGCTGTTTAAGTGTAGGTATCGCAGGCCTTACGCTTGGTGGTGGATTTGGCGTTGTTGGTCGTGCTTATGGGTTAACATGCGATAGTTTAGTTGCCGTTGATATTATTAGTGCGCAAGGTGAAAAGTTAACCTGTGATAAAAACCAGCATAGCGATTTATTTTGGGCACTGCGCGGAGGTGGCGGCGGGAATTTTGGTGTCGTGACTTCATTTACGTTTAAAACCCACGCAACCAGTGACATTACCGTTTTTGAAGCAAACTTTTCATTCGCTGATTTTGAGAAAGTGATGGCAAGTTGGCAGGCATTACCTGATCTTTGGCCTGATGAAATGTGGGGGCAATTTTTACCTGATTGGAGTAATGGCACCTCCAGAGTCAATGTTCGTGCATTTTGCGTAAATTCTGCCACAGACGCAACACCATATTGGCAAGACTTTATGCACAGCATTGATGCAACGCCAAGCTCTAACACTGTAACCACCGCACCCTATCGAGACGTCATGTTAGGTACTTGTAGCGCGTCAGCGACCGCTTGCCACTTAGCGACACAGTTTGAGGGCGGTAGAATGTCACGCAGTGCTTTTGCAGCCAGTTCTGATTTTTTTGATAAAGAAATACCACCCGCAGGCATTAATACGCTTAAAGAATATATTGAGAAAAGCATCCTTGAAGGTAACCGAGGGATGATTATCTTTAACCTTATGGGAGGTAAAATAAGCCAGTTTGAGCCAAATGAAACCGCATTTGTCCATCGTAATGCCCGCGTAAGTGCTGAGTATTATACCGCTCTGCCACTTTCAGCGTCAGACAATACAATTGATGCAGCTCAAAAATGGGAGAATAGTTTTCGCCAAATTATGTCGCCGTGGAGCTCTGGCGGCGCATACGTTAATTACTTAGACCCTCTCATAAATGATCCGCAGTCAGCCTATTTTGGTGAGAACTTACTTAAATTAAAGCAAGTAAAGCTGCAATATGATCCAAATTGGTTATTTAAATCATCGCAAGGCATAGCACCAGCTTAAGTAACCTAAACTCTGGTTAGGATGTGTTGACCTTTCGTGATTCATTTTGCAGCAGTCTATTTGGTATTTAGGCAAGGCAGCGCCTATGGTCTGTGGTTGATCCCCATAAATAGGCGATAACGCAGTATAAATTACAAACATGCGCTGCCCGAAGGGTTTTTCCTAGGGGTGATTAACTCTTTGTTACCTACACGGATCTAAATAAGGGGCATGAGCAGGACGCGGAAGTTTTGCTCAATTTTTATTGAATCACAACATACAAACCTCGCGCCACGATTAAATCGCCCCTAGATTGAACAAATTTCAATCCACAAAGGTCAACACGCCCTAATTAACAAAGCCCCTTTAAGGGCATTGTTAAATTCTAAAAGCGATTAAATAGCGCTTAAACTTTGATTAATTTGCTTTATAAAATCGTTTATTCGTTGCGCATTTTTACCTAAATCACTTTTACCTACTCGTGATTTACTACGAATATCAACAAGTGTTACTGTTTCTAATGACTTAATTCGAATAACCACATCATCTTTAAAACCAAACCAAGCAGTAGTGTCAGTCGCTTCAATAATACCTTGCGACGCATCCGCATTAACTAGCTCCCAACCTAACTGATTAACCACTTCTTTTGCGGCAATGAAAACATCATTTTTACTATTAGCGTACTTAAGCGTTACTAATTCAGGGTATGCTTTTAACTGTGCGGCGGCTGTTTCTGCCCCGCTGTATTCTATCGGATTTGGTGCATCAGCACGTAACTCAGCAATTTTAACAAATGGAGGCGGGGCTACTACATCTGTTGAAATGTCATGAATGGGTGGCACACTTTTCGCTTTGTTCATCAAGCTTAAAGGCAGCGCTATAGCTATCACAGCAAAAATAGCGCTAATACCAGCCATTGGCCAATGTGTATTTTTACGCATAAAAATGAGTTGAACAATCAATAAAATTAAGGCTGCAGCTCCTGCATATACCCCAAAGCGGATGCCTGTAAATGCAGTGCCAAGCTCAACAATCCCCCATTTATATAATGGCCCCGGTAAAACCACTAATAAAATGGCTAACAGGGATACTATTCCCACTAACTTTTTCATCTATTCAACTCCGTCTTATTGTTTTTGATAATGGTCTTTATACCATTATTCGATATTTTTGCACAAAGAGCACAATACCCTCTTTTGCACATAAAAGATCACTTTAACAAGACTCAAATTACCAAGGCATTTCGCCCATATGTACTTTCGCACCTAACTCTAAACTTGAAGTATCTTTAAAGTGTGGATAAAGCGCCGCCATTTTTGCGATCAACTCACTGCTATTTGTACTTTGTGTTTTGGCTTTGATGAACGCTTTAATGTAATCAATTGTAAAATTAATTGCACTGTCATCTAATGCTGTGCCGGCTTCCATATGACCAGGTATAACCATTAGTGGTTGCAGTGCCTTCATTTGATTAAGTTGCTCTAGCCATGCATTTACACTACCTGGTGTTTGCGTGTCTGCCATCCAAACATGGTGTCCCGCAGAAATCGCGACATTACCTAAAATTGTTTTAGTTTCGGGGATCCAAAGGTAAGGCCGATGCGCAAGTACCCCATCGTGTATTTTTATTTCAATGATATGCTGATCAACACTAATTTTAGTGCCTTTAAATGTTGCTGGTATAATTGGTTTTACTGGCGCATTCAAGCCCATTTTTGGCCCCCAAAACGCAACTTTTTTATCTCGTTTCTCCGCGATTACCTCTCCAACTGCCGATGTTGTAATAATTTGCGCATTTGGGAATAACTCATGCAATACTTCCGCCCCAAAATAATAATCTGGATCAGCTTGGCTTATAAAAATGGTCGTTAATTGCTTACCTGAATCATATACTTTTGCTGCAATTCTTAGTGCATCTGCTTTTGTAAACCCCGTATCTACAACAACCGCTTCTGTGTCTGAATAAAGCACAGTTGCGTTTACAGTAAAGCTATTACTATCAGCGTTATAAACATCCAGTTTTAATGACGATTCCTGTGCCGCATTCGTGTGGTAACTTGTAAATAACAACGATGCGATTAAAAGTATTTTTTTCATTTCAATTCCAATAATTATTTCGATGTGAGAATAATAAAGGATTGATTAACTCAGATATACGCACAATACTAAGCATCATTATTTCAAAAATAGAGCTAATTGATGGATAGGTTAATCGCTGCAAAAGTATTTATAGATGTTGCCCACTCAGGTAGTTTTTCAGCTACAGCTGATCGCTTGAATATGTCGCGCGCGATGGTAAGCCGTTATATAGAAACTATGGAAAATTGGCTCAAAACACGCTTATTACACCGTACAACTCGCAAGGTTTCATTAACGACTGCGGGCGAAGCCTATTTAATAAACATCCAACAGTGGCTTGAACAAGGTGAGCATCTTAGTACAATCGCACTGCCTAAAGCTGCATTGTCAGGCACTATTCGCGTTGCAACCAGCGTATCTTTTAGCCAATCACAGCTTATACCTGCAATAAAACCTTTTATACAACAAAACCCACTGATCAACATTGAACTTGACTTGAGTGACGTCGCTGCGAACCTCACTGAAAAACAAATTGATTTAGCAATTAGAATTGCCGCAAACCCCGATCCATCATTAATAGGTAAGCCCATTGGTGTTTGCAAGTCAGCGATTGTCGCCTCAGTTGATTACATTCATAATAACGCTGATATCAATCAACCTAACGACTTAGTCAATCATGATTATTTAGCGCACAAACACTTTGCAAACCATATCTTACATTTACGTAAAAAAGAAATGTTTGAGTCAATTAGTTTAAACAGTCGTCTTTGTGCTAATGAAGCAACCTCATTACTAAGTGCGGTATTAAATGGATTTGGAGTAACGGTTTTACCAACCTATTTAGTAAATAGTTATATTGCGCGTGGCGAATTAATACATATACTGCCAGATTGGCAACCTGATGAACTAAATATTTATGCCCTGTATAGCTCTCGAAAGCATTTATCACCGGCTATCAGGGCACTTATTGATCACTTAGATAATTACTTTAAAACAACTCCTTGGTGATCGTTTTTAGTATTCCTCATCTTCAAAAATATCCTCAATTTTTAAATTGAATAATCGAGCAGCCTTAAATGCTAAAGGTAAGCTAGGATCAAATTTGCCTTTTTCAATTGCATTAATAGTTTGCCTTGAAACATCGAGTAATTCAGCTAATTTGGCTTGTGTGTAGTTACGCTCGGCCCGCAGTACTTTCAGACGATTTTTCATTCACCTTCCTCGCCACAGCCTAACTGTTTATGCATAAAAAGTGTTGTGAAAAAATACGTAAGGCCCATAAAAATCACTAAATGAGATATATCAGCTGTGAAAGGAATTAAAGCGCTATTATCAAGTGATGAATACGCTAAGCCAACGATTAAAGTAGCGCCGAGTGTAATTGCCATCGCATTGAGTTGCAGTCGTTGCTGCATTTCATCTAACCCTTGTAAATGACGCTTATTAGCTAAAATCATCATCAAACCAACGGCTAAATTAATAACCACAGCAATAACACTTAAAATTATATTTCCTTCCCAGAGTAAGTTTGGCCCAAATGATACAAATGCTAATGAAAGCATCCAAAATAATGTCCATTTAGCTAAAGATGCCGTGTTCATTTTATTACGCTGGTTGAGCGTAAGGTGTGTTTGTTTAGACATATGAACCTCTATCAAGTTAAAGTAAAGTTTACTTTACTATACTTGTGTAAAAACAACGCAAAGTCAAGCTTACTTTACAAAAAGATTGGTTTTGATGACTTTAAAATTTTAATTTAGACACGACTTTGCTCTATACCATATTGGTAAATTCAAACGGAGGAAAATGGTATTTGAGAGGTAAGTATTTACTGCTATTTAATTTTAACGTTTGATAATGCGCTATCTAACTTAGTGTAAAGTGCCAAATGGCCTGCTTTTAGACCTTGTTTGTTTACTTGTTTTAAATTCTTAGCGGCTAGGGCTAAACTGCCCATTTGCATATGAGTCTCGGCTAACCGTAATAAATATATTGGATAATGAACATTACTTTCTTTACCGTCCATATAAGATAATGACGCGAGGTAATAATTTATTGCAAGTTCATATTTACCTGCAAGCTGATATGTCCGCGCGAGGTTTCCTTGCGCAATAATTATTTTAGTTTGATGGTCGCTATTACTTATCCAATCTAACGCTAGCTTTCTAAATTTGGCTGCTTTGTTAAAATCTCCCCATGCATGTAAAACATTTGCCTTATTTGAATTTAGCTCAAAATTAAAAATAGCATCACGACTTTTGCTGTAACGATTACCCACACTAAGTAATATTTGATAAGCGAGCTCTTTATTACCAAATACATAGTGCAAATTTGCCAGCTCAACTAACCGTAAGGGATTTTCGAATGCTTGATACATGTCTTCTAGTTTAGCTATCGCTTTATCTGCATAAACTTGCGCTAATTCATTATTATCAGAGCCATTGAGCGCTTTTGCATAGTAAAAGTAGAGTTGTGATTTAAATACCGATGGTAAGCTTTCGTCATCAATAAGCGGCTCGATTTGCTTAATTATTTGATTGTAATTTAACGTATCGTAGAAATAATCTAACTGATAAGATTTTAATTTATACCAATTTGTAGACTTTGGTTGTGCTTGTAATAAGTTGTTTGATATTAACTCTAAACAATTTTCAGCTGCTTGGTTTAGGCAGTATTGCTCGTGATCGCTAAAGTGCTCAGATGAATAGGCTGGCTTGGGCATAATACACATAAAAAAAGCAACAGTAATGCAAGTCTTTATCATTGGTTCTAAAAAAGTACTTAATACAGAAAAAGTGATACATCAATTAAAGCATATTTGCATAAAATTATTAACAAATATTACTGAATAATTAATCTACTAAAACTAATTATCAGCGGTAAAATTTTAACTTACACTGTTGTGGTGAGTTTTATATTGGAAGGTGACAAACGTAAAAGGCTGGCAATTACGGCGATTAAACCGCAACTGCCCAAGCATCTAAAGTATATTGATTTATATACCCTCACTAATGCTAGGTTAGCATCAGTATTGCTTGCATGGTAATTAAGCTACTTTTTTAAGTGCTTTTTTTAGCTTACCAATTTTAGATTTTTGCTTTGCTACTTTTTCTTTACGCGCATTGATTTCTTTTTTAATTGATTTAACTTCTTTATTTACTGCTTTAGCTTCTTTCTTAGACATGAATGTCTCCTTTTTAATTATATAACTCGTCATTGCGAGAGAGGCACTTTATGATAAAAAAGAACTAGATGATACACGCCAACCAGTTCTTCACGAAAGATTCACACAACAGAAATAAAAATGAAATCAATTAGCTGCAAGTAAATAACTAAAAAATTTCGCATTCAAAAGTACTAAAGTAACAATAAACTACCTAAGCCTAAGAAAGTCACAAAACCGACAATATCAGTCACTGTTGTTAAAATAACCGAACCAGATAAAGCGGGATCGATTTTCATCTTATCCAGAATCGACGGGATCACAACGCCAGACACAGAAGCTGCTATTAAGTTAAGCAAAATAGCCACGGTAATGGTAATGCTAAGCATCACGTCTGCAAACCATAAATAAGTAAGCAAGCCAATAACCACAGCCCAAACACAACCATTTACAGCACCAACTCTAAGCTCTTTTTTAAGCAGTGCTTTTCGGTTTGAATCTGTCACCTGCCCCAGCGCTAGGCCCCGCACGATTACGGTTAAAGTTTGGCTACCGGCAATTCCGCCCATGGAGGCGACAACTGGCATCAATACAGCTAACGCTACAACTTGCTCTATTGTCGCGCCAAATAAACCAATAAACCATGATGCTAAAAATGCAGTAGCTAAATTTATACCTAACCAAATGCCACGGTTTTTAGCACTTTTACGAACACTGGCAAACAGGTCTTCGTCTTCGCGTAAACCACCAGCTTTTGCAGCGGCTTCATCGGTTACTTCTTGGCGTAACCCATACGCTGAGGTAACTTTTAATCGCCCCAACAATTTATTATCGACATTTACAACCGGCATTGCCATTTTTTCGCTGTGGATCACCACTTCTGCCGCTTCATATAAGTCATCGTCTGCATGCAGCGAAGTGACATCATGATTGGCAAAGCTCAATAACGAATCGGAATCTTGTGCTTTGAGTAGCGCATTTACTGACACCTCGCCAATCAATGTACCTTTACGACTTACTAAATAAATAACCTCTGTATATTGAGGCAGGCCTTTTTGCAGAATTTTTTTCGCCCCGCCTACGGTTAATTTTTCCGATACTTTTAAGGAATCAAAATCAAGCCAATGGCCCAATTGTTCTGGTGAATATTGTTGCGCTAATTCATACTGTCTTGTTTGTACTTCATCTAATTGGCGACGTGCATATTCAACAAAACGCTCAGGGATCACTTCCTCAAGCTCAAGCAGCTCTTCAACACTTACTTCATCAAGTAACTTAAAACCGTCTGCTTCATCAAGGCTCTGTAACAACCAACGACAACTATCTGCACCTAAGTTTATAAATATTTCGTGCTGAGTGTCTTCATCAAGTAATTGCCAAATATCAAGACGCTGCTCTTTTGGTAACGCCTCAAATAATAATGATAAATGTTCGGTTGAGAGAATTTCTTTAGCATCAGCTAAGAGCTTGTTTTTACGCTCTGTGGTATCACACTGTAAAAGCTCATCAATAAGCTGGGGAAGTTGATCTACTGGATACTCAATCATTATGAGACCTTGAAATTAAATGCTTTGTATCCAGTTTACCTTAGCTGAAAAAAATAGTTGAAAAAAATGCCTGCAGATCTTAAAAATCTGCAAGCATTTAAAGTTATCAACTTAACAACTACTTAAACCAGCCTTGCACTCGTTCCATCAATAGGTAATTAACAGGCACTAATAACAAAGTGATAAAGGTTGCAAAAATTATCCCAAAGCCAAGGCTGACTGCCATTGGGATTAAAAACTGCGCTTGGGTGGCTTTTTCAAACAATAGCGGCATTAAACCGATAAAGGTCGTTAAACTCGTTAACATAACAGGACGAAAACGCGATGCACCCGCCATTTTTACAGCTTCCAGTAATTCGCCGCCTTCACTGCGCTTTTTATTAATAAAATCAACTAATACCAGCGAGTCATTGACCACAACTCCGATCAAAGCCAGCATCCCTAGCAAACTCATAATAGTTAGATCCATGCCCATGATCCAATGCCCTACAACAGCACCTATCATGCCAAATGGGATCACACTCATTACTATAAGAGGCTGTAAGTAAGATTTGAATGGAATCGCTAATAATCCATAAATAATAAAGAATACAAAAACCAGCGCCCATGCAAGCGAGCCAAAGGATTCTCGCTGCTCTTTTGCTTCTCCTTCGAGAGAGTGACTAACACCTGGGTATTGTTGTACTAATTCATCCAGAAACACTTTTAAGTCAGCTTGAAGCACCGTCATATTAGTGTTGTTTTTTTCGATATCAGCAGTCACGTTCAATGTACGGTAACGGTCGATACGGTTAATCGTCGATGGACTTTGCCCCGGAACTAACGTTGCCACATGTGATAACGGTACTGTGCCACCGGTTGGCGTATTAATAAGAATATCTTTTAAATCAGCCACTGAGCGACGCTCATCAATGGGTAAGCGCACCATAACTCGTACATCATCACGACCACGCTGAATACGCTGTGCCTGCGCACCAAAAAATGAATTACGCACTTGCTGTGATACATCAACACGATTTAAACCCAGCGCTAAGCCCTGCTCTGTTAGCTCAATTTGTAGCTCTTCTTTACCATCGGACATGCTATCAGCAATATCAAACACCGTTGGGTAAGTCGCTAAACGCGTTTTAACATGCTCGGCCACTTCTTGTAGCGTTGATAATGAAGTTGCTGTGAGCTGAACATCAATTGGATCAGAACTACGGCCGATTTCAGCCCTAAAGGTTAAGCTCTCAGCACCTGGGATCACACCAATTAGTTCACGCCATTCGCTGGCAAGCTCTCGCGAGCCAATATCTGAATCGCGCTTTTCAGCAGGGGTTATTTCAAAACGTACACTGCCTGAGTTAGAAGCTCCGCCACGTCCACCAGTCGTTGCTAAAATATTTAAAATAACGCTTTCGCCACTATCTTTATCACGATACTTGTCTTGTAATTGACGAGCCTTATCAGACATATCAATCACGTACTTATTAGTTACTTCAAATGGAGTGCCTGTAGGCAATGTTAAATTAACGCGTACCGTTTCACTTGGTATGCGTGGGAAAAAGATAAACTTAGTCCAACCACTGGTGATCATGGTTAAAATAATCAAAAAAATCCCAACAAATAAACTTACCGTGGCAAGTTTATGGCGTAGAGCCAGATTTAATAACGGTTGATAATACTTTAAAATTGCAAGCTCAAACCCGTCAGCAAAACGCTGTTGGAATTTATCAAATTTAGAGGGCTCGCCTTTTTCATGGCGCAGTTTTATATATTTTAAATGGGCGGGTAGTACAAATTTAGACTCAATCAGTGAGAATAATAATACCGGGATCACCACCACAGGAATTTGAGCAAACAGTGCGCCTCGGCCACCTTCAATAAACGCCAGCGGTAAAAATGCAGCAACGGTGGTTAATACACCGAACGTGACTGGGGTTGCTACTTCTTGAGTACCAAGAATAGCGGCCTGCTCTCCTGATTCTGCGGTTTTCAGGTGAGTATAGACATTCTCACCGGTAACAATGGCATCATCAACAACGATCCCTAACACCAAGATAAAGCCAAATAAGCTCATAATATTGAGCGTTACACCAAATAATGGCATGGCTAAAAATGCGCCCATAAATGACACGGGTATGCCAATGAATACCCAAAAAGCGATAGCAGGTCGTAAAAATAGCGTCAATAATGCCAGTACCAAAATACCGCCTTGCAACGCATTGGTGGTTAGTGTGGCAATACGGCTTTTAACCAGCTCGGAGTCATCATCCCAGTAACTTAAATCAAACCCTTGTGGTAATTTATTTTGCTGACCTTCGATATATTCTTTTACTTCATCGGCAACCGTAATAGCGCTTTGTGGGCCAATGCGATAGACATCGATAAAAGCCGCTTGCTTACCGTTAAAACGTGTACGTACAGGAGTTTCTTCAAAATCATCGCTGATAGTTGCAATGTCACCTAAGCGAATAATTGTGCCATCTTTTTGATTTTTAACAGCAATACGAGCAAACTCATCTTTACGATATGCCTGCCCTTTAGAGCGAATAAGCACATCGCCCCCTTCTGTTTTTAAATTTCCTGCAGAGATGTCAGTACTTGAATTTGATATCGCCCGTGAAATATCACTGAGACTCAAACTATACTGGCGCAGTGTATCTTGGCTTACTTCAATGGCCAGCTCATAATCGCGTACGCCACTGAGTTCAACTTGAGTCACACTGGGTAGACGCAGTAATTGATCGCGAACCTGCTCAGCGTATTCTCGCGTTTCTTTTTCACCGTAATCACTGGAAACAGTAACGGCAATAACTTCTCGCTTACGCTGAGCTAAAGCGACGACTGGTTTTTCAGCGTCAGCAGGAAAGGTATTAATTGCATCAACTCGGCTTTTTATATCAGCCAATAGCTCTCGAGGATCGTAGCCACTATCAACTTCAATGCTCACTGAAGCTGAACCTTCAGACGAACGACTTGAGATTTGTTTAATGCCCTCTAAGTCTTGTACTGATTCCTCAATACGGATTGTTACCCCTTGTTCAACGTCTTCTGGGGTTGAGCCTCGTAAAGAGACACTAACGCTAATACGGTCCGTTTCAAATGATGGAAAAACCTCTAATGGTATTTGTGTGGTAAGGCTAAATAAACCTGCAAAAACAATGCTAATGAGCAATAAGTTTGCTGCAACATGGTTTTTAGTAAACCAAGCTATCATGCCTTATCTCCTTGCAGACGTGCTGCTTTGCGCTTTTGTATAAGTTCTTCTACGGTGATCCCTTGTTTTTTGGCCATCGCTTCTAGCTGCTCACGCGAGGGTCTTTTACGGGCAGGTTTCTCGCTTTCTTTTTCAGCTTCACCAATGACTTTAACGCCAGTGCCTGAGCTAACTTGCCCAAGTGGTGTAAGCACCAACTTATCACCACTTTTTAAACCCTCGGCAATAATTGCTTGCGTAGCATTTTGCCACGCTAAACGAATATTTTTACGCTGTAGTACACCTTGCTCAACAATATAAACATACGTGCCTTGATAAATGGCACTGTTTGGAATAACTAATACATCAGCAACTAATTTGCCACTGATTTGCGCTTTAATATATTGACCAATTTTAATAGGGTATTGATTTTGAGCCGTTGCTTTATAAGGATCGTTAATTTGCGCAACAACATAAAGTTGCTGTGCATTTTCGTCAATTGCGCCCTCAGTCCTGGCAACTTGTCCTTGCCATTTTTGTACGCCAACTAAGTTAGAGCTAAATTCAACGACTGAGCCACTAGCGTTGTTCATGCCATCTCTAAATTGCTCTGGTAAATCAATAAAAGGTAAGTCTTTATTTTTAATTGGTAGACGTATCTCAACACTGTCGATGGCATAGATAGTCGCTAATTGTGTGTTGTTACTCACGACCTGACCAAGATCCACATTGCGGCTTAACACACGCCCTGCATAAGGGGCTGTTATTTTAGTGCGCTCTAAATTTAAGTTCGCTTTTTCAAGTTGTGCTTGCGCTGAAAGTACTTGTGCTTTAGCTGCTGCTAGTTGTGGTTCGCGTAGCACTAAATTACTTGCTTGTTTGCCATTACCTAAACGCTGCCAGTCAACGATAGCTTGACGACTGCGTGCTTGCTCTTCTTGAAAGCCTTGCTGTGCTGTTAGCAAGTTGGCTTGGGCTGATTTTACTTCTGCTCGGTGATCTCTATCATCAAGTTGTAAAAGTACATCGCCTTTTTCAAAAAAACCACCTTCCCTAAATTGTTCGCTACTATCGATGATTTGCCCTGATGCTTGCGCCACTAAAATACTTTGTGTACGCGGTTTTACAGTCCCAAAGCTATCGATCATCACTTGATACTGCTGAGGCTGTAACGCTTGCACTGTGACGCTAATTTTAGCTTTAGGTGGTGAACCAAAGCGCTTTGCCTCTGGTGGATTTGAGCCAATAAACATCACTAACAAGGCCGTAGCTGCGATTATGGCCGCAGGGATAATAATTTTGGTTTTTTTGATATTCATAATTATTGCTCAGTTGATTCGTTGGTTGGCTGTGAAAAATCGCCACCAAGGGCAATATGGAGATTAATTCGGTTTATGATTAGTTGATTCTTAATTTCAATCACGGAGCTTTGCGCGTCAAAAGAACGGTCTTGCGCATCAAGCACTGTGGTATAAGTTACTAAACCATTTTGATATTGTTCAAAAGAAAGTTGCTCAGCTGCAATCGCATTTTCTTGCGCTTTAAGCGTAGCTAAGTAACGTATTTGCAAAGATTGCTCTTGCGAAATAGCCGTTTCAACCTCGTTAAATGCATCATATAAGCTCGCTAGGTATACTTGCTCTTGGCGTAACATAGATAAACGCGCCGCTTCTTCATTAGCACTGAGCCTACCTGCATCAAAAAGCGGCATAGAAATACTGCCTACTAATGACCATGCTAAACTTGATGGCGAAAACAAATCACTCACCCGCGCAGTGCTATCCCCTAAAGTAGCGCTAAGGTCTAAACTTGGAAAACGCTGTTTATGGGCATAGGCTAAACTGGCGTCTGTACTTAATAACTGATACCAGCTAGCCATCAAGCTCGGCTTACGCGTTATCAGCTCTGAAGGTAAACCTAAAGGGATAGATTTATTTAATAAAGGTAAATCAGCCTCAACACTTAATGCACCGCTTGGGTAATTCCCTGTTAGGCGCTCTAAGGTGCGAATTGCTTGACTGAGTGTTGCTTGTTGACCCGCAATACGAGAACGTTCCGTATTGAGTTCGTTACGCGTTAAATAAACATCAAGTGCATCATTTAAACCTTGACGATAACCCGACTCAATAATCGCTAGATTTTGCTCAGCGTTTTTTTCTCGTTGTTGATACAACGCCAATAATTTTTGTGCCGCTATAACATTAAACCAACTACTGACAACATCGCCGACTAAACGCTGCTTAGTTTGTTCAAAACTTGCTTGCTGCGCTAAAAAGTCCAGATTTGCCTGACGCTGTGCATCTGAAAGTTTGCCCCATAAATCAACTTCATAACTAAGCGTTAAGTTTGCCGAACTCGCATTGTTATAGCTAACAGGGCGATTATCTTTACTTCGACTGGTACGCATAGATAAATCTAAGCTCGGCCACAAAGCCGCGCCCGATGCAATTAATTGCTGTTGTTTAATTGCAACGTCATACCCTGATTGCAAAATTTGCTGGTTATTTACAAGCGCTTGCTCAACTAATGCAAATACGTGCGGGTGTTCTAGTTGCTGAAGCCAATTATCTTCAACCTTTAATGCTGAAGCCTTGGCTTGTTGCCATTGCTCAGGGGTGTTTGCTATATCCTGCTCTCGCTCAGTAGGGTTAAACTGATTGCTGCATGCACTGAGTAGCAAAACACTAACCGCCACTAAACTCGGCTTAAATTGCCAAATCATATAAAAACCTGAATTACTTCTATTTATGAGTGTAATTCAAGCACTGCCAGTGAGATAGCTCAACTGACTTTACATAACATTACACAAATAAAACAAAGGTCACGATAAATCGCAGGTTTTGGGGGTTGAACTGGGGGTAAAAGAAATAGAGTTTATCTAAGGCCCATAAAAAGCCTTTGTTGCTTGTAGTAATACCAATCAGCGTAGATATGGGGTCTATTTAATGACAAGAAGATTGCGCTATAACTAGGCAAAAATTTTTAACGACATTATACCGTGATTTAATTCGTTAGATTGTTCAAATATTTGTGCAGATTGGTATAAGCACGGACTTATGAGGAACTTTCAGAGGTTAAAAATTAACACCGCTGAGATGTTAAAATAGATGGTATCTCCTTGCAAACCACTCGTTCAGCATATTCCAAAAAAAGCCCCGCAAATTCAGGGCTTTAATATAAATGGTGCCTCGACGCGGCAAAAAATTGTCTGGAACAATTTTTAACATCCGACGGATGGCCCGTAGGGCAAAATACAGGGATGTATTTTGTAATCGAACGTAGTTTGAGACCGCTACCGAGCTTATATAAACTTCAGATAAAAAAAAGCCCCGCAAATGCAGGGCTTTAATATAAATGGTGCCTCGACGCGGAATCGAACCACGGACACGAGGATTTTCAACCCACCTGCCAAAACACCTAAAATACTGTTTTTCCTAAACTAAATTACAAAAATATTCCTATAATTTTCGTCTGGTTTATATTACTACGTTAATTTATTTAAAATTTCTTATTTTTTATATAGTTATAAAAAAATTTAAATAATTCAACAATCCTAACCTAGAGATAATGCCCGTTTTAATGCTATTTTTCAATGCTTTGTTTTACGTTAGTTTTGCTATTCGACTGCGGGGCTAAAGTGTTAACTTGTGAATAGCCGCGTCTATAAACCCTTTTAGTTGTCGACACATTAGAATGCCCGAGCAGTTCAAATGCTTGGTTTATATTTTCACAATCACTTGCCACTTTCGCTCTTAAATCTCTTTCTTGAAATCGTTGCGCTTTGTCTAGTTCACCGATGTTAATTGCTTCTAGCATGGCTTTATTCCAAGCCGTTCTGAGCCCATCAGGTGTTAATGGTTTCTCAAGACGAGCATTTGCATGTGAAGCAAAAAAATACCAATGAAATAAAGGTGCTTTGCTTTTTTCTTTTCCACGATAACCATTAATTTCTTTAAGATCTGCAATAATGAGCGCCACATGCTCACAGTAAGCAAATTGCATTCTATTTTTGTTCTTAGATGTATGCACCCTCAAGCCAGTGGTTTCATCCCAATCTTTACTACTCAATTTAAGCATGTCAGTTTGCCGTAGTCCTGTAGCGAGCTTTAATTCAATATAAAGCTGTAACCAGCGAGGGCAATACTTATGAAAAATCGCAACTTCTTCATTTGTAACTAACTTATCTCTAGGCTTTTCTGGGTTACGTATAATACCGTGAAATGGCGTACTATCGATTATGCCCCAACGCACAGCATGAGTCATAATGGTACTTAGTAGTGCAAATTCTCGATTTGCTCTTACTGGAGCTCCTTCACGCGCTCTGAGATCTAAATATTGATATGCATGGCGAGCACGAAGCATTAAGGGGTTCATGTGCCCAAACCTTTTGAGTAGATGCTTGGCTGCACTTAAATTGCTTTTGTGAGTGGTTTCGGCTTTTGTTGGTGAAATTTCTTTTAAGTAACGGTCAATCAAGTCACTAACTGTATGGCATTCAAAGTTAATCTCAGCGTAAGCGTAATAATTTCGAAAAGCTTCATTAATACTTTTACCTAGGCGAATATCTTTTTGATCTTTGCCTCTTAAATAATAGGTTTGTGCTTTTTTATTGAAGATCATACCTCTGGGTAGATTTTCATTTTCTGGTGAACGCTTTCTACCCATCGTATTAATCCCCTAAATTCAGCTCACTGTCTTTAAGAGTAGAACGGCTTTTCGTTGATTGCCATGTAGAGCTAGCGCCAAGCTCAGCTTCAATGGTTTTACGTAACACTTTAGGCCAACCAAAAGCATCTAAGGTGAAGGTTATACGCATGGTAGTAAGTTGTTCGAGCTGCTTCTGGCGTTGTTTTCTGCCTGTAAGCTCCGCAACTTCATTTTTTGAAAGGAATAAATTCATAGGTTTCTCGCACAATAAGATGTACCTGCCGTTTTTAGCAACAGGTAATAATCAAAATAATTTTATTTTCCAAACTGAACTCACACGAATGTTTGGATTAGTATTTCACTATTTGATAAGCACACTCACTTAATGGGTGGCTACTTAAAGCACGATGACCAACGGCCTCGCTATTGTAGGTCTAGCTGATTTCTCTATATTTCAGCTGTTTTCACTATAATTTGCCATTATTTAAAAAGCAAATCTTTTTTAAGCCTAAATTACCCCTGTAGTTTTATGTTCTTAGTCCCTGCTAAATTGAAATTTAAATCTTCTAAGGCGCTCTCTTTTGTGTGGCCTATACCAAACTCCATTGTAGAGGCTATAAAAGTATCAACCTGAGATTCTGTATTTATTTCTTTGCTGCCTTTGTAACACAAAAAAACATTTTTCGTTGTCATGTAAAAATACTTATGCATACTGGTAACACCTTATTTATTAAAAACATAACATTGCCATGCAAGGCTAAACTATGCTCAAGTTAACTTTACTACTACTTTCACCATTACTAATTTCTTTCTGTATTGTTTTATTTTTTATTAGCAATGAAAAAAATTTAAGAAAAAGAGTTCTTTTCACGCTTAGGCTGCACCCTGAACTTGGGCTCATGAAACAAGGGCTTTTTTGGCTTTCTATTATCACCCCAATTTTATATTTTCTCACTACAGGCTACTTAGCTTGGAATGGTCGCGAGGTTTTATTAACTGCGGCAGGCTTCAATAATTTCATTGAAATTTCTATTTTACCGGTTACTTTACTCTCTTTATCACTTCCTTTATCCATCTTAGTAAGTCGTTTACATGCAACAGAGCAAACTGCTGAACAAATAAAAATAACAACCTACAAAAATAATATTGATACATACAGATCACATCGCCAAGATTTATTTTCTTATTTTGAGCAAATCGGTGAGGTAAATTATTTATCAACAATAAATATAAAATTTAAAGCGCACCCTCGCTTATATAAGAATTTTTTTAATGGTAAACCTGAACATGGTCTTCCAATTCCAAATAAAGATTTATTCGAATATGTTAGATCCAACCTACAAACAGCAAGATTTGGAATTGATGCAACTTTAAGTTCAGGAAATTTAAATACGGCTATTGATTTTTATTTAAATGCAAGCAGCGCAATATTTAGAATTGCTGAGTGCCTAGGTGTACCTGAAGTATATAATGATTTGGCTGAAAAAGGAGTCCTCGTTCCAGTTAAAATAAAAGAGCAGCCAGACCTTAAATCTGTATTAACAGCAGGAACTACTACTACTGAAATAGTTGCAGCTTTTCGAGTATTAAAGTCTTTTTATAAAAACCTATGCGACTTTGCTGGAGTAGATTCTAACGTCATACCGCCTGAGCATATGAAATATATCGATTCTGGAATGAAATATTTAACTATAAATGATTTCCCAATTATAGAACAACTACAAAACCGCATGATTAAAGACCTAATTAAAACAGAATAATATAATTTTTGATATTATCACCGTCCCAAATAGATAACAGTTATTTGCTCTCGACTATGCCCAAGCTCATTCGATATTTTTAACCTAGTCTCTCTATCTATGATCTTTTGTTCTGGAGTTAGCTCTTTGCTTGTTAGGCCACCATTAATTGGGGGTTGCCAGCCAGTTAATTCTAAATAGCGCTGCTGTGCGTACATGTGCCGCAAACCATGGTTTTTATCAAGGCCAACTCGGCTTGTTTGCCATTCATAGCTTTTTAATTGTTGTTTGTAATTTCGATCAGTTCTGATCAGAGCACCGCCGCCGACAGTTTGTTGAATTTCAGCTAATAACGCTCTTTGTGCATCGGTTCTAATTTGAAGTGTTCTGGGCCTTCCGCCTTTTGTCCATGATGATTTTAAAACTAACTGATCGCCACGTAATGCATAGTTAGGTCTAAATTTTATAGCCTCTTCTCTGCGTAAACCAAACTCGCGCTGTAGCTTTAGTGATAGCTTTACAAGGTTGTCAGTGATTCTTTCAAGCTTCACAGAGTCCAGCTCTTTACCTTTTGATTCTGTTGGTATGTATGACCGTTTTTCTAAATCCAGCGTGATTGCTTGATTAGAGCCATTATTAGATTTTGGTAACATTGAAGACTTGCCAACTTTTTCAGCCCACCATCTGATATGACCCATGCGGTTTTTAATCGTGCCAGGCGAAAGCTTTTCGGTTTGCCAACGTTCTACTAAGTAATTTACATGCTTAGGTTTTAACGAATTAACCGATTGCAGTCGGTAGCCCCCCTCTTTTAGCTGTGAGGCTATTTGAATCAGGCATTTTTTACGTCCAGCTTGAACGCTAAAACTGCCGTCTTGGTTTCGAAGGATTAAACCTTGTAACTGGTATTTTAAATTACTCATAAGTCACTACTTAACGGAGAGTTAAAATAACCTGTTATGCACTCAACTAACTAATTGAACTGATATCCAAATGATAAGTTTTAAATGCCAATTGCACGTTGGAGCGTACAATTTTCGTATAAATACGAACAAAGGCACAAAGTTCAAAATGGCCGAAATAGCCTCGCCTTAGTTGTTTCCCACTTGGGCGTACAAGATAAAGCGCTATACAAAATGTGCTTAGCACAGGTTAGTTAAGTGATAACAAGTCTCCTATTTTTTTAAGCCGCTAAAGAGCTATTAATACTTCACAAAATCGCTAATACAGCGAATTTTAGGCGAACAAACGCCAAATAAATTTTTAGTTATTTTGAAGATTAAATGCCTATTGGCTAATAGCTACACACGTTTGTAGCTTTTCGAAATGACAAAGCTGAAAGCTTTGTGCTAAAGATACGATGACCAATGGCCTCGTTAAGTAAGTAACCTGATAGTGGCATAACCCGCCCATAACTTCAACAAAAGTAATAGACCTGTTGGTACGGTTGGGTTTGCCCACCGCGTCACTCCCCTATTGCTTCGCGGGAGTGACGCGGTTCTTTTAACTTTACTAGGCTTCATCTTCACCTAGCCAATCTAGTGCTGAAGAAAGCTCAACTAAATCATGATAATGACTTTTTGATATTCTATCGAAAGGTTCACTGCAATAGATATATTTCAGCCACAATATACCAGACTGCCCTTTCGAAATATCATTGTTATATGTAGTCGATGATTCATTCTGATAAAGTTCTGAAGCTGCACTTTCTAATGCAGTAGGTGAATCGTCTTTTGAGAACGAAAAGTCAAGAAAACCCGAAAAGCCAGAAGTAACGTCAAAGAATTGGGAGAATATTTCTTGCAGGTAATCAGAGTAACTAAACTCGTACAAACCGCTCGGATATCGATTCGGTCTTGTATATTTATATGCTTTCAGAAATTCTGTAATCTCTTGCGGCTCTAACCACATTTTAAGAAGTACTCCTCTATCACTTACAAGCTCAACCAAATAATCATTTAAAGTCCATTCCTTACCATTTTCTTTAAACCGCCTGAATTTACCTAAAGCAATATCCTCAAATAACTCATTATCGATCTCTTTAATACAATGTAAAGTCGTAAGCATTACTAGATCTATAGCTGAGTTATTTGGCAAGTTTTCTATAGTTGCAATAATCCTATCTGCTATCTGAATTGCAGTTCTAGCAGGTACTTGGAATGAATCTAGGACGATAGCGATATTCTCTAGGCTGCTAGTAGCTTCATTATTGTATGGTAAAACTTTTATGCATTTAACAGTGAGATAGTCATGAGAAAAAACATATGAGTCGCAATGAACATCTAGGAAGTTACTTAAATTTGGTGATTTCAAACTAAAACGGCTATTAAAAAACCTTCCTAAATATAACCTAGCATCAAACCCGACGCCATATACTGACTTAACAACATGCTGAAGCTGTTCCGTATCTGTAGCTACAACAAATACAACACCAGGTATATCAAATATATGTTTAATTGTTTCAAGCATTTCAATAGCATAACTTGGCCGACAACGATCTAATTCATCAATCAGAATAAATGCAGGAAACGAAAGCTCTTTTGCATTAACTGCAACTTTGACCCACTCTAAAACTGCTTTTTTTAAGCTCTCGATAGCTTTACCTCTACTATCATGCTCTTTAAGCAAGTAACTAACAGCCTCTGAAGCTGCGTTGCTTAGATCTATGGGTTTAGTTTCATCACTATTGTCATCCGTATCTGAGCTTCCTAAAAGATCTAATATATCAACACCAATGACCTTTTTTGATATTCCTCAGGCCAATCCTGGGGCAGCAGCTTTCAATAGCCCTAAAATTTTGGGGGGAACTTTTATTAAATCAGAGTCTTTTCCGGATTGCTTTCGAAGTGAAGATATTATTGCTGAAAAAACAGTCATCAGAGGGTCATCTGAATAATCTTTTTCCCATGCATCTACATAAACAACTGGATAATTATTTGCCAAATCACTTTCCCATATTTTTAAAAAGAAGGTTTTACCAGCTCCCCACCCAGAATTGAGATTTATTACATAATTTCGCTTTTCTTCATCTTTTCTACTTGGGTCAAACCCCTGTGAAGATAAATAGCCTGTTAAAAAATCAGCATATTTTGCTCTATTTAACCTGTCTTTTGGAAACAGCTTTCCGTCAATTATTAAGCTTTCAGACCAATCAATTATTATTTTTTTTGACATTTAATTTCCTAAAGCAGACTGATTTATCAACATTTTATTTATTATCTAATAATTATTTAAAGGTATCACCAATTAAAACTATAGAATAATTAACTTAACTACAAATAGAGCTGATTTAAATAGCTGTAGGCAAAGCTATCACTAAGTTAAAAGTTAAATTAAGAAAGTTACTAAACATCCAACTTATCGCTAAATAGTAGGTTAGTTAACTTCAAATATGCTAAAAAATATCAATTACTGCCTTTAAATACCTATAAAAAATGGATTCATGTCATTCAGGCACGGGTTATCCCTACCAAACGAGGCAGTAAAAAATAAAAAAGAACTAAGTTATGGGATCTCGATAACGCTCTATCGGCGCTGAGGTTGGTACTTTTAGCTGTTGTTTGCTCGACAATTTAACTTTAACTGGTTTAATACAACTAAAGATAAGTTTAACTACTTTACGTACTTTTTCTCGTACTACTGACAGTAAACCCACCTCAAGCATAGTCTCTATCAATGATTTAACTGTCATATACGCCCAGCCTAGCTTATTGGCTAGCTGTGAAATGCTTTGTTGGTATGTATCACGTTTATTTCGGCTAGCGATTTTACCTGCTTTAATTTTGCTAGTGATCAACGCTTGCAGCATAAGCATTTTATGTTGATGGCGTGAGTCATAACGACTTTTTGAATCAAATAAGTGCAGCTGTACTGGGTATAAGCGTAGTGTATGGCTCGATTGTTGTTTATTAAGCATCTGCGTATAGCTTTGCAATAAACGATAGCCAAGCGGGTGCTTTACATTTAAATGCAGTGTGCGGCTATAGCTCGATTTATTGGGTGTTTCTATCAGTAGTGGCTCTTTTTCATCTTTTAATGGCTCTAGTAAGCTTTTAAGGGCGTTTTTAACTGCATTAATTGAATAAGCCAGATGCTTAGCCACAGCTGATGCCGATGAATTAAATTTACCATGTTTTGCATGATGGTATGCGATATGTCCCAAAACTAATGTTTGAGTATCGGATTTTGTTACGGCTAATACTTCAAGCGCAAAAAATACTTGTTTCTTTTTGCCACATTGATCTGCAACTGTATTTAGGCCTGATGAGAAATTATTTTTAAATTTTCTAGTCAATTGATATTCGACTGGAACATTAGATAGCAATTTTTTGGCTTACCACTAGACACAGGATTACCCTACAGCTAAGATAGCCATATAAACATAGTCAATTGTTTATGAAAGCCGCGTTAGAAACTTAAGTCGCCAAACTTAATCTGAGTTTCTTTATCGCGGTTTTTTGCTTTCTGGCGTTCGCAAAGTCGCCTCCGTCTGTTATGACGAAAACTAGGTATTTTTGTAGGGAAACTATGTTTTAGTAGGAAAAGGCATTTCAGATATTAGCGCTAGGCTAGAATAAATGGTGCCTCGACGCGGAATCGAACCACGGACACGAGGATTTTCAATCCTCTGCTCTACCGACTGAGCTATCGAGGCACTTAAACAGTGCTAATTAAATGTTTAAAACACTTAATTTAAATAAATGGTGCCGACTAACCGAGTCGACGGGTAACTTAAACAGACTACTGATTACAAGTCAGCATCTTTTTCAAACTACCTTTATAAATGGTGCCGACTAACCGAGTCGAACGGTTGACCTACTGATTACAAGTCAGTTGCTCTACCAGCTGAGCTAAGTCGGCACACTAAACTGTGTGCTAAGGCACTTTATCAATTTTAAAGATTGATAACTTTTAATAAATGGTGCCTCGACGCGGAATCGAACCACGGACACGAGGATTTTCAATCCTCTGCTCTACCGACTGAGCTATCGAGGCACTTAAACAGTGCTAATTAAATGTTTAAAACACTTAATTTAAATA